>JANOZF010000019.1:0-38425 GCA_031429255.1 Rubrivivax sp.
ACGAAGTCGGCGGCGATGCGGCCCCCGGCGCCGGGCTTGCTGTCGAGGATCATCGTGCCCGGGTGACGGCCTTTCAGCCGCTCGAGCAAGGGACGCGTCACCTGGTCGCCCAGGCCACCGGGTG
Organism: Rubrivivax sp.; assembly: GCA_031429255.1. GTDB lineage: Bacteria > Pseudomonadota > Gammaproteobacteria > Burkholderiales > Burkholderiaceae_C > Rubrivivax. The sequence continues at coordinate 125 of JANOZF010000019.1, forward strand.
GGAAGCCGGACCACACCACGGTCTGCGCGGGTTGTGCGAAGGCGGTGCCCGTGAGGCTCAACGCGGCCAGCACGAAGGCACTTGCCACGGCCTTGGAAAAAAGTCGGCGGGTTCTATTCATGGTCAGTCTCCTGTCCTGCCTTTGGCGAGCCATGCACTTATTCCGGCAACACGCCGATTTCCTTGGTGGCCTCGCGCCAGCGCGCGGATTCGCTGCGCAGGAAGGCGGCCACCGCGTCCACGCCCATGCTGCCGTCCACCAGCGGGCCGATGGCCCCGATGCGCTCGGCCAACTCCTTGTCGGCCAGCAGTGCATTGATGTCGCGGTTGCTGCGCTCGATGGCTGCGGCCGGCGTGCCCGCGGGTGCGACGACGGCGAACCAGCCCACCATGTCAAAGCCCGGCAGCTTCTCGGCCAAGGCCGGCACGCTGTCCCAACCGGCCACACGCTTTTCGGCGGTGGTGGCCAGCAGACGCAGCTTGCCTTGGCGGGCCAGCGGCGCGGTGGACGCCAAGTCGGCCACCATGGCGTCGATGTGCCCGCCCAGCAGGTCCTGCGTGCCCACGCCGACGTTGGCGTACGGCACCAAGTTGGCGGCAGCCTGGGTGCGCGCATTCAGCAGCCGGGCAATCATGCCGCTGAAGGTGCGCGGGCCTTCGTTGCCCAGGCTCAGCTTGCCGGGGTTGGCCTTGGACCGCGCCACCAGGTCGTCGATGCTGGTGACCGGTGAATCGGCGCGCACCAGCAGCGCAAACGGACTGCGTGCGATGAAGGCCACGGGCACGAAGTCCTTGCCCGGGTCGTAAGGCAGCGTCTTGAACAGCAGTGGGTTGGTCACCAGTGCGGCAGTGGTGGCAAAGTAGAAGTTGTTGCCGTCCGGCGCCGAACGTGCCGCCGCCTGCGCGCCGATGGTGTTCTGGCCGCCGGGCCGGTTCTCGATGACCACGGCCTGTCCCCACAGCCTGGCCAGCCGCTCGGACAGGATGCGTGCCACGTTGTCGGGGCCCGAACCAGGGGGCTGCGAGAGCACCCATTTGACGGGCTTGTCGGGCCACGCCTGGGCGCGCGCGGCGGGCACCATCGCGCTGGCGGCGATGGCCAGACTGGCTTGTGTGAAGTGGCGGCGCTGCATGGTGGAGTCTCCGTTCATTTTCAGTGATAGGTTGCCTGCCAGGCGACAAACAATGCAGCGGCTGTGGCGGCATCCGCAGCGCTGCCGTAGACATAGTGGTCGGGCCGCACCAGTGCTGCGTGCACGCCATGTCGCTGCATCCACAGCGCGACGACGCCTTCGGTTTCGCGCTCTGCAGCCAGGTCGATGTGGTGCATGCCGTCAGGGGCATTCAGCGCGAACGTGCCGTCACTGACCAGCCGCCAGCCATGCCCATGCCTGTCGTCCATCAGCACGCCGCCGCGCAGCCGCGGTTGCGGAAACAAGGTGCCCGCGCCGGGGCTGGCGAACAGCAGGCCGGTGGTCAGCGGGGGCAGCACGTCTTGCCGCGGAGTGTCCTTCACGACACCGCCGCAGTCGGCGAGCAACTTCGCGTCGCGGGCGCGGGCGCGGTCGACGTCGCGTTCGCCGACCACCGTGCCCACGCCCTTGATGCGGCTGGTGAGTTCACGCACATGCACCTTGCGCTCGTCGCCGTAGCTGTCGAGCAGGCGTTCGGCAGCGGCGCCCTGCACCTGTCCGTGCAACACGGCCGTCAGCTTCCAGGCCAGGTTGGCGACGTCACGCACGCCCTGGCACATGCCCTGGCCCAGGAAGGGTGGCTGCATGTGGGCGGCGTCACCCGCCAGGAACACCCGGCCGGCGCGCCAGCGCTCGGCCACCAGCGCATGGAAGCGGTAGCTGCTTTGCCGCCACAGCTGGCCGTCGGCCGGGGTCAGCCAGCGCGACAACAGTTGCCAGGTGCGTTCCGGGGTGGCGGCCAGCACCGGGTCTTCATCCGGTTTGAGGCTGATCTCCCAACGCCGGTGGTTCTTCGGGCCGATGACCAGCGTGCACGGCCGCTCGGGTTCGCAGAACTGCACACTCGTCTTGGGCAGCCTGGCCAGCCCTTGTTCGTTGCACAGCACGTCGACCACCAGCCAGGGCTCGTCGAAGGCCCCATCTTCGAGCGCGATGCCCAGGCTGGCGCGCATGCCACTGCCGCCGCCGTCGCAGGCCACGGCATAACGGGCGCGCACCCGGGTGCCGTCCTCGTACGTCAAGCTCACGCCGTCGGCGTCCTGCGTGAAGCCGCTCATGGCCACACCCAGCGCCATCGTCATGCCGGGGATTTGCGCTACGTGCTCGCGCAGGATGCGTTCCACTGACGGCTGCGTGAACACCACCGAAGGCGTGTAACCCTGCGGAAACGGCGGTTTCACCATCGTCATGCGGCGAATCAGCTGCCCGTCGACGCCAAAGAACTCGGAATTGGTGAAGGGTTCGGTGAACGGCAGCACGGCATCGATGACGCCGACTTGCTGGAACACGCGCAGCACCTCGTGGTCCAGCGCGATGGCGCGCGGTATTTCGTAGACGCCGGGCAGGCGGTCGCAGATGTGCACCGTGACGCCGGCACGGCCCAGCAGCGCCGCCAGCACCACGCCGGCCGGGCCGCAGCCGACGATGGCAACGTCGACCTGCTTCATGCTGCACTCCGGCAGACCGACGGGCAAGCTGCGGGGCCACGCGCAAGCCCGCGCGGCATCGCCATCACGGGGGTCCCCTGGCGCAAGCGAAGCACGCTCACTTCACTCCGGCAGGATGCCGGCGATGGCGATCGCTTTCTTGTTGGTCGCGATGTCGCGTTCCAGAAAGCGTCGAAAGTCGAGCGGTGACGAGGCCGAGGCCACCGCGCCGTTCAGCTCGAAGGCCTGCATCAGCTCACGCGACTGCAAGGCCTTGGCCACCGCGTCACCCAACGCTGCCGTCACGGGCGCAGGCAGTCCCTTGGGGCCCAGCAGGCCGATCCAGCCTGCAAACTCGAAACCAGGCACCGTGGCCGCCAGCGACGGCGTGTCGCCCAGCGGCCGCGCATTCACGCCCAGGCTGTGGCCGAGCAGGCGCAACCGGTTGCCAGCCACCAGCGACATCGCAGCGGGTGCAGGCGTCAGCACCCAGTCGGTCTCGCCCGACACCACCGAGGCCACGCCCTGGCTGCCGCCTTTGTACGGCACGTGCACCGACGTGAAACCGGCTGCGGCCTGAAAGGCCACACCGGCCAGATGGCTGGCCGAACCGATGCCGGCCGAGGCCATGTTGCTCTGGTCGCCCTTGGGACCTTTTGCTTTGGCATAGGCGATCAGGTCCTTCACGCTCTTCACCGGCAGACCGGGGTGGCACACCAGCACGTTGGGCAGCAAGGCCACCAGGCTGATCAGCTCGAAGTCGGCCAGCGGGTCGTAGCGGGCCGCCTTCTGCAGCAACGGCGCGGTGGAAATAGCGGTGGTGGAACCGATCAACAGCGTGTGGCCATCGGCCGGCGCCGTGCGCGCTGCTTCGGCGCCCAGCGCGCCTGCCGCACCGGCCCTGTTGTCGGCCACTGCAGCCTGTTGCAGCAGCCTGGACAATTCGGCCATCAGCAGCCGGCCGATGGTGTCCACCGAACTGCCCGGTGCGTTGGGCACGATGAATTTCAAGAGCTTCTGCGGCCACGCACCCTGCGCGAACAGCGGCGCTGCAGCGGCACACAGTCCGCCGGCACTGGCGGCCAGCAGCGTGCGCCGCTGCAGGTTCACGCCGCCTCCACCACGATGGGGTTGCTCAGCACACCGATCTTCTCGATCTCGATCTCGATGGTGTCGCCGGCCTTCATCCACACCGGCGGCGTGCGCGCCTGGCCCACGCCCGCCGGTGTGCCCATGATGATGGCGTCGCCCGGCTCCAGCGTCATGCACTCGGCCAGCAGCGCAATGGTCTCGTCCACCGGGAAGATCATGTCGCTGGTGTTGGCGTCCTGCATCACCTGGCCGTTCAGGCGGCTCTGGATGCGCAGGCCGGTGGCACCGGGCGCCAGTTCATCGGCCGTCACCAGCACCGGACCGAAACCGCCGGTGCCGTCGAAGTTCTTGCCGATGGTCCACTGGCCGGTGCGCTTCTGGTAGTCGCGCACCGACATGTCGTTGAAGCAGCTGTAGCCCAGCACGTACTGCAGCGCGTCGGCCTTGCTGGTGTGGCGCGGCACCTTCTTCGAGATGATCACCGCCATCTCGGCTTCGTAGTCGAACTTGTGCGACACCTTGGGCAGCAGGCCGGGCTGGCCGTGGCCCATCAGCGAGCTCTTGCCGCGGTAGAAGAACCAGGGGTAATCGGGCTTGTCGCGGCCGCCCTCCTTGGCATGGTCGAAGTAGTTCAGGCCCAGGCAGATGATCTTGCCCGGCTCGGGCACCAGCGGCGCAAAGGTCTGCGCCGCCAGCGCCAGGCGAGCGCCGCTGGCGATGGCGGCACGCGCTGCGGCAGCCAGGTCGGTGCCGGCTTCCAGCGCGGCGCGCAGGTCGGCGCAGTTGGCGCCCAGTGAGATCCAGTCGGCGCCGTCGACCACGCCCAGTTGGGCGCGGCCATGTTGCAGGGTGGTGGCAAATCGCATGGTGGTTCCTAGTCTTGGGTTGCAGAAGGGAAAGTAGAAGCAACAGAAAAATGGACGGCGCGTTGCGCCTCTTTCAGGCGCGCACTGGGTGGCGCGGAAATACCCCACTGGTCGACGCGCCCCGGTGGCCAGGCCCATTCGGCCGGGCCCCGCGGGCGGTAGCGGTCGTCGACCTGCTCCACCTCGGCGGTGTACTCGATGACGATGCCGAACGGGTCGATGAAGTAGTTGAAGGCGTTGTCGCCCGGGCCGTGGCGGCCGGGGCCCCATTCGATGCCGTGGCCGGCGTCCTTCATGCGGCCGCCACCGCGCATCACCGCGTCCAGCGTGGGCATCACGAAAGCGATGTGGTTGAGCGCGTCGTTGTCGGTGTCGCCAAAGGCGATGGTGTGGTGATCGCTGTTGCAGTTCATGAAGGCCATGATGCGGGTGCGGTCGGCCAGCACGAAGCCCAGTGCACGCTCCAGAAAACCCTGCGCAACCGGCACGTCGTGCGTGTTCAGCACGGCATGGGCCAGACGCTGCGGCACGTCACGCGGCGGTGGAGCGTCGGCATCGCGGCGGGTGTCACCGTGCACCACCTCGTAGCGGCGGCCGTGCGGGTCACGCAGCACCAGGTGCTGGCCGGCGGCGGGGCCGGTGTCGGCCGTAGCGCCCTGCTCCACCACGCCGCCGGCCGCGGTGGTGGCCGCGGCCAGGGCAGCCAGCGCATCTGCGCTGCGCGCGCGCAGGCTGACCTGCAGGATTTTCGGCGTGCCGGCGCGTTGATGCAGCGCCAGCAGGTGGTGGTCGCTGCCGCTGCCGCGCAGGTAGATGGCGCCGGCGCTGCGCTCGGCCACGACGAGCCGCCACACCTGGGTGTAGAAGGTCTCGGCGGCGGCCAGGTCGGGCACGGTGAGTGCCACGCTGCGCAGCGATTCGATCCAGGGTGATTTCATCGGGTCTCCAGCGCCGGCGGGGACAGAATGCGCAGGCTTCGCCAGGCAGCCATGGGTGCAGCGCTCAGGTGCAGGGATCAAAAGCTGCTTGTCAGGCGCTGAGGTCAGGCTCTGAGGTCCGGCGCTGAGGTCAGGCGCTGATGTCAGACCGGTGCCTCAGGCGTGCTGCAGCCCGGCCGCCGCGATGCCGGCGATGACGATCTGCTCGTCTTCGTCGCCCGTGCCGCCCGAGGCCCCGGCCGCACCCAGCACCGTGCCCGCAGCGTCGACGATCAGCACCGCCCCGGTCTGCGGCACGAACTTCTGCTGCGCCACCGCCGACAGCGCGTTGAAAAACGCCGGCAGGCCCTTGGCACGCTCGGTCAGCGTGCGGCTGTTCACGCCCATGCCCACCGATGCAGCCGCCTTGCCCAGTCCGATGTCCAGCCGCAGCGCCGAAGCGCCGTCTTCCCGCGCCGTTGCCACCACTTGTGCGGCGGCATCCACCACCACCACGCCCATCGGCTTGAAGCCGTGCTGGCGCGCGGCAGCGAGCGCGGCGTCGATGATGGTGCGGGCCTGGGCGAGGGTGATGCTGTTCATGGTCACGGTCCTTCACGACTGCAGATGTTGCTGGATGAGGGCCAGCCCAAGGCGCCTAGTTTTATATACAAAACTTATTTTTGCAACCGTTAGAACACAAATTGACAAGCCCGACGGCTTCTGTACATTTCAACCATCCATGGCGCGCACACCCATCGTCGACCTTGTTCATGGCACCGCCACGCGGGCCACCAGCCTGTACGACCAACTGCGCAGCGAGTTGCTCGGCGGTGAGCGGGAGCCCGGCAGCAAGCTGGCCATCGAGGCGCTGGCCGAACGTTACGAAACCAGCGCCACGCCGCTGCGCGAAGCGCTGAACCGGCTGCTGTCAGACGGCCTGGTGGAGCGGCGCGAACAGCGCGGCTTCGTGGTCGCCGGCATCAGCGCACAGGACCTGGCCGAGATCACCAAGACCCGCTGCTGGCTGGAAGAGCTGGCGCTGCGCGAGTCCATCGCCGCGCACTCCACGGCCTGGGAAGAAGCGCTGGTGCTGGCCCACCACCGGCTGGCCAAGACGCCGCGCTCGCTGTCAGACAAACAATTCCAGGACAACCCTGAATGGGAGCCTTTGCACCGCGCCTTCCACCTCGCGCTGATCAGCGGCTGCGGCTCGCGCTGGCTGCTGAACTTCTGCGAACAGCTGGCCGACCAGCACCACCGCTACCGGCGCTTGTCAGCGCCGCGGGCGTTCCGCAAGCGGGGCGTCAAGGGTGAACACCAGCAGCTGATGGAAGCTGCGCTGGCCGGCAACGCAGAAGAAGCCGCGGCGCTGTTGCGTGCGCATTTCGAGCGCACCGCAAAGATCATCAGCGACGACCCGCAGCTGTTTGCCTGACGCTCTACCCCGTCTGCAGGGCCCGCCGGTACATCGTGCGCCGGGTGTTGAAGAAAGCCGGCCGCACGCGCGAACTCCAGGCCGTGCCGCGCACGGCCAGCCAGGCCGGGCCGTTGAAGGCAGCGCGGTCGGCAAGGTCGTATCCGGCAAAGTAGCGCGGGCCGTCGCCGGCTGTCACGCGGTAGCGCGCAGCGCGCACGACGCCGGGCACCGCCGCCAGGCCGGGCAGGTGTTCGGTTTCGTACCAGCGGTTGAAATCGGCTTCGAGTTCTGGCGACACGTCGGTGGCCACCACGTAGTGCCACGGCGCGTCGGTGCCGGCCGCGGCGCCGGCCAGCACCTGCAGGGGCTGTAGGCGAACCAGCGTCGCCGCCAAGGGCGCGGGCGGGGTGGACAAAGGCTCGTTCAGGTAGACACAGGCCTCGTATTCGTCTTCTGAGCGGTACACCACGGCGTCTTTCGGCCGGGCCCAGGCCGCAGCAGGTTCAACCGGCCAGCGTGCAAACCACTTGTTCAATTCAGTGCCCCAGATTCAATGCCACCAGGAAGCGCGACACCATGTTGTAGGCCGCCACGGTGGCCACCAGCTCCACCAGCTGGCACGGGTCGTACTGCGCCTGCAGTTCGGTCATCAGCGCGTCGGGCACCTGCACGTCACGCGTCATGGCGTCGGTCAGCGCCAGCACGTGCCGTTCACGGGCGTCGAAAGCGCCACCCGGCACGGCGTCCTTCACGGCCTGGATCTTGGCCGCGCTGACGCCTTCGCGTTCGGCAATCGGGGCATGCGCGTCGAATTCAAATGCGGCGCGGTTGAGCACCGCCACGCGCAGGATGATGAGTTCGCGCAGGTCGCCGGGCACCGAGGTCTGGTTGCGCACCGCCGTCAGCATGCGTTCCCAACCCGACGCGATGGGGCCGCTGTTCAGCAGCGCCTGGTACAGCAGCGACACGCGGCCGCGCTCGGCCAGGATGCGGCCTTCGACTTCGGCCAGCTCGGGGCGCGTGCCGGGCTGCACCAGCGGTACTCGGGGGGTGCTCATGGCCGCGCCCATCTCATTCGGCCTTGATCTTCTTTTCGCGGATCAGCCGCGCCCACTTGTCGGTGTCGCGTTTGAGCAGCACAGCCAGCTCGGCCGGCGTCGACGGTGCGGGCTCGGCACCGCTGTCGAGCAGGCGCGCCTTCAGTGCTGGCGTGTTCAGCGCCCGGCGCACCGCTTCGCTTAGCGCCTGCACGGTGGCCGCAGGCGTCTTGGCGGGCGCGAACAAGGCGTACCAGTTGTTGGTGTCGACGTGGGCAATGCCCTGCTCGGCCAGCGTCTTCACGTCAGGCAGCGCCGGGTGGCGGCGGGTCGACGCCAGCCCCAGGGCCTTGAGCTTGCCGCCCCGCACATGCCCGATCAGGCCGGGCACGTCGCCGAAGAAGCCGTCCACCTGCCCGCCCATCAAGTCGGTGATGGCCGGCGCCGCGCCCTTGTACGGCACGTGCAGCAGGTGGGCACCGCTGGAGTCGGCCAGTTGTTCGATCGCCAGGTGCGGAATGCTGCCGATGCCCGAAGAAGCCATCGACGTCGGTTCCTTGCGCCGCTTGCTGTTGGCCACGTACTCGGCCGCGTCGTTGGCGGGGTTGGCCGCGTTCACAACCAGCAGTTCAACGTTGTTCACCACCAGGGCCACCGGCGCCAGGTCGCGCGTCATGTCGTAGGACAGCTTGTCGTACAGCGACGGGTTGATGGCGGCTGCGCCCACGCTGGTGAACCACAGCGTGCTGCCATCGGCTGCGGAGCGGATCACCTCACCGGCGCCAATGGCGCCATTGGCACCGGCCTTGTTCTCGACGATCACGGTGTGCCCCAGCTCCTTGGCCAGCACCTCGGCCAGTGCGCGGGCGACGAAGTCCACCGGCCCGCCGGGCGGAAACGAGATCACCAGCCGCGTGGTACTGCTCTGGGCCCATGCGGTGGCGGGCAGCGCGGCGGCCGTTGCGGCCGCCAGGGCCGCCCCTGCGCTGGCGATGATGCGGCGTCGAAACATGGTGGACTGGTCTCCTGGAGGGGTTCTGTGTGGGCTGGTGTTCGGCAGACAGGGCCCCGCTGCCGGGTCAGTCGCAGCGGGCCGTCATGCCGCCATCCACCACCACTTCGGTGCCGGTGATGAAACGGGCGTCGTCGCTGGCGAGAAACAGCACGGCTGCCGCGGTGTCGCGGCCATCGCCCATGAAGCCCAGCGGTATGCGCTTGCGCCGCTGCGCCAGAAGTGCTTCGACGTCACCCCCGGCGCGCTGCCGGGCCAGGCGCGATTCAACCATGGGCGTGTGCAGTTGTCCGGGCACCACCGTGTTCACGCGTATGCCCATCGGCGCATGCTGCACCGCCACCACGCGGGACAACTGGATCACGCCCGCCTTCGTGGCGGCATAGGCCACCTGGGCGCTGCCCGTCCAGCGCAGGCCCGAGGTGGATGCGATGTTGACGATGGCGCCGCTGCGTTGCGACGTCATCGTGGGCAGCACGTGCTTGCAGGTGAGAAAGACGCTCTTCAGATTGAAGTCCACCTGCGCGTCCCACACGTCTTCCGACATCTCCACCGGGCCGCCGGGAGCCGAGCCGCCGACGTTGTTGACCAGCACGTGAATGGCGCCGAAGCGGTCCAGGCACGCCTTGACCATGGCGGCCACCTCGACGCCGGAGGTCACGTCGCAGGCATGCGGCACGATGCGTTCGCGCGCGGCGCCGGCCAGTGCCAGCGTTTCGTCCAGCCGCGCCGGGTCACGGTCCACGGCCAGCACCCACGCGCCCTCTTCGGCCAGACGCACGGCGACGGCGCGGCCATTGCCCCAGCCCGCGGCCACGCAGCCGGCCCCGGTGACGATGGCCACCTTGTCCTTGAATCTCGTGTTCGCAGCGTTGAAGGCGTTCATGCGTCGAAGCGGTAAAGGCGTTGCGGGTTGTCGACCATCAGGCGCTGCAGCGCTGACGGGTTCGAAGCCATGCGGTGAATCTGGGCTACGAGTTCTTCCTCGACGGGCACCGGACCGGCGTGGTTGGGGTGCGGCCAGTCGTTGCCCCAGACCACGCGATCGCCGAAGTCGGCCACCAGTGCCGCTGCAAAGGGCACGGCGTCGTCATAGGGCGGCCCCTGCCGCGTGATGCGGTCCACACCGCTGACCTTGACCCAGTAGGTGGGTGAGTCCAGCAAGCCGCGCAGCGCGTTGAATGCCGGTTGCGACAGGCCCAGGCCGGCGTCGACACGGCCGATGTGGTCGATGACCACGGGCACCGGCGAGCGGCGCAGCGCCAGGGCCACCTCGGTCAGCAAGCGCGTGTCGCCGTGCAACTGCAGGTGCCAGCGCAGCGGTTCAAGCCGCGCCGCCAGCGCCAGCACCTCGTGCACCGGGACACCCGTTCCCAGGTGGCCCATGTAGTTGAAGCGCACGCCGCGAAAGCCTGCGGCGTCCAGCCGCTGCAGTTCGGCGTCGGGCACGTCGGTGGGCAGCAGCGCAATGCCGCGGTAGTGGCGCGGGCGCCCGGCCACGGCATGCTCCGTCACGCGGTTGTCCATCCCATGGCAGGTGGACTGCACGACCACACAGCGCTGCAGGCCCAGGCGGTCGTTCAGCGCCACCAGCGCCTCGCGTGGTGCGTCGTGCGCGGGCACGAAGGGTGCGCCAGCCGCGTAGGGAAACTGGTCGCGCGGGCCGAAGACGTGGCAGTGTGCGTTGCAGGCGCCAGCAGGCAGGGTCGCGATCATGAAGCCATTGTTCGTACACCGCAGGCCTGTGGCCGCGCTGTGACTGGATTGGCCAATCATCATATCGGCTATCGCGGAAGCGGCCTGTGCGAGTGCGCATCATCGGCACACACTCGGTGCCACGAACGGCTTCCATAAACGGCTGCTACAGACGGCCGCTACAAACGGCCGCTACAAACGGCCGCCACAATCCCGCCCAGTCCAGCGCCCGAAAGAATCGCGCCTGGCCCGTCGTGTCGAAACGATCAAGGCCAGAGCAGTTGCGCCCGCCAGGCGCGGCCCCAACAGATCCGGAGACTCCACCCGTGCCCCAACCCAACGCCCGCATCCGCCTCAAAGCCATGGCCTGGCCGCTGCTGTCGGCGGCAGCGCCGCGCGCTGGCGCGCAGCAGACACCCTCCTTTGCCAACCGCCCCATCCGCATCATCACGCCGTTTTCACCCGGCGGCAGCACCGACGTGCTGGCGCGCGCGCTCAGCGAAGGGCTGACGCGGGAACTGGGCCAGGCCATCGTGGTGGAAAGCAAGACCGGCGCCGGCTCGGTGCTGGGCAACGATGCCGTGGCCAAGAGCCCGCCCGACGGCCACACGCTGCTGCTGACCACCGGTGCCTTTGCCATCGTGCCCAGCCTGAACCCCCGCCTGCCCTATTCGCAGCAGACGGGTTTTGCGCCCATCATGATCCTGGGCCGCGCGCCCAACGTGTTCTTCGTGCGCGCCGACAGCCCGCTGAAGTCGGGCGCCGACCTCATCGCCTACGCGCGCGTCAACCCCGGCAAACTGAGCTACGGCTCGTCGGGCAACGGCTCGTCCACCCACCTGACGGCCGAACTGCTGAAGATCAGCGCCCGTCTGTTCATCACGCACATCCCGTACCGTGGCGCCAGCGCGGTGCTGACCGACGTGATCGGTGGGCAGATCGACGTGGGGGTGGCCACGCTGCCCAGCATCATGCCGCTGCTCACCAGCGGCCGCGTGCGTGCGCTGGCCCTCAGCAGCAAGGCCCGGTCACCCGCGCTGCCCGGCGCGCCCACGGTGGCCGAATCGGGCGTGCCCGGCTACGAAGCCGACAACTGGTACGGCATCTTTGCGCCAGGCGGCACGCCCCCGGCGGTGGTGAAGCAGTTGTACGACGCCCTGAAGGCCGCTGCCGCCACGCCGGCTTTTCGCCAACGTGCCAGCACCGAGGGCTTGATCGTGACGCTGGACACCCCCGAGGCCACGGCGGCCTTCGTGCGCGTTGAAGAGGACAAGTGGCGCCGTGTGGTGAAGGACCAGTCGATCACCGCGGACTGAATCGAACGGCACGGCAGCAGGGCCGCAAAGATGCCGACGCGCGGCCCCAGTGGCGGCTCAGGGGCGCTTGCCTCCCGCGACCACCGGCCGCCTCTGGACACACCCCCCACCGAGCGCCACCGATGAACACACCCACTCTCAGCCGCCGGCTCTTCTGGTCGCTGGCGACCGCCGCGCTGTGGGCCGCGGCCAGCGCCCATGCACAGGGTTTCCCGACCCGGCCGATACGGCTGGTTGTGCCCTTCCCTGCTGGCGGCGGCACCGACCTGGTGGCCCGTTCGCTCAGCGAAGGCCTGGCGCGCGAACTGGGGCAGCCCATCGTCATCGACAACAAGGCCGGCGCCGGCACGTCCATCGGCAACGACGCCGTCGCCAAGTCGGCCGCCGATGGCCACACGCTGCTGCTGAACACCAGCGCCATCGCCATCCTGCCCAGCCTGAACCCCCGTCTGCCCTACGTGACGGAAACCGCGTTTGCGCCCGTCGCCTTGATTGGCCGCGCGCCCAACGTGGCCGTGGTGCGCGCCGACAGCGCCTTGCGCTCGGGTGCCGACTTCGTGGCCCAGGCGCGCGCCAGGCCCGGCCGCTTGACCTACGGTCCTTGTTCGCGCCTGCCGGCACGCCCGCGCCGGCCATCCGCCAATTGCACGCTGCCCTGAAGCGGGCCACCGAGTCCGACGACTTCCGCAAGCGGGCCGCCGCCGAGGGCCTGGTCGTGACCATGGACACACCCGAAGACACCCTGCGCATCGTGCGCGACGAAGAAGCCAAGTGGCGCCGCGTGGTGAAAGAGCAGTCGATCAAGTCCGATTGACCTTGACCGCCACCGGCCCGTGCGCAGCGCCCGGGACCATCCAGCACCCTGCTTCGAGCTGTACAGCACCGTGACCACCAAACCGTTGCAAGACCCGCCCCTTCTGCAACGCCACGACGTACCCTTCAACGGCGGCCACGAGGCCTGACGAGGCCGGGGCAGCGGCCCGCCACTGGTGCTGCTGCACGGTGGCCACGGGTCGTGGGCGCACTGGGCGCGCAACATCGACGCACTGGCGCTTCACTTCACGGTGTGGGCGCCTGACCTGCCCGTCTACGGCGACTCGACACCGCCGTTGGCACCCACACTGGATGCGCTGCTCGATGCCCTGCACGAGACCGCCGATGCCAGGCCCGCATCCATGTCCAGCCCGCCGCCGGGCACTGGGTGCAGTTTGAGGCCGCCAACACGGTGAACACGCTGTTGACAGAGTGGTTGCTCAACCCCAGCCACCCTGCCCGCATCTGAATCAGCTGCCGCGCAAGCCCGGCAGGATGCGCAGCGCGTTGTCGCGCTCGATGGCGCGCAGATCGGCGCCGCTGAAGATCTCGGCCAGCCCCTTGGTGTGCTCGGCCGCCGAACGATACGGATAGTCGGTGCCGTACACGATCTGCGTGACCGGGATGAACTTGGTCAGCGCGGCCATGGCCACCGGGTTCGAGGTTTGCGCCGTGTCGTAGTAGAAGCGGCGCAGTTCCGCCAGCACGCGGTCGGCCGTGAAGCCTTCCTTGCGATAGGGCGGCCGCATCATCTGCACCAGAAAACGTTCGGTGACGGCACTCAGCGTGCCGCCGGCATGCGAGAAGATGAAGTTGACGTTGGGGCAGCGCTGCGCCGTGCCTGAGAAGACCAGGCTGGCGATGGTGCGCGTGGTGTCGGTGCCGTATTCGATGATGACCGGTGGCACGCCGCTGCCCAGGTTCAGGCAGCAGGCCGGGTCGTTGGGGTGGGTGTAGGCGGTGGCCTTGCGGCGGTTCAATTCGTCCATCACCGGCGCGAAGGCGGCGTCGCCCAGGTACTGGTTGCCGTAGCTGGTCATGAAGGCCACGCCTTCGGCTTTCAGCACGTCCAGCGCATAGGCGATTTCCTTCAGCGTCGCGTCCACATGCGGCATGGGCAGCAGCGCAAACATGCGAAAGCGCCCGCGCGATTCGTCGGCCAGCTTGCGTGCATAGTCGTTCGAGGCGCGCGCCACGGCTGCGGCATCAGCCGCATTCAGGAAGCCCAACGCCGGCAGCGTGGGTGACGTGATGGCCGTGGCCACACCGCCGGCGTCGAGGTCGTCAATCGACTTCTGCGGTGTCCAGTTGTTGACCGGTGGCGAATCGAGCTTTGCTGCCTTCAGCGCCGTCACCCACGGCGGCGGCGAGATGTGGTGGTGCACGTCGATGCGGTGGGCCGCCGCCGGTGTGGGCGTGGTGCACCCCGCCGCCACCAGGCCACCCAGCGCCGCGCTGCCAGCCAGCAGTTGCCGACGCCGCAAGTCGGGCCCCGTCGGTGCTGGCCGACAAGATGGACAGACCGGACCGATTCTTCCGCGATGGAACAGCATGTTGTCTCCGTGTGGTCGGCCCCGCCAGACCGCAACGGTCTGCGACGCCATGTCTTTGAGTCCTTGCGGCCACGCACCAGGCGCGGGCCGTACCGTGCATCAAACTGCGCATCAAACTGCGCATCAATCCGCACATCAAACGCAGTCGAACCAGTATGCAACGCCACAACGGCTGCCCACAAGCAGGGCACACCCGCAGGACAAGGGGCGCCACACGACAACGGCCCCGACGCCGGATTCAAGAGCCGAAGAGATCCAGGCTTGGCGCGCTGTCCAGGCACCACAACCCGGACAGCAGGCGCCGCGCCTTCGTGTCGCCCACCACGGGCACGGTCAACTCCATGAACTTGTCGTCCAGATCGGCATCGCTCAGCGGCAGCTCGGGGTCACCCTTGCGCGTGGGCTGCAGAAAGCTGTCCTTGCGCCCGTCATGGGTGGTGATCGACACCCGCGCAGCACGGCGGCCGGGGAAGGCGGCGTCGAGTTCGGCATCCACCGTCAGTTCGATGCGCGCCATCAGGTCGCGCGTCTGCACGTCTTGCAGGCGCTCGGCAGAAAACGCAGCCAGCCGCACGCTGCCGAACCGCAGACCGGTGGCCACGACATAGGGCAGGCTGAAGCGCGCTTCGGCGGCGGTCAACGGCCTCGGGTTGCCCGCCACGTCCAGTGCCGGCCGGTACGTGGCCACCTGCACGCGCGCCACGTCGTCAGCGCTGATGCCCATGCGCTGCTGCAGTGCCAGCGCGCCGTCGATGGCGGCAAAGGTGTGGCCGCAGCAGGCGTGGTTCTTGAACGTCATGGCTTCGATGTGGAACACCTGGCCCAGCGTGGCCAGCGCGGCGGGCCAGTCCGGGCCGTTGCTCATGGCGCGGCCCAGGCCGGCCTCGCCGTCCAGCACGTCGGCCGAGCCGGTCACGCCTTCACGCGCCAGTTGCGCCGCCAGCAAGCCGCCTTCGGCCGCGCGGCCGGCGTGCAGCGGCTTGGACATCGAATCCATGCGAAAGGCCTGCTGCAGCCCCGCTGCAAAGGTGGCCGCAGTGGCCAGCGCATGGCCGAAGCGCACGCTGTCCAGACCGTACAGCGCGGCCGCTGCGGCCGCGGCGCCAAACGCGCCCACGGTGCCGGTGTTGTGCCAGTAACGGTAATGCGCACGGCCCAGCGCGGCACCGATGCGCGTGGACAGTTCGTAACCCACGGTCACCGCACGCAGCAGGCTGGCGCCATCGGCACCCACGTCCTGCGCAGCGGCCCAGGCGGCCGCGATGGTGGGTGCGCCGGGGTGGTAGATGGCTTCGCGGTAGATGTCGTCCACCTCCACCGTGTGCGCCGCGGTGCCGTTGATCAGCGCTGCGGCGCGCGCCGTGGCCGGGCGGCCCAGCGCCAGGCGGGCACGGCCGTGGTCCAGGTCGTCGGCCAAGGCCCGCTCCAGCGCAAGCGCGGGTGCTTCCACCGCGCCGGGCAACAGCGCTGCCGCCCAATCGACCACGGCGCGCTTGGCATGGTGCGTCTGCGATGCGGCCAGCGGCCTGCGGGCCAGCGCGGCGCCCGCTTCGGCCAGGGTTTGAATGGCGGTCATCGGCGCTCCTGGTACAGCTCTGTCCACGTCTCTTCGTAGGTCTGTTTGTACGTCTGTTTGTACGTCTCTTTTCAGGTCTCGTCGCACGTCGCTTTGCAGTCTTCCCTGCAGTTTTTCCTGCACTTCCGCAACGGGCCGATCATCGCGCAACAGCAGGCATCATCATGCGGCCCAGACCTCACCCCAAGGAGCGCGACGTTGGATTTCAAGCTGAGTGAAGAGCACCAGGCCTTTGCAGACGCCGTGCGCCGCTTTGCGCGCAGCAAGCTGGCCGACGGTGCGCTGGCGCGTGCGCATGCGCCGCAGTTTCCATGGGACGCGGCACAGCTGCTTGCCGAGCAGAGCCTGATGGGCATCGCCTTCCCTGAAGCCGACGGCGGCCAGGGCGGCACGCTGATGCACGCCGTGCTGGCCATCCAGGAGGTGGCGCTGGTCTGCCCCAAGAGCGCCGACATCGTGCAGGCGGGCAACTTCGGACCGATACGCACCTTCGTCGAATACGCCAGCGCCGAGCAGAAGGCGCGCTTCCTGCCCGGCTTGCTGGGCGGGCGCCAACTGGTGGCGCTGGGCATGAGCGAGCCCGACGCGGGCTCGGCCGTGACCGAGCTGAAGACGTCGGCGCGCCTGGACGGCGACGAAGTCGTCGTCAACGGCAGCAAGGTGTTTTCCACCAACAGCCCGGAAGCGGGCCTGTTCCTGATCTACGTGCGCTTCGGCCCTGGAGTGGGCGGCATCGGCTCGGTGCTGGTGGAACGCGGCACGCCGGGCTTCGACATCGGCGCGCCATCGGCCTTCATGAGCGGCGAGACCTGGTGCCCGCTGTACTTCGAGAACTGCCGCATTCCCAAGGCCAACGTGTTGCTGGGTGAAGGCGGCTTCAAGAGGCAGATCAGCGGCTTCAACGTGGAGCGTCTGGGCAACTCTTCGCGCGCACTGGCACTGGGACGTTATGCCTTCAACCAGGCACGTGAACACGCCCTGGTGCGGCAGCAGTTCGGGCGCGAGCTGTGTGAGTTCCAGGGCATCCAGTGGAAGTTTGCCGAGATGAAGCTGAAGCTGGAGATGGCGCAGCTGATGCTGTACCAGGCCGCACTGGAAGGCGAGCACGGCCTGCCCTCGGCGCAGACCACCGCACTGGCCAAGCTGGCCTGCAACCAGGCCGGATGGGAAGTGGCCAACGAAGCACTGCAGGTGATGGGCGGCCTGGGCTACAGCCAGGGGTCGCTGGTGGAGTACTGCGTGCGCCGCACCCGTGGCTGGATGATTGCTGGTGGCTCGATCGAGATGCTGAAGAACCGCATCGCCGAAGGCGTCTTCGAGCGCAGCTTTCCGCAGCGCCTGGCGAAGGGGGGTTGAGGCTGGATCTTGCCTAGGCTGGTTCATTGCGTGTGGCTGCATCTGGCCGTTGATCGCAGAACGGGGCTCGCGACCAGTCACTCTGTTGTGGTCCACGCGTGCCTGTTTGAGTGGCGGACGCCGCGGCCATCGGGTGTCCGCCTCCGCTCATGTCCTCCTTCGCCAGCCTGCGGCTGTCGAATTCCTCCTTTACTTCGCTGCGGCGGCCACCCGATGCCCGCGGCTGCAGACTTTTGGGGTTCGCGGAGTTGGCAAGCCAACACGGGTGGATGAGCGAGCCAGCGGGGTGCGCTGCGCAGCGAAGTAAAGGGGGAATTCGACGGCCGCAGGCCGGCGAAGGAGGACATGAGCGGAGCAGTGCACCCCGCTGGCTCGCGACCGCCCCACAATTCGCACACCCAAAACAAGCAGAAACAGGAAGTGCCGAACGTCGTTACGAATTCCGATACCAACGGCCTGCCCAAACCGCTTGCCAAGCAAACCAGGACCTCGATGGCGCGCCCTCTAGACGTTGTCTTGAGGATCCGTCAGGTTCCTCCGCTCAGGCCAGCACCACCACCCCATCGGCAGCACGCACACCCTGGCCTTCCGGCAGCACGAAGAGCGGGTTGATCTCAGCCTCTGTCAGCCGTTCACCCAACTGCGCCACCATGCGCGAGAAGGCCACGATGGCGTTCACGAGTGCATCCACATCGGCCTTGGGCCGGCCGCGGTAGCCGTCCAGCAGCGGCCAGGTTTTCAGCTCCTGGGCCATCGACCGTGCGTCGCTGCGGCTCAGTCCACCCTGCTGGGGCAACAGGCGCATCACCGTGTCCTTGAACAGCTCGGCCGTGACGCCACCCATGCCCAGCAGGATGGCGGTGCCCAGAGGGTCTCGGTGCATGCCCAGGATCCATTCGGTGCCGCCATGCACCATCTCTTGCACCAGGTAGCGCTGGGCGTGCACACCCGCCTTGGCTTGCACTTCGGCCGCCATGGCTGACAGCCGCTGGCCCACGGTGTCGGCCGTCAGGCCCACGGCCACGCCGCCCACGTCGCTCTTGTGCGTGATCTGCGACGACAGGATCTTCAACACCACCTGGCCACCCAGATCACGTGCCGCGGCTTCGGCCTGGGCCGGGGTGCCGACAATGATGTCCTGCGCGCACGGCACGCCAAAACGGGCAAACAGTTGCTTGGCCTGCGCTTCGTCCAGCGTACCGGCAGCGAAGTCGGGCACCGCCACCAGCGGTGCTGCTGCCTGCTCATCTTCAGGCGCCACGAAACTGCTGGTCGCCAGCATGGCGTGCAAGGCTGCGGTGCAGCTCTCGGCGGCGGCAAAGGACGGCACGCCGCGTTGTGTCAACAGCGCGCCCACAGCCGGCGCGTGAGGGCTGATGTAGGCCACCACGGGCTTGTCCGACAAGGGCAGGCAGTCTTGCAAAGCGCCGGCCATCAGCTCGGGCTGCGCCAGGCCCGACGAGCCGACGATGATGGTCAGCGCGTCGTAGCTGGGGCTGGCCAGCAGCACCTTGATGGCGCCACGCAGCAAGTCGGGCCGCAGGCCGGCCAGCGTGACGTCGATGGGATTGCGGTCGAGCACGGCCTCGCTGCCCGTCTGCAATGCCCGCAGCGCCTCGGCGGTGGCCGCGTCGGGCGCGGGCGTTTGAAAGCCGTGCAGGCCCAGGTCGTCCGACACCAGCGTGCCGGCGCCGCCGGTGGACGTGAGCACGGCCACGCGGTTGCCGCGCAGCTTGCGCCCGGTGGCCAGCGCAACCGGTATGTCCAGCAGGTCGCTGAAGGTCTGCGCGCGGATGACCCCAGTCTGGCGGAACAGCGCGTCGTACATGCGGTCGGCACCCGCCAGCGCACCCGTGTGCGAGACGGCGGCTGCAGCGCCAGCTTCGGAACGGCCGATCTTGAAGGCGACCACCGGCTTGCCGGCACGCGCCGCCTTCAGCGCCGCGGCGCGAAACCGGGCCGGGTTGCGCACCGTTTCAACGTACAGCGCAATCACCCGGGTGGCGTCGTCGTCGGCCAGGTGGTCGATGAAGTCGGCCAGCCCCAGGTCGACTTCGTTGCTGGTGGAAATGAGCTTGGACAGGCCTATGCCGCGCGCCGCTGCGCGCGACAGCATCGAGCCGAGGATGCCGCCACTTTGCGACACCACGCCCACGCTGCCCACCGGAAAGTGGTCCATCTCCAGCGCACCGCTGGCCGACAACACGATGCGGTCGGTCAGGTTCACCAGGCCGATGGTGTTGGGCCCCAGGATGCGCATGGACCCGGCTGCGTCCATCAGCTGCTGCTGCCGCCGTGCACCTTCTGCGCCGTTTTCGGTGTAGCCGCTGGCCAGCACGATGGCCGCGGCGGTGCCGCGCGCGGCCAGCTCGCGCACCGCCACGTGGGCCCGCTCGGCGCCCAGCAGAACGATGGCCACGTCGGGCACCATGGGCAGCGATGCGATGTCGGCGTAGCAAGGCAGGCCGCCGATGCGGTCGGCCCTGGGGTTGACGGGCAGGATGGGGCCCGCGTAGCCATGCTTCAGCAGATAGGCCACCGGCCGGCCGGCGGTCTTGGTGGCGTCGGCCGATGCGCCGACGACGGCCACGCTGCGGGGCTGCAACAGGCGCGACAGCGCCAGCGCGGTGGTGTCCATCGTCATCATCAGTCCTTGGCTGCCGGGGCGGTCTTGGCCAGGAAGGCCATCACCGATTCACGGTGCTCGGTGCTGGTGTAACAGATGCCCTGCGCCTGGCTGCCCTGCGCAAACACGTCGTGCGCCGACAGCTCGAAGCTCTGGTTCAGGATGGTCTTGGTCAGCGCCAGTGCAGTGCCCGAGCCCTGGCCCAGTTCGGCCGCCCAGGCCAGTGCGTCGGCCAGCAGCGTGGCACCCGTTGCCTTGCGGTCCACGATGCCCAGCGCCAACGCCTCATCCACGTCCACCTTGCGGCCGGTGAAGATCAACTCCTTCGCCTTGGCCAGGCCCACACGGCGCGGCAGGAAATACATGCCACCACCGTCGGGCACGATGCCGCGGTGGATGTAGCTCCACGTGAAGCTGGCCCATTCGCTGGCGATGATGAAGTCGCAGGCCAGCGCAGTGTCGGCACCCAGGCCGGAGGCGGCGCCGTTGACCGCGGCAATCACCGGCTTGGGCATGGTGTGCAGCAGCGCCTGCGTGTGGTGCACGCGCTGCTGGCGGTGCCAGCCGTTGAAGCCCACCTCGCCGGCTGGCGCATCCATGCGGCGCTGCATGCCCGCGATGTCGCCACCGGCACAAAAACCCTTGCCGGCGCCTGTGAGCACCAGCGCCTTGATCGACTTGTCGGCCGCCACCCGTTCCAGCGCGTGGATGAACTCGCTGCGCATGTCGTCGCTCATCGCGTTGCGCTTGTCCGGGCGGTTCAGCGTGATGGTGGCGATGCCGGAAACCAGTTTGAGATCGATGAGGGTGAAGTTCATGGTGTGTTTCGGGTTCAGACAAAGGGGCCGCAGGAAGGACCGCGTTCAATCGGGCTTGATGTTGTTTTCCTTGACGATCTTTCGCCAGCGCGCTTCTTCGGTCTTCACGTAGCGGTCCAGTTCAGCGGGGTCGCTGGAAACCACGGCCAGGCCCTCCTGCTCTACCTTCTTCACGAACTCGGGCGCCTGCGCTGCTTTTCTGGCCGCCGCGTTCAGCTTCTGGATCACATCGGCCGGCGTGCCGGCCGGCGCATACAGGCCGTACCAGCTTTCAACGGCGTAACCCGCCACGCTTTCGGCGATGGTGGGCACACCCTTGAAGGCTGCAGAAGGCTGCGGCGAGGTCACGGCCAGTGCGCGCAGCTTGCCCGCATCGACCATGGACGACACCGCCGCCGCGGTGCCGAAGATCATGTCGACCTGCCCGCCAAGCAAGTCGGTGAGGGCCGGGCCGGCGCCGCGGTAGGGCACGTGGATCATCTCCACCTTGGCCAGGTTGGCAAACATCTCGCCCGCCAGATGGGCCGAGGTGCCGTTGCCCTGCGACGCATAGTTCAATCTGCCGGGGTTGGCGGCGGCCGCGGCCGCGATGTCCCTCACCGTCTTGTACGGGCTGTTGGCGCGCACCACCAGCACGTTCGGGCCGCGGCCGATCAACGTGATGGGGGCAAAGGCCTTGTCGGTGGCATAGGGCAGCTTCGGCACCATGCTGGGGTTGACCGCGTGGGCGAAGGTGGCGATGACGATGGTGTAGCCGTCGGCCGCGCTCTTGGCGACGAGGTCGGTGCCGATGATGGTTCCGGCACCCGGCTTGTTGTCAATGACCACCTGAACCCCCATTTCGGCGGACATGCCCGCGCCCAGCGTGCGCGCGATGAGGTCGGTGCCGCCACCGGGGGCAAAGGGCACCACCAGGCGAATCGGCTTGTCGGGATAAGCCGCCACGGCCGCCTGCGCGGACATGGCCCACGCGACGGCGATGAGTCCGGCGCGCAGGACGCGTGGGTGAAGGGTGCTGAACATGCGGGTCTCCGGCAGCGGCGGGTCAGGCCCGCGTGGTTGGTGGGCACCGCGCAGCAAAGCGCAGGTCGCTGCGCACAGCATACGGTGCCGGCGCCGGCACCAACACTGGCACGATTCCATCCAGTGGAACAGCAATGCACCCGCCAGGCTGCATGATGCGGGGCAAGGCCGGGATCACGAAACACTTCCACAACAAAGGCATGACACCATGAAGCACGGCGACCTGGCCGCCTTGGCCGCCCTGGCCGACAAGCCCGGCCGGTCCCCGGCGAACCGGTCGTTGGAACGCGGCATCGACATCCTGCGCGCCTTCCGGCAAGGCTCGGACCTGCTGGCCAGTAGCGACCTGGCCGAGCGCACGGGTGTGTCGCGCGCCACCGTCAGCCGCCTGACCCAGGCATTGGTGGGCGCCGGCATGCTGCAACTCGACACCGCACGCCGCGCCTACCGGCTGGCGCCGGCCGTGTTGAGCCTGGCCCATCGCACTGCTCGCTCAATCTGAGTCTGTCGACCGATGAACCGCTGAGTGCCGTGGTGCTCCGGCTGTCCGGACCCCTGTTGCGCCTGGCGGACGACATTCGTGACCAAGTGGCCCTGAGCGAACCACGCTGACAGAACGAGACCGGTTGCAGACGCACGCGTCGGCCCTCGCCGTTTGCGCTCGGCGCTGCGCCTGGGGGCCCGCTGGGTTCGGTTGCGCCTCCGCGGCGAGAGGAACTGCGCCGGCATCGCCCCGGCCACGCCCACCGGCTCGGCCCACGGGACCAGCTGCTGCGCGGTGCAACCCACCGAGCGGTTGCCGTCTTCCATCAGGCTGGAGTCTTTGGCCAAGGGGTTCCAAAAGGACCCATGGTGCCCCGGCAAAGTCGACCCCTCGGGCATGGGGTGGGGGTAACCCGACCTTCACTGGTTTTGTGGATACGCGACGCGCGTGCTTTTACTACCCTATTGCGAACCTGGGCAGGAGCAAAGCATGAGCATCATCGACGGGACCCCGAGCGACGACACACTGGCCGGCACCGCCGCGGACGACACGATCAATGGGTACGCGGGCAACGACCTGCTCAAGGGCAACGAGGGCACCGACACGCTCTACGGCGGCGACGGCAACGACACCCTGTTCGGCGCCAGCAGTTCGAGCGGCGTGTCGATGGTCGGTGACGGCGCCGACTTTCTGTATGGCGGCGCGGGCAACGACGTGCTGCGCGGCAATGCCGGCGACGACCAGCTTTACGGTGGCGCCGACAACGACAACCTGCGCGGCGACTTCGGCAGCGACCTGCTCGACGGCGGGGACGGCTACGACTTCGCAAGTTATCTCTACAACGGGCTCGGCCTGACTGCCGGGGTCACCGCCGACCGTTCGGCGATCAACACGACGGGCACGTGGACCTTCGCCGACGGCCTGGGCGGCACCGACACCACCGTCGGTATCGAGAAGTACGGATTCAGCGGCACGCAATTCGCCGACACCTACCTCGGCTCGCAGCTCGACGACCAGATACAGGGCAACGGCGGCGACGACACGCTGCAAGGCAACGGCGGCGACGACACCTATTTTTACAATGCGACGGTCGACGGCAGCGGCCGCGTGATAAGCGCCAGCGGCTTCGACACCATCATCAACAACGACGGCACCGGGGCCGGCTTCGACGTGCTCGAGTTCAACATCTCGGGCGACTACATCAATGGCATCCGCCAGGGCCTTGACCTCCACCTGACGATCCAGCCGACGACGCATTGGGGCGAGCCGCTGACCGACGCGCCCGTGGGCGGCGTGCTGCTCACCAACCAGTGGGGCAACGACGCCGGCGCATTGATCGACCGCGTCAATTTTTCAGACCGCTACGCGCTGCTGGTGCAGGGCGGTGACGTGCTGAACCTGCAGGTGTTCGGCAACGACAACGTGCTGCTCAACAACATCCTGTGGGGCATGGACGGCAATGACGTCCTCGTCGGGACGGCCGGGCGCGACTACCTGCGCGGCGATGGCGGCGACGACACGATGACCGGCGGCGCCGGAGACGACGAACTCGAGGGCCGCGAAGGCAACGACACCTACATCGTCAATGTCACGACCGCCGGCAGCCTGATCACCGGCGCCGAAGGCAACGACAGGATCGTCAACCGCGACGGCACCGGCGCCGGCTTCGACAAGCTCGTGCTCAACGGCATGTCGATCAACTACGTCTACGGCGAGCGCATCGGCAACGATTTCAAGCTCGATATCCAGCCCAGCGGCGCCTGGAACGAACGCCCCGCCGAGGCGCCGGTGGGCAGCGTGACGCTGCAGGACTTCTTCACCAACAACGCGGCAAACCTGGTCGACCGGGTCGAGTTCAGCGACGCCTATGCCACGACCACGCTGGCCGGCGGCGTGATCAACCTGCAGCTGTACTCGCTGGGCGGCACGCTGCGGGACAACAACTACTTCGGCGTCGGCGGCAACGACACGCTGGTCGGCACGTCGATGAGCGAGAGCTTCCATCCGGGCACGGGCAACGACAGCGTCGACGGCGGCGGTGGCTTCGACGACCAGGTGGTCTACCGTGGCGACGTGCCCGCGGGCATCACGGTCAACATGGCGCTGGCCTCGGGCCAGGTGACGAACGACGGGTCCGGCGGCGTCGACACGCTGGTCAACATCGACAGCATCGTCGGCACCGATTTCGCCGACACCATGACCGGCAGCGACACCTTCCGCGTCGGACTGCATGGCGGCGACGGCAACGACACGCTGACCGGTGGTGCCTTCATCACCGACCTGGAAGGCGGTGCAGGCAACGACACGCTGACCGGCGGCGCCGGCTTTGCGTACGCCGTCTTCGGGGGTTCCAACGAAGGGGTCACGGCCAGCCTGCTGAGCCAGAGCTCCTACGCGCCGTCACTCGGCACGGACAACTGGGTCGGCATCGACGGCATCGGCGGCAGCGACTTCAACGACGTGCTGACCGGCGACAACAACAGCTTCAACTGGCTGTACGGCAATGGCGGCAACGACACCCTGGCCGGACTGGGCGGCGACGATCAGCTGATCGGCGGCGACGGCTTCGACACGGCCGACTACAGCGCCGCGAGCGGGCCCGTCACGGTCAACCTGGGCACGAACAGCAGTTCCGGCGCCGCGGGCAATGACACGCTGACGACAATCGAAGCCGTGCTCGGCAGCGCCTTCAACGACAGCCTCAGCGGCGACGCCAACGACAACCTGCTGGACGGCGGCGCCGGCAACGACACGCTGAGCGGCGCCGCGGGCAACGACACGCTGCGCGGTGGTGCTGGCAGCGACTCGCTCAACGGAGGCTCCGGCAACGACTACATCGATGGCGGTGCGGTGCTCGATCGGCTGAACTACCTCGACGGCAACACAGTCACGTATGGCAACGCCGGCAATGGCGTGGTCGTCAACCTGGCCCTGGGGACTGCAACGGACGCCAGCGGCGGCAGTTCGATTGGCACGGACAGCCTGTCCAACACGCCCTTCGTCGTCGGAACGGGTTTCAATGACACGCTCACCGGCTCGAACGACCTGATCTTCGAGGTCTTCATTGGCGGGCTCGGCGACGACATCATCGACGGCGGCGCGCTGACCGACACGCTGAACGGTCTCAATAGCAATCGCGCCGGCTACAGCAACGTGAATGCGCTCGGGTCGGTGACCGTCGACTTGGACACCACCGACGGTGTCGGGATCACCACCACGGGCGCCTTCGCGCGGGCGACCGGCAGCTCTGGCAACGACACGCTGATCAACATCAACCATGCCCAGGGCGGCAGTGGCAACGACTTCATCTATGGCTCGAGCCGTACCGATGTGACCGAGACGTTGGAAGGGCGCACCGGCAACGACCTGCTCGACGGCCGTGGTGGCAACGACGTCGCGCGCTATGACTACGCGTCGGGCGGCGTGGTCGCCAGCCTGGCCACCGGCACCGCCACGGGGCCGACGACCACGCAGACGATCAGCGGCACGGCTTACACCGTGACCGACGTCGACACGCTGGTCAACATCGAAAGCCTGCGCGGCTCCCAATTCGCAGACACGCTGACTGGCGGCAACCCCGCCAACGATGCCTTCGAGTTCTTCCAGGGCAACGGCGGCAACGACCTGATCGACGGCGGCAGCGGCTTCGACCGCGTCGACTACACCAACGCGATGCTGGGGGTGACGGTAACGCTCGGCGGCACCTCCGACGGCACGGCCACCGACGGCCTGCCCATCCTCAACGGCGCCATCCAGTACGCGGGCACCGCAGGTGCCGTGATCGGCACCGACACCCTGCGCAACATCGAAGCGGTGCGCGGCTCGCAGTTCGACGACGCGCTCACCGGCAGCAACATCGCGTCGCTCGAGTCCTTCGAGGGCCGCGCCGGCAACGACGTGATCGACGGCCTGGGCGGCACCGACCGTGCGGACTACCAGTCGTCGCCGACCGGCGTCGTCGTGACGCTGGGCTTGAACGGCACCGCGGGCGAGGCCTCGGCCGACGGCTGGGGCTACGCCGATGTGCTGCGCAACATCGAGGACGTGCGCGGCTCGCGCGACACCAACGACACGATCATCGGCAACGAGTTGAACAACCGTCTCGACGGACAGGGCGGCAACGACAACCTGAGCGGCGGTGCGGGCAACGACACCCTGGTCGGCGGCGACGGCCAGGACACGCTCGACGGTGGCACTGGCGACGACACGCTCGATGGCGGTAACGGCAACGACAGCCTGAGCGGCGGCCCCGGCGCCGACACGCTGACGGGCGGCGCTGGCACCGACGTCCTCGATGGCGGCGCGATGCTGGACATCATCGGCGGCACCGATTCCAACACGGCCTCCTACGCCAGCGCAGCCGGTCCGGTGACGCTCGACCTCGGCACCGGCCAGGCCACGAACGACGGCACCGGCGGCACCGACACGCTGCTGAACATCGCCACCGTCATTGGCTCGTCGTCAGCGGACAACCTGACGGGTGGCAGCGGCTCTGCCTGGATCGAGATCTTCACCGGCGGCCTGGGCAACGACACCATCGATGGCGGCGCCATCAACGACACGGTATGGGGCGGCCTGGATGGCAACCGTGCGGCCTACGGCAGCGCCAGCGGCGCGGTCACGGTCGATCTCGACACCAGCTTGCCAGGCGGTCTCGACGGCGGGGCCAGCGCGCGCTCCGAAGGCGCGGCCGGCAACGACACGCTGATCAACATCAACCAGGTGGCGGGCTCGGGCTCGGCCGACTTCCTGTACGGCTCCAACCGCACCGACGTCATCGAGCATTTCCGCGGCGGGGCGGGTGCCGACTTCATCGACGGCCGCGGCGGCCTCGACCTGGCGCGCTACGACAACTTCAACAACGGCGTCGTCGCAACGCTGAACGCGGGCACCGACGGCTCGGGCCTTCTCTTCGGCACGGCGGTGAATGCAGGAGTGACCGACACGCTCTACAACATCGAAGGCCTGCGCGGCACCACCGGCAACGACACGTTGACCGGCGGCAACCCGAACAGCGACGCGTTCGAGTTCTTCCAGGGCCAGGCCGGCAACGACCTGATCGACGGCGGCAGCGGATTCGACCAGGCCGATTACCGCCAAAGCCTGGCCGGCGTGACCGTGACGCTCGGCGGCACCGCCGACGGCACTGCCAACGACGGCGAGAACGGCACCGACACGCTGCGCAACATCGAAGCGGTTCGCGGCTCCACCTTCAACGACACGATCACTGGCAGCGACAGCGGCCCCGCCGAGGTGCTGGAAGGCCATTGGGGCAGCGACCTGCTGTCGGGCCGCGGCGGCAACGACACCTACCTGTACAAGGTCGCCTACGCGGCCGACGGCACGACGGTCGCGGTGACCGACGGCTTCGACACCATCGTCAATGCCGACGGCAGCGGCGCGGGCGTCGACAAAGTGGTCTTCGACGGACTGTCGATCAATCACATCTACGGCTTGCGCAGCGGCAACGACCTGAACCTCACCATCCAGGCGGGCACCGGCTGGAGCGACCCGCCCACGGCTGCACCCGTCGGTGGCGTGCTGATCAAGGACTACTACACCGCCGATGCCGGCGCCCACATCGACCGCATCGAGTTCAGTGACGCCTATGTGACGATCGACCTCGTCGGTGGCGTCAAGCACCTGCAGGTGTTCCAGAACGACGGCACGCTGTTGCAGAGCAACTTCATCGGCGTCGGCGGCAACGACACGATCCTCGGCACCGCGGGTGTCGACGAGCTGCAGGGCTACGAAGGCGACGACACGCTGGCCGGGTTGGGCGGTGATGACCACATCGACGGCGGCGACGGTGTCGACACCGCCGACTACAGCGCGGCGCCGGCCGGCGGTGTCACGGTCGACCTGACCGCGGGCATTGCCACGGGCGCGGCGGGCGACGACACCTTGACCTCGATCGAGAAGGTCTTGGGCTCCGGCGACGTCGACCTGCTACAGGGCAGCGCCAACGCCGACACCCTGTCGGGCGGCGCGGGCAACGACGATCTTCGCGGACGCCTCGGCGACGACGTGCTGAACGGCGACGCCGGCAGCGACTTTCTGCTGGGTGGCGACGGCAACGACGAGCTGCACGGTGGCGACGGCAACGACATGCTGCGCGGCAGCGGCGGCGACGACCTGATCGACGGTGGCGACGGCTACGACCGGGTCGCCTACAGGGCCAGTGGCCCGGCATTCGATGAAGTCCTCGGTGAAACGCGCATCGCTGCGGGCGTGACGGTCGATCTGCGCATCCAGGGCACGGCGCAGGACACCGGCCATGGCGTGGACACGCTGGTCAGCATCGAGCATGCGTCAGGCACGAATCTCGCCGACACGCTGATCGGCAACGATGGCGACAACTGGCTGTGGGGCCAGGGCGGCGGCGACACGCTGACCGGCAACGGTGGCAACGATCTGCTCGAGGTCGGTGGCGGCACATCCACGCTGAGCGGCGGCGACGGCATCGACACGGTGACGCTCAACAGCTTCGGCGCCGCGCAGCTGTCGCTCGGGGCGCAGGGGTCGGCACAAAGCACCGGTGTCAGCACGATGCTGCTGACCGGCATCGAGAACCTGTCGGGCTCGGACGGCGACGACACGTTGACCGGCGATGACACGGCCAACCTGCTGGCCGGCAGCGTCGGCAACGATCATCTGGTGGGCAACGGCGGAAACGACACGCTGCTCGGCGACGGCATGGTCACGATCGACAACGGCGGCGCGGGCCGGTCCGGGCCGATCGTGACGATTGACAATTTGGCGCAGTTCTTCGCCGAACCGACGCTCAAGGGCGACGACCTGCTCGAAGGCGGTGACGGCGACGACCGGCTCGTCGGAGCCGGCGGCAACGATTCTCTCGAAGGCGGCGACGGTGTCGACACTGCGGTCTACTTCGGCAACCGCGCCGACTATGGCTTCGCCTACGCCGGCGGTGTGCTGACCGTGACCGACCAGCGGGCCGGCTCGCCCGACGGCACCGACACGGTGACGAATGTCGAGACCTTCCAGTTCGCCGACCAGACCACCACGCTCACGCAGCTTCGCGCGGCACTCAACCTTGCCCCCGTGGCCCAGCCGCTCGACCCCGCCGGCGCGTATGAGGACAGCCCGTTCAGCCTGCTGCTGCCAGCCGGCACTTTCATCGACCCCGAGGGCGAGACACTGACCTACAGCGCCACGCTCGATGATGGCTCGCCGCTGCCCGCCTGGCTGTCGATCGACGCGGCCACTGGCACGCTGTCCGGCACGCCAGCCAATGGCGACGTCGGCAACCTCGTGGTGCGCATCACCGCCACCGACCCATTCAACGCGTCGATGTCGACCGACCTCGATCTCAACGTCGCCAACACCAACGACCCGCCGGTGCTTGCGAACCCGTTGAACGACCAGACGGCCGCGGTGGGTGCCGCGTTCGGCTACGCCGTGCCGGCCAATGCCTTCGCCGACCCCGACCCGAACGACGGCACGCTGGCGCTCGGCGCCACGCTGGACAACGGCGACCCGTTGCCGGCCTGGCTGGGCTTCGACGCCGGGACGCAGACGTTTTCCGGCACGCCCACGGCAGGCGACGCTGGCAGCACGTTGACGGTGCGTGTCACCGCGACCGACAGCGAGGGCATCACGGTCTACGACGACTTCGTCATCGCCGTCACGGGTGGCAACCGCGCCCCGGTCGGCGCGCCCAGCGCCACGCTGGCAGACGGCGCCGAGGACCAGCCGACGACGATCGCGACGGCCGACCTGCTGGCCGGCCTGAGCGACCCCGACGGCGACCCGCTGTCGATCGCCGCCATCAGCGCCAGCGTCGGCACGATCGTGGCGGATGGCAGCGGCGGGTGGGTGCTGACCACGCCAGCCGACTTCAACGGCCCGTTGGTGCTGACCTACACCGTCGCCGACGGCCGTGACGGCAGCCTCGAGGTGACGCAGGCGATGGCCATTGCGGCAGTCAACGACGCGCCAGAGATCACGCCCGAGGTGGCCACCCCCACTCTGGTGGACACGGCGGCGACCGATTCGTTCGCCAATGTCACCGGCAGCCTCGACGCGACCGACCGCGACGCGGGCGCGAGCCTGAGCTTCGCGCTGGCCGCATCGGAGGACGGCATCGGCGCGTACGGCACGCTCGCGGTCGCCCCCGACGGCAGCTACAGCTTCGTGGCCAACGCCGCGGCGGTCAATGCGCTGCAGACGGGCAGCTACGCGGACGTGTTCGACGTCCATGTCAGCGACGGCATCGCCGCGCCGCAGACCACGACGCTGACGATCAACATCACCGGGAGCAACGACACCCCGATCGGGCCGGCCACCGGCGCGCTGGTCGGCGGCAGCGAGGACACGCCGTATGTGCTGACGCCAGCCGCGTTGCTGGCGGGCTTTGCCGATGCCGACGCCGACGGGCTGTCGGCGCTCGGGCTTAGCACCACGGTCGGCACGCTGACGGCCAACGCCGGCGGCTCGACCACCTTGACCACGCCGTTGAACTTCAACGGCCCGGTCACGCTCGCCTACACGGTGTCGGACGGGAACGGTGGCACCGTCCCGGTGACACGCAGCCTGGCGCTGGCGCCGGTCAACGACGCCCCGGTGGCGGGCAATGACAACAACGGCTACGCGACGCCGTCGAACGCGCCGCTGGTCATCACCAACCTGCTGGCCAACGACCGCGACGTCGATGGCGACGCCTTGGTGATCACCGCCGTCACGCAGCCCGCCAGCGGCACCGTGGCGATCAACCCGGATGGCACGTCGGTGACCTACTCGCCCGTGACGGGCGCGAGCGGGCAGTTCAACTTCAACTACTCGATCAGTGATGGGCACAGCGGCACGGCCAGCGCCAACGTGCGTCTGACCGTCACGCCCGTGATCGACGGCACGGCGGGCAACGACACGCTGACCGGGGGCTCCAACGACGACACGATCAACGGCCTGGCCGGCGCCGACACGCTCGACGGCCGCGCCGGGAACGACACGCTCAATGGGGGCATTGGCAACGACACCCTGACCGGCGGGGCCGGCGCCGACCGCGTCAACGGCGACGACGGCAACGACCGTATCCAGGCCAGCGGCACCGAGCTCAACGGCGACGTGATCGACGGCGGCCTGGGCACCGACACGCTGTGGCTCACCGGCAATGCGAGCCTGAGCGGGCCGCTGCAGATGAGCAGCGTCGAAGTGCTGGCGCTCAACGGCTTCACGCTCAGCACCAGCGG
The DNA here is from genome assembly GCA_031429255.1 of Rubrivivax sp. Lineage (GTDB taxonomy): Bacteria > Pseudomonadota > Gammaproteobacteria > Burkholderiales > Burkholderiaceae_C > Rubrivivax. The sequence continues at coordinate 31,561 of JANOZF010000019.1, forward strand.
CAACCTCGACTTCACCGGCTTGTCGCTGGGCGCGGGCGGCGGCACGCTCCAGGGCAGCAGCGGCGCGAACATCATCAACGGCACCAGCGGCGCCGAGACGATCGTCGGTCTTGGCGGCGCGGACACGCTCAACGGCGGCGACGGTAACGACATCTTCAATGTCGGCGGTGGCGAGCTGACCGGCGACACGCTGATCGGCGGCAACGGCAGCGACACGCTGTTCTTCACCAAGGCCGTGACCTTGAGTGGCGGCTTCAGCGTCAGCGGGGTCGAATCGATCAACATGAACGGAACGACCCTGCTGGTCAAGACGACGGCCAAGGTCGACCTGTCCTCGATGACTGCCGTGGGCGCCAGCTCGATCCAGGGCGACGGCGGCAACAACAACATCGTCGGCACCAAGAGCGCGGACACGATCAATGGCCAGCAGCTCGTCGACAACCTGGCCGGCGCCGAGGGCAACGACACGATCTACGCCGGCACCGGCGCCGACGTGATCCGCGGCGGCCTGGGGAACGACCTGCTGTACGGCAGCAACAACCTCAAGGGCGACGGGAGCGTCGACACTTTCGTCTTCGACACCGCGCCGTCGGGTGCGACCAACTTCGACATCATCTACGCCTTCGAAGCCGGCACGGCCACAACGGCGATCGACAAGATCGCGCTCGATCCTGCGATCTACACCGGCATCGGCGGCACGCTGGACGCCGCGGAATTCCGCGCCGGAGCCGGGTTCACCACCGCGTCGACGGCCACTCAGAGGGTGATCTTCGACACCTCGACCGGCACCCTGTATTTCGACGCCGACGGCGCCGGCGGCGCAGCCACAGCGGTGAAGTTCGCGCAGCTGCAAGGCCTGATCGGGACGCTGGATGCCGGCGACTTCACGATGACGCCGCCACCGGGTCCATGAGCACAGTCGTTGGTTGAAGGCGACCGCCGAAGACTCTGCGCCGACAACGTGGCCGCGCGCCGAACCGTGGTCTCCATTGGCATGAGGGATGCGCGAGCCGAGGACGTTGAGCACAATCAAATCCGATCATGAACCCGCTGCTCCACCTCCTGCGCAAACCGCTGCTGTCCGTGGCGGCACTGTCGTTCTTCGTCAACCTGCTGCTGCTGGTGCCGGCGCTGTTCATGCTGCAGGTCTACGACCGCGTGCTCAGCAGCCAGAGCGGCGACACGCTGCTGGTGCTGATGCTCGGCGTGGGCGTGGCGCTGGCGCTGATGATGGCGCTGGACTACCTGCGCTCGCGGCTGCAGGGCGTGGTCGGCAACCTCGTGGGCGAGGCACTGTCGCCCGCCGTCACGCGGCTGGCCATCGCGCAGGGTGCCCGGCGCGGCGGCCGGGCGTCGTCGGAAGGGCTGCGCGATATCGGCACGCTGCGCACACTGTTCTCGGCCCAGGGGCTGCTGGCGCTGTTCGACGCGCCGTGGCTCGTGATCTACGTGGCCATCATCGCGCTGGCCCACCCGACACTGGGCCTGGCGGCGGCGGCAGCGGCCGTGCTGATGTTGACGATTGCCATCGTCAACGACCGCGTCACGCGCCACGGCATCGAGCGGGTGCAGAAACACGCGACGGCAGCTTCGCGCTACCTCGAGATATCGCTCGCCAGCGCCGAGGTCGCGCAGGCCCTGGGCATGACCGATGCGCTGGTGGCGCGATGGCAGGCCAGGAATGCCGAGGTCAGCGCGATCCAGCGCCCGCTGGCCGAGCGCACCGTGATGATCGCGGCATTCACCCGCATGCTGCGCCAGGCGGTGCAGTCCGGCATGTTGGCGCTCGGCGCCTACCTGGTCATCAAGGGCGAAGCCACTGGCGGTGTGATGATCGCCACCACCATCCTGCTGGGCCGCGCACTCGCGCCGGTGGAGCAACTGGTGGGCAGCTGGCGCATCCTGGCCGAAGGCCGTGCGGCCTACCACCGCCTGAAGAAGCTGCTTGAGGGCGCCGACGACGCGACCCAGCGCATGCCACTGCCGGCGCCCACCGGGCGCCTGTCCGCGCAGGGCATCGTGTACCGCGCGCCGGGTACGGACCGGCTGATCCTGGCCGGCGTCGGCGTCAACCTGCCCGCCGGCCAGAGCCTGGCCATCATCGGCCCCAGCGGTGCCGGCAAGTCGACGCTCGTGCGCGTGCTCACCGGGGTGTGGAAGCCCGATGCCGGCGTCGTGCGCCTGGACGACGCCGACCTGACGCAATGGCCGCGCGACCAGCTCGGCCCGTGGATCGGCTACGTGCCGCAGGACGTGGAACTGTTCCCAGGCACTGTGGCGGAGAACATCGCCCGCCTCGGCACCGTGGACGCCGAGCAGGTGGTGCAGGCGGCGCAGCGCGCTCAGATCCACGAGATGATCCTCGGCCTGCCGAACGGCTACGACACGGTGATCGACCCGTCGAGCGCATTGATCTCGCCCGGGCAGCGCCAGCGCATGGCCCTGGCGCGTGCGCTCTACGGCGCGCCGCAGTTGCTGATCCTGGACGAGCCCAATTCCAATCTCGACGGCGCCGGCGAGGCGGCACTGGGCGAGGTGCTGCGTGCGCTGGCGGGCAGGGTCACCGTGATCGTCGTGACGCACCGCTCCACGCTGATCCAGCATGTCGACCAGATGATGGTGCTCGAAGGCGGGCGCGCACGCCACTACGGTCCGACGGCCGAGGTGCTGGCGGCGATGCAGCAGGCCCAGAGCAACGGCCTGCCCGCACGGGTGGTCGAGATGCCGGCGCGCCCGGGACGCTCCGCCGGAGCCGCGCCTGCGGTCGGATCGGGAGGCGCCGAATGACGACGCTCGTCGCGGCCGTGCAGCCGCATGTCGAAGAGGCCCGCCGCCTCGGCCGCTGGGGCGTGGGGGTGCTGGTGCTCGGCCTGGCGCCGATCCTGGCGTGGATGACGTTTGCACCGCTGGCTTCGGCCGTGGTCGCGTCGGCCTATGTGAAGGTCGATCTGGACCGCCGGCCGGTGCAACATGCCGAAGGCGGCACCGTGCGCGAAGTGCTGGTGCGCGACGGCCAGCGAGTGAAGAAGGGCGACGCGCTGCTGGTGCTGGGCGACGTGACGGTGGATGCCGACGTCAACCGGCTCGACTACCGCGTGATGGTCGAGCACGCCAGCCTGGCCCGGCTCGAAGCCGAGCAGATGACCGCGGGCGCATTGGTCTTCCCGGCTGAGGTGGTGGCCGCCGCCGCCGCCGACAAGCGCGTGGCCGAGCAGCTGACCAAGGAGCGCTCGCTGTTCGCGGCACGGCGCGATGCGCTGGTCGGGCAGGTGGGTCTGCTGCGCAACCAGCAGACCAAGATAGCGCAGGAACTGACGGCGCTGAATGCGCAGATCCGCGAGGCCAACGAGTCGCTGCGGCTGCAGGTCGAGGAGCTCGAGACCAACCGCCGGCTGCTGAAGGACGGCTTCATCTCGGCCACGCGCATCTCGCAGCTCGAGGCGATCATCGCCGACTACCGCGTCAAGCTCGAGGAACGGCGCTCTGAACTGGCCAAGACCGAGCAGCGCAAGGTCGACGCCGACCTGCGCATCAGGTCGTTGGAGAGCGACTACCGCCAGCAGGCAAGCGACCAGCTCAAGGTCTCGTCGGCCCGCCTGGCCGAGATCCAGCAGGAGCAGCGCAAGACCACCGATGCCGCCAGGCGCCAGGTGATCGTCGCTCCAGTCGACGGCGACATCATCAACCTGCGCTACACCGCCCCCGGCGGCGTGGTCACGGCACGCGAACCGATCGCCGACATCGTGCCGGCCAACACCCGCCTGGTGCTGGAGGCGCGCCTGCGGCCCGAGGACGTGAGCCGCGTGCACGTCGGCCAGGCCTCGCGCATCCGCTTCACGGCCTACGCCTACCGCACCACGCACCTGGTCGAGGGCAGGGTGTTCTACGTCTCGCCCGACCGGCTGGTCGACCGCAACACGGGCGCGCCGTACTACGTGGCGCAGGTCGAGGCCGACTCGACATCGCTCGCCAGCGCGGCCGAGATCAAGATGCTCGCGGGCATGCCGGCCGAGGTGTACTTGCAGGGCGAGGAGCGCACGCCGCTGCGCTACCTGCTAGAGCCCTTGCTGCAGGTGGCGCGCCACGCGGCGAAAGAGCGCTGAGCAGGCGGACGGCCGCCGCACCTGACATCGCGGCATGACGACGCCGGCCTCCCCCGCCCGCCCGCATCCTCCTCGTGGGGCATGCGTCCGGCCCAGTCGTCTTGAATCCGGTCCACGCGACAGCAAGGATCGTGTCCATCCGATGTAGGTGGACACGATGACAAGCGAGAAGGCTGAGCCGGGTTGGCCTTGCAGGGCCGTGAGGCGCCTGAGTCCGCGCTTGACGGGTGACCGGGGATGGGAGCCCGTCGCCCTGAACTGAGCGACGCGGCAAGCCTTGCAAGGTAAGCGTCCGGCCATGTCATCTTGACTCCGCCGCGCCCAATCAGTTTGGCGGGATCACTCAGCGGCGACAGCCACTTTCCAGCGGTGTGGCAGCAACTCCTCGATCTTGCTGGCCGGATGCGTCGGCAACCGTTCCAACACATCGCGCAGATACGCGTACGGGTCAAGTCCGTTGATCCTGGCCGAGTGCACCAGGCTCATCACTGCTGCGGCGCGTTTGCCCGCACGCAGGCTGCCGGCGAACAGCCAGTTCGATCTGCCCAAGGCAATGGGCCGGATCTGGTTCTCCACCCAGTTGTTCGAGATCGGTAGCTCTCCGTCGTTGATGTAGCGCGTCAGCGCCTCCCAGCGCTTGAGGCTGTAATCGATGGCCTTGGCCGTGGCGGAGCCTTCAGGCACCTGCTGCCTTTGTCTGAGCAGCCACCCTCTCAAGGTAGCCGCCACGCGCCTGGACTTGCGTTGCCGTATTCGTCTTCGTTCCTCGGCTGTGCACTTTGCGATCTCGTCCTCGATTCTGAACAGCACCTGGAAGTACCGCAGCGCCTGCTGTCCGACCTTGCTGCCGTGGTTGACCCACAGCTCATGGAACTTGCGCCGTGCGTGGGCTACACAGCCAACTCCCGTTACCCCACGCTCGAACGTGGCGTTGTAGCCCGAGAACCCATCGGTCACCAGCTTGCCCATCCAGGGGTTGTCGCCGTTTTGGCCCAGGAACTCGCGCACGTTGTCGCCACTGCGCGTTTCGCTGAAGTTGAACACCACCGCCTTGACGGGGTTGAAGCTGGTGGTGCAGTAGGTCCAGACGTAGGCTTTGTGGGTCTTCTTGTTGCCCGGCTTGAGCATGGCCACAGGCGTCTCGTCGGCGTGCAGCACCGGGTGGCGCAGCAGCTCGGCCGACAGCGCATCCACCAGCGGCTGCAGCTGCGCGCCGCATTCGCCCACCCACTGCGCCAGCGTGGAGCGCGCGATGGCCAGGCCGGCGCGCTTGAAGATGTGTTCCTGGCGGTACAGCGGCAGGTGGTCGAGGAACTTGGCCACCAGTACATGGGCCAGCAAGCCGGCAGTGGGGATGCCCTTGTCGATGATCTGTGCGGGTATGGGCGCCTGGATCACTGTCTGGCAATGAGCACAGGCCCACTTGCCGCGGAGGTGGCGCTCCACCGTGAAGGTGCCCGGCTCGTAGTCCAGCCGCTCGCTGACGTCCTGGCCAAAACGGTTCATCTGGCAGCCGCAACCGCAGGCGGTGTTCAGCGGCTCGTGGTGAACATCGCGGCGCGGCAGGAACGGGGGCAGCGGCTCGCGCTTGGGAATCTTCTTGTCCTGCTTACCCTTGTCTTTGGCGTCGCGGTTCATCCGCTCTATCTCGCCTTGAGCGTGGGCGATGTCGGCGTCCAGGGTCTCTTCCAGCAGGCTTTGCTGCTCGGCGCTCAGGCCCGCACAGAACTTCTCGCTGGTGGCGGCGAACTTCAGCCGCTTGAGGATGGCCAGCTCGTGCGTGAGCTTGTCGACCAGCGCCTGCTTGAACGCCACTTCCCGCTGCTGCCGCTCAAGGAGCTCGTCCTTGGCCGCCATCTGCGTCATCAGCGTCAGCAGTGCCTGGCGCATCTGCTGCGGGTTGAGGTGGTCGATATGCTGTGCGGCGATCACAGGGGTGATCATGCCGACGGCATACAGCCATGCCAATTAGAAGTTATGCCAATTGCTGGGTGCTACAGAATTCTGATGATTCCAGCATCACCCAGGCGCTGCCAGGGCAGACCCAGCACCAGTGCATCCAGTTGGATCCGCGTCAGCGCCAGCGTGCTGCCCGCCTTGGGCCAGATGAACTTGCCACTGTTCAAGCGGCGCGCTGCCAGCCACACGCCGATGCCATCGTGCACGAGCACCTTCATGCGGTTGGCGCGCCGGTTTGCGAACAAGTAGGCGTGGTGCGGATGGGCGGCACCGAAGACGTTGACCACACGGGCCAGCGCCGACTCGGTGCCTGCGCGCATGTCCAGCGGCTCGCAGGCCAACCACACGGCTTCAATCTTGATCATGGGCGCCGATCACCGCAGCAGCTCACGGGCCCAGGCTGCGAAGTCGGCAGCTGCGGACACCGGCCAGGTGATGCTCATCGTGGTGGCGCCGCGGCGCAAATCGATGCGGATGTCGGCGGGCGTGGCCGCCGCAACGGCAGGCCCGGCAAGCGGCAACGCGATGAAGCCGCCTGTCTTGGCCGCCACTGGGGTGCCACCCTCCCGGGCCAGCTGCCGCCAGCGGTGCACGACATTGGCGTTGATGCCATGCGACATCGCCACCTTGGCCACCGAGGCACCGGGTTCATCACACTGGGTCACCACAGCCGCCTTCAACTCCGCGCTGTATTGCCGCCGCTGATCCGTCTTCTCGCTTGTCATCGTGTCCACCTAAATCAGATGGACACGATCCTTGCTGTCGCGAGGACCGGATTCAAGATGACTTGGCCGGACGCATAC
>JANOZF010000020.1:0-25898 GCA_031429255.1 Rubrivivax sp.
GTGGCGATGCAGGAGATCATGACGGCCAAGGTCGGCATCTTCCGCACCGGCGCCGACCTGGCCGCTGCGGTGACGGGCTTGCAGTCGCTGCTGGAACGCAGCCGGCGCATCGGCCTGCGCCACAAGACGGCCGGCGCCAACCCTGAACTGGCCACCGCCTACCGCACGCAGAAGATGCTGAAGCTGGCGTTGTGCGTGGCCTATGGCGCAGCGCAGCGCACCGAAAGCCGGGGCGCCCACTTTCGCGAAGACTTTCCGCGCCGCGACGACGCGCAGTGGCTCAAGCGCACGCTGGCCACCTGGCCGGGCAGCAGCGACACGCTGCCCACGCTGGCCTACGAGGCGCTGGACGTGAAGACGATGGAACTGCCGCCGGGCTGGCGTGGTTATGGTGCCAAGGACTATGTCGACCACCCCGACACACCGGCGCGTGCTGCCGAAGTGGCTTCGATGCGCGAGCGCATGGCTGCGGCGCCGAGGTTTGCGGTGCAGCAAGCGCTGATGCCGTATGAAAGAACTCCTGCCCGCCGCGCTGCGCGGGCGCAATGAACGCATCGACGAGCCGCTGTGAAGACCACCATCCCCATCCGCCCCGTCAGCACGACCCTTCAGGCCGATGCAACCGCCTCGACGGGCGCAGCGCGGCGACTCAACATCCGCGTGTTGCGCTTCGACCCGTTGCAGCCCGCAGTGGCGGCCCACTGGCAAACCTACCAGCTCGAAGACGCGGCCGGCATGACGCTGTTCATCGTGTTGAACGAGATCCTCGAAAAGCTGGACCCTTCGTTGCAGTTCGACTTTGTGTGTCGTGCCGGCATCTGCGGCAGCTGCGCGATGCTGGTCAACGGCCGCCCGGCACTGGCCTGCCGCACGCTGACCTAGGACCTGGACAGCAGCTTCACGCTGGCGCCGCTGCCGGTGTTCGAGTTGATCGGCGACCTGTCGGTGAACACCGGCAAGTGGATGCGCGGCATGAGCGAGCGGCTGCAGACCTGGGTGCACCAGCAGGAAGCGGCGGCCGACCTGACGCGCCTGGAAGCACGCACGGAACCCGCGTTGGCTGAAGCGATCTACGAGCTCGACCGCTGCATCGAATGCGGGTGCTGCGTGGCCGCCTGTGGCACCGCCCGCATGCGTGACGACTTCGTCGGCGCGGTGGGGCTGAACAAAGTCGCGCGCTTGCGGCTCGACCCGCGCGACACCCGCGACGACGACAACTTCTACGAGCTGATCGGCGACGACAGCGGCGTCTTCGGCTGCATGTCGCTGCTGGGCTGCCACGACGTGTGCCCGAAGCAGCTGCCGCTGCAGACGCAGATTGCCTTCATGCGCCGCAAGATGGTTTCGATGGCCTGGAAATAGCTGCGGGACGCTGCTGGCGTTGTGGCTGCCGCGCACGCCGGGCCTGTTGTGAGGCTGCGGCCGTTTTGAACCTGGGAGACCCCTGATGACACAGACCTTGTTGCCGGCCCTGAAGAAACACCCGTTCGTGGCCGAGTTCGGGCCCGAGCACGTGACCTGCTGGCCGCCCTGGCCAAGGAGGTTCACTTCGACGAAGGCCAGGTCATCTTCCACGAGGGCGACCTGTACTCGGTGTTCTACCTGCTAAGCGAGGGCATGGTGGCGCTGGAGCTGGAAGAGCCCGACCACGTGCTGCGTGTGCAGACGCTCTATGCTGGCGATGAACTCGACTGGTCGGCGGTGTTGCCGAATGCCGGCAAGCACTTTCAGGCGCGCGCACTCCGGCCAGTTGCGGCGCTGGCTTTCGAGGGCAGCCAGTTGCCCCAGAGCTTCAAGCAACATCCGGACTTTGGCGTCGCCTTCATGCTGCGTCTGCTGGGCGTGGTGTCGGAGCGTCTGCGTGCCACCCGCGTGCAGCTGCTCGACATGCACTCGCCGGTGGCCAAGCGCGCCGGCACTTGACATCCTTCCAGATCGGGATCGACCAGCCGCCGGGCCAGCGAAAGGCCGATGCGCAGCCCGCCTTGTGCGCGATCGAGCGCGCCGCCGACCGAACGCTGGCGAATAAACCGCATGAAAATCAGGGAAATCGTGGGTCAGTAGACGGTGGCGCTCGGGATAGCCTGCCGGGCCATCCCGCTGGCCGACTCCCGGCCACGGGCAGCGCCCTCAAAGACATCTGGAGACCCCGACATGCACCCACCCTTCCGCCGGCTTTCCGGAAAAACCGCAACCGCCTTGGCCGTCACCGTGCTGCTTGCAGCCTGCGGTGGCAATGACGACGAAACACCTGTGGCCGTTGTGCCCGAAGAAACACGCGCTCAGGACAGCCGCGTTTTCACCGCTGACGCCACCGCCACCACCTTTGACGCCATGGCAGCAGCCGCTGGCGACGTGGTGGACATGGCCACCACCAGCCGCTGGGCGGGTGTCAACAAAGGCGCGTCTTACCGCATCGAGGTGCCGGCCAACTGGAACGGCAAGCTCGTGATGTACGCGCACGGCTTTCGTGGCAACGGTGCTGCGCTGACCGTGGATGCGCCTTCGATACGCCGTTATCTGGTGCAAAACGGCTACGCCTGGGCGTCTTCCAGCTACAGCAAAAACTACTACGACGTGCGAGCCGGTGTCGAAGACACCAATTCACTGGCCCTCGCGTTCAACACCATCGCCACCGCTCGTGGGCGCACGCTGGCCGCGCCCACGCGCAACTACATCACCGGCCATTCAATGGGCGGCCACATCACCGGCGCGGCCATCGAAGACGAAGCCGCCACCCACGCCATCAACAAGGTGAAATACCACGGCGCCGTGCCCATGTGCGGTGTGATGGGCGACACCGAACTGTTCAACCAGTTTGCCGCCATGCAGATGACGGCACAGGCCGTGGCCGGCGTGCCCAGCTACCCGTCGGCGAAGTGGAGCGAGATTCAGACGCTGGTGACCAGCACGCTGTTCACCGCCTTCCCCACCACACCCACCACCCTGGGCCAGCAATACCTGTCGGTGTTGGAAAACATCACCGGCGGCAAACGCCCGCTGTTTGCACAGGGCATCGCGTTTGGCGGCAGTTTCCCTTCGGCCTGGGGCACATTCGGCAGCGACGGCACCGTCACCGGCATCTTGAACAAAAGCGTGCTCGACACCAACGCCTTCACCTACACGATAGAAGGCAATGCCACGGCGACCACAGCGCTGAACGCGGCGGTGCAGAAGCTGACGGCCACTGCCGACGCCAACCGGCTGCGCCGCGACGGCCTGCGCTGGGTGCCGCAGGTCAATGGTGAGTACAAGATACCGGTGGTGTCGATTCACACGCTGGGCGACTTGTTTGTGCCTTTCAGCATGCAGCAGGTGTACCAGAAGCGCACGGCAGCCAAGGGCAACAGCGCCTGGCTGGTGCAACGCGCGATACGCGGCGCCAGCCATTGCGACTTCACGGTGGCCGAGCAGGCCGAAGCCTTCGACGCCATGATCAAGTGGGAACGTGACGGCGTCAAACCCGGTGGTGACGACGTGGCGACGGCCGCCACGGTGGCCGCGGCCAGCTACGGTTGCACCTACACGCGCAACACCCTGGGGCCTGACGAAAGCGGCGCCACACGCGCCTTGCGCCCAGGCATCCTGGCTTCAACACCGGCCTGCCCGGCTTAACTGCTGACGTTGCTGCTGACGTCACAGTTGACGAAACCGTTGACGAAACTGCGCGGCCACCCGGCAACGGGTGGCCGGTTCAGGGGTGTTGGCGCAGCCGCAGCATTGTCGAGTCAGGCTGCCGCCTGGGCGGCGGGGCCGTCGAGCGCCCGGGCCAGATCGTCCACCGAGACCGGCTTCGTCAGGTGCAGGTCGATGCCCGCGGCGCGTGCCTGTTGCTGGTCGCGTTCGGCGCCCCAGCCGGTCAGCGCGACGATCCAGGCGGCGTCCAGATCGGGATCGGCCCTCAATTGCACCGCTACCTGATAGCCGTTCAGGTCGGGCAGGCCGATGTCGAGGAAGATCACGTCGGGCTTGTCGCGCTTCGCCGCCTCGAGCGCTTGCCTTCCGGTGTGTGCCACGCGCACGGCGTGTCCCTCGAGCTCGAGCAGGGTCTTCAGCGTCTCCGCGGCATCCACGTTGTCGTCGACGACCAGCACGCGCTTGCCGGCCGCGGCGCCGATGGCGTTGCTGGCGTCCTGAGGCGCTGAGCCGGTCTCCTGCGGCTGCTCCGGTACGGGCAGCTCGACGTAGAACGTGCTGCCTTGCCGCTCGCCCGCGCTGAAGGCACGCATGCTGCCGTCATGAAGCTCGACCAGCCGCCGGGCCAGCGATAGGCCAATGCCCAGTCCGCCTTGTGCTCGGTCGAGCGCGCCGCCGACCTGCGTGAACAGGTCGAAGACTTTCTCCAGCATGTCGGCCGGAATGCCGATGCCGTTGTCCTGGACGCTGAGCTGCAGCCGGGACCGTTCGAGCACGGCCGCCGTAAGCACGATGCGGCCACCGTGCGGTGTGTACTTGGCCGCGTTGTTGAGCAGGTTGGACAGCACCTGCGCGATGCGTGTCGCGTCCACGTGCAGCAGCACCGGCTCGGCCGGCAGCCGGACCTCCAGGGCATGACCGGCGGCATCCAGGAGCGGCCTGGAGGTCTCCAGCGACAACTCGACCACGCTCTGCAGCGAGGTCACCGACTTCTGCATCGAGACCTTGCCCTGGCTGACCCTGGAGACGTCGAGCAGGTCGTCGACGAGGCGCACCAGATGGACCAGCTGGCGCTCCATCACTTCACGCGCGCGCACCGCGGGTGCGGAGTGGCCATCGGCGGCGCGCAGGATCGCCAGGCCGTTGCGCAAGGGGGCCAGGGGATTGCGCAGTTCATGGGCCAGCGTGGCGAGGAACTCGTCCTTGCGGATGTCCGCCTCCCGCAGCGCCTCTTCGATCTGCTTACGCTCGCCGATGTCCTGTACCGTGCCGCGCAGCCCAGTGACGCGACCCTCGGCGTTGCGCACCGCCGTGCCGCGGGCGATAACCCAGACCGGCCGGCCATCGCGTAACGCGCGCAGGTCGACCGAATACGAGCGGCCTTCGGCGATGGCCTCCGCCACCGCGGCGTTCAGCCGCTGCCAGTCGGGCTCCGGGTACATCGTGCCGCTCTGCTCGGCGAAGCGTGGCAGCTGCGCGCCCTTGGGCAGACCGAAGATGCGCAGCAGTTCGGGCGAGGCATCGATGCGGTCCGCCTCGAGGTCCCAGAACCACGATCCGAGGCGGGCCAGGCGCTGCGCCTCGCTGAGCTCGCGCTCGCGCTCGGCGGCGGCTTCCTGGGCGAGACGGCGCTCGGTGACGTCGGTGAACAGCAAAGCCACGCGCCACTGCCGCGGATCGCCGATGCGGAAGGCGAACGCGTCCAACCAGCGGTGCATGGCCAGCGCATGGCTTTCGAAGCGGATCGACTCGCCTGTTTGCGCAACCTGTGCGTAGGTCCTGATGTAGGCGTGGTCGACCTCTGGCACGAGTTCGCGGATCGTGCAGCCGACGGCGTCGGTGAGACCGGACTGGCGTTCGAAAGCCGGGTTCACCTCGACGAAGCGGTAATCGTGTGGCTGGCCGGCGGCGTCGAACAGTACCTCGAGGATGCAGAAGCCCTCGTCGATAGATTCGAACAGCGTGCGGTAGCGCTCGGCGCTGCGCGCCAGTTCCAGCTGCGCCTGCTTGCGGTCGGTGATCTCGAGGAACAGCACCGAGAACTGGTCGGCGCCTACCGGGCGGGCGCGCGCTTCGTACCAGCGGTCGTTCAGCGCCGGGATGTGGACTTCGAACTCCGCCGCCGCGCCGGAGTCCACGACCTGTGCGTAGGCGTCGATCAGCTCGCGTTGCACGCCAGGGATGACCTGCGTCACCGGCCGCCCCAGGGCGCTGGCCACGGGCACGTTGGTCAGCCGCTCGAAGGCCGGATTGACCTCGAGGAAGCGGAAGTCCGTCATCTGCCCGGCAGCGTCGCGGATGGCCTCGGCAACGAAGAAACCCTCCGTCATGCGTTCGAACAGCCCCCGCCAGCGGCTCTCGCTGTGGCGCAGGGCCTCCTCGGTGCGCGCTCGCTCGATCAATTCGCGCGTGCGCTCGGCCACTTCCTCCATCAGCGAGATTTCTTCTGCGGACCACTGTCGCCGCGGTCGCTGGTTGAGGTAGACGATGGTGCGCAGCCGGCCCGCCTTGAACAGCGGCACGACCAGGATCGCGCGCGTCTCCACTTCGTGGGAAGTGGCGATCGTCGTGTCGTCGCTGGTCAGGGGATGGTTGCGCACGTCGGCGATGGCCACCGTGCTGCTGGCGCGCAGGCGGTCGATCACGGGTTGGCCGAAGGCGCTGGCGGGGAACACGCCGAGCAGGGGCGGCACGGTGCCGTCGGTCCAGCAGACGTCGTACTCGATGCGGTCGAGGTGCTCGTCGACGTGACCGTAACCCACGCGATCGACGCCGAAGTGGCGGCCCACCATCTCGCAGGCGGCGGTGAGCACCTGCTGCAGCGCTTCAGGCCGCCGCAGCACGTCGGTGAACCGCAGCAGGAACGACTGGCGGGCATCGGAACGGCGCAGCGCTTGGAACATGCTGGCGTTCTGGATCGAAACCGCTGCCCGCGCAACGAGGTCCGTGGCCAGTGCCAGATCCTGTTGCCCGTAGACGCGTGCGGATTCCGAAGCCACGAAGGTGATCACGCCCAGCACGCCGGCGGCGCCGATGATCGGCAGGCCCATGTAGGAACGCAGGCCCAGCGCGCGCACGATCTCCAGGTGCTCCGCGTCGTGCGTGGAGCTGGCCAGCAGTTCGGGGGTGATGTCGGCCACAAGCTCCGGCTGCCCCGTCCTCAGCACCTTCCAAGCGCCCACGGGCAGCTCGGGGTTCGGCGGGTAGCGGCGGTGCAGCTCATCGGCAAGCCCCACCTTGGCGGGGTCGACGTGCGCCACCGCCAGGCGCTTCAAGCCTCCTTGTTCATCGAGCACGTCCACCGCACACCAGTCGGCGAAGTGGGGCACGGCCAAGGTCGCGACGCGGCGCAGCGTCTCTTCGTAGTCTGTCGAGCGGGCGAACTCGACGCTGGCCTGCGCGAGAAAGCGCAGGTCGGCTTCGTCGCGCCGGCGCGCGTCGATCAACGAGCAGACGCCGCTGATCGCGACCGGGCGACCGGCGCTGTCGTACGTGGCACGCCCCACGCCTTCGAGCCAGTGGGTGGAGCCGTCAGCCCACAGCACCCGGTACTGGACACGGTGCGAGCCGCGCGTCAGCGATTCCTGGAGTGCTGCTTCGACCCAGACCCTGTCCTCGGGGTGGACGAGGCTCAGGTAGTCGGGCGGCAGCGGCCCGCCAACGGCGATGCCATGCACCGAGTACATCTCCGGCGACCACCAGCGCTCGCGTGTCAGCAGATCGGTGTGGAAGGCGGCCGTTGCGCCGGCGGTCACTGCGGCCTCCAGCAGCGTCTGCGACCGGGAGTCGGACCCGAAGGCAGCTGTAGCGGGGGTGGGCCCGTGCTCACGGCTCAGGTCGGCGGCAGGAGTGGGTTTTTGAACCATGGTCATTTCCAGTGCCGCATTGTCGTGGCCGCGTCCTCATCCGTTTGTAGGCCGACGCTTACAACGGATCGCGGCTCAGACGATAGTGGTTTCAAACGGGGCATTGAAGAACCCTTGCGCTGCCGGCCTGCGCCCGGGCCATCGGTGCAGGCCGACTGCAGGAGCCGGCCTTGACCTACAGACAAGAGCCGGACCGGACGCTGCAATGGCTTTGAAATTAAACCAATGGGGCTGCATGCCTCAACCAGGAGTGCCTGTGACCAAAGCTCAAGACATCATGACCTCTGACGTGCGTGGCGTCAGCCCCAGCGACAGCTTGCAGGTGGCAGCAACACTGATGAAGCAGCTTGACGTCGGATCCTTGCCGGTGATGAGCGGCGAACGGCTGCTGGGCATGCTGACCGACCGCGACATCACGGTACGGGGTGTCGCTTCGGGCCTGGCGCCTGCGCTGACCCAAGTGGCCGATGTGATGACGCCCGATCCCCAGGTCTGCGACCCTGATGACGCGATCGAAGACCTGATGCGCCGCATGGGCCAGTTGCAGCTGCGACGGCTGCCGGTGGTGCACGACGGCAGGGTCGTCGGCATGGTGTCACAGGCCGACCTGGCGCGCCAGCAGCAGGTGCACATCGATCCCTATGTGCGCGCGGTCTCGGAGCCGGGGCCGGGCGACGAACAGGGCTTGCAGCGGAAGGACGGACCGACTTGAACCCCGGTCCCTGGCCTGCGGCTCGCCGTGAGTCGATCAAGCTCGTCGTGGTCAGTGGCCGGGCCGGGAACCGCGGCGTGCCGGGTTGGCGCGCGTCCTGGCCGGTGCTGAAGGACGCAGGAGCTGGCTTCTTTGCGCACCAGGCGCAAACGATGGGGGCGGCGATTGCCTACTACACGCTCTTTTCGCTCGCCCCCATGCTGTTGATGGCGATCGCATTGGCCGGTGCGGTGTTTGGCCCCGAAGCTGCCCGAGGCGAGATTTTTCGCCAGCTCTCCGGGCTGCTGGGCAGTGCAGGCGCCGCGGCGGTGGAGGGTCTGCTGGACAGCGTGCGACGCCACGGCCAGGGTGGCTGGGGTGCGGTGGTGGGCCTGGTGCTGGTGTTGATAGGAGCCAGCACGGTTTTTGCCGAACTTCAAAGCGCACTGGACAACATTTGGCAGGGCACTGCGCTGGCCCGAGGTCGCGGGCCGCGCCCGCCTTGGCGCATCCTGTTGCGTGCGCGCTTGCTGGCGTTGGGCATGGTCATGGGTCTGAGCTTCCTGCTCATGGTCTCGCTGCTCTTGGGCGCGGCCCTGGCGGCGCTAGGCGGCTGGTGGAGCGACGCTTTCAGCGGCTGGCAAACCTTGGCCAGGGTCGTCAACGATGTCATCGGCGCCGGCCTTAGCGTGACCGTCTTCGCCTTGCTGTTGCGCTTCCTGCCCACTGTGCGTGTGCCCTGGCGCCATGTCTGGGTGGGCGCCGTGGTGACGGCGTCGCTGTTCACCTTGGGTCGTCTGGCCATCAGCTGGTACATCGGCACTGCGGCCTTGGACAGCGGCTTCGGCGCAGCAGGCTCCCTGGTAGCCGTGCTGGTCTGGGTTTACTTTTCAGCACAGATCTTTCTTTTCGGCGCCGAACTCACCCGGGCCATGGCTGTGCAAGAGGGGGTGGCATGACCCGGCGTACGCCTATGTGCCCACGAGCGCTTGGCTGACGCTGGCGCCGTGGCAGGCAACCCTCAATGGAGACTCTCAACCGCAAGGCAGACATCATCATGAAAATACCCAAGACCCGACCTGCCCGCGGCGTGCCCACCCCAGCCCCATTGGCCGCTGCAACCCCAGTGCCGGCTGCAACTCCAGGCCTGCCCTTGCCGCACGAGCGCGACCAGGCAGCAAGGGGCCAGGTGGCGCCGCAACCCGATCCGGTCATCGTGCAGGCTCTCCACGATCTGGAAGCTGGAATGGTCGATACCGACATGCGCCAGACGCCTGGTCTGGATGCCCAGCGCCGGCGCAGGATGGTGCCGACTCCGACGGTGCCCGGTGACCGCAAGCGCTGAGTTCCGCAGACGCAGGAACGTTTGACTTCAGCAGCCACTCGCGCGGGGCTGCAGGGCTCGGCCCGCGCCGACATCCCCATAGCCAGTCTGCCTACAGGCAAGATGCTCAGATCGCGCATCATCGGCTCCGTATGAGAAGTCAACGTGACTGCCATTTCCCACGTCGTCCTTGGACGCAGTGTCTTCCGGCATGAACACCGACACACCCGCGCCCCCATTGATCGTCGTCTTCAACGTCGGTGCCGGCCATGGCCAGGCCGACGGGGTACGCCAGACGCTGCAGGCAGGCTGCGCCGAAGCCGGCCGTGCACTGGAAGTTCACGTGGTGGACGACCCGAAACAACTCTCCACGATGGCCCGCCGGGCTGTGCAACGCGCCAAGGAGTGTGGCGGCATCGTTGTTGCAGCAGGCGGCGACGGCACCATCAACACCGTTGCCCAGGCCGTGCTTGAGAGTGGCTGCGCCTTCGGCGTGCTGCCGCAAGGCACCTTCAATTACTTCAGCCGCACGCACGGCATTCCCGCTGAAACCGGTGAAGCCCTGCAGGTGCTGCTGGCCGGGCACCACCAGCCAGTGCAAGTGGGGCGTGTTGGCGGTCGCTTGTTCCTTGTCAACGCCAGTCTGGGCCTGTACCCGCAGCTGCTGGAAGACCGCGAAGACTGGAAGCGCCAGTTCGGGCGCAGTCGTTTCGTCGCCTTCTGGGCGGGCCTGTCCACGCTGCTTCGCAGCCACCCGAGCCTTCGCCTGGCAGTAGAGGTCCAGGGCCGTGAACGCGAGCTGCGCACGCCCACACTTTTTGTCGGCAACAACGCGCTGCAGATGGAGCAGCTGGGCTTGCTGGAGGCCCGCGCCATCGACGCGGGCATGCTGGCCGCGATTGCGCTGCGTCCGGTGGGCCGGCTGACGATGATGGGCCTGCTGCTGCGTGGCGCGCTCGGCCGCTTGGGCGAGGCTGACGATCTGGTGCACATCGCCACGCCGCGCCTGGTGGTGCGCGCACGGCGCCGCCTGGGTGCGCTGCGGGGCCAGCACATCAAAGTCGCGACCGACGGCGAAATCACCTGGATGCGCCTGCCGCTCACTTTCGAAGTAGCGGCGCAGGCGCTGAACCTGTTGCGCCCACCCACCCCGGCTCCCGAGCGTGTGGCTGCCGCAGTGACGGCAGAGGCTGAAGCGTGAGCCTGCTGCTGCAGGTGTCCGACCCGCACTTCGGCACCGAACGTCCGCAGGTGGTCGAAGCGCTGGTGCGGCTGGCCCACCAGCTGCGCCCCGACTTCCTGCTGCTGTCGGGCGACATTACGCAGCGCGCCACCGCCCTTCAGTTTGCGGCCGCGCGCGCCTTCGTCGGACGCCTTGAAGTGCCTCGCTGGCTGGCGGTGCCGGGCAACCACGACATTCCGCTGTGGCATTTGCCGCTGCGGCTGATGCGACCCTACGCACGCTACCGCGCGGCGTTCGGCCACGATCTGGAGAGTTCGCTGGAAACCGATGACCTCTTGCTGCTGACCGTCAACACCACCCGCCCCTGGCGCCACAAAGACGGCGAGATTTCCCCCCGCCAGGTTGAGCGCGTGGCGGCACGTCTGGCGGCGGCGCGCACCGGGCAGAGGCGCATCGTGATGGTTCACCAGCCGCTGCTGGTGACATGCCCAGAAGACGAGAAGAACCTGCTGCACGGCCATGAAATGGCACTGCAACGCTGGGGCCAGGCCGGCGTCGACCTGGTTGTTGGCGGGCACATCCACCTGCCTTTCGTACGCCCGCTGCCTCAGGGTGGCTGGGCGGTACAGGCGGGCACAGCCGTGAGCCACCGCGTGCGGGGCGAAGCCGTCAACTCGGTCAACCTGATCCGCATCGACGGTGCCACGGTGGAACGCGCCACGGTGGAACGCTGGGACCACGACGCTGCGCAGGACGCTTTCGTCCTGCGCCAAACCGACGTGCTCAGGCACTGACGAAGGCGCGCTTTCAGCCAGGCTGGCCCACCGCACGGAAAGGGCAGTCCAGCGCGGGAATTGCGGCGATCGACCATCCTTAAGACATCCATATGGATGGTGGTAGGATGGCAAAATGAAATCCAAAACACCTGTCCCGGTCGCGAAAGACAAACCGGCCGACTCCGAGAAGATCACCATCAACCTCGGCTTCATCGACCTCGGCCAGATCGACCTGCTGGTGTCCGAGGGCTACTACGGCAACCGCAGCGACTTCATCCGCACCGCCATCCGTAACCAGCTCGGCCAGCACGCTGATGCCGTGAAGCAGGGGGTCGCGCGCAAGACCCTGGTGCTCGGCCTGCAGCACTACACGGCCGACGACCTGCGTGCCGTGGTGGCCGCACGGCAGCGCTTGCACATCCGCGTGCTGGGCCTGGCCTCCATCGCGCCCGATGTGACCCCCGATCTGGCGCTCGCCGCCATTGCCTCGCTCGACGTGCTAGGGGCTGTGCACGCCAGCCCTGCCGTCAAGGCCGCGCTGGCCACCCTGCCGCGCTGACCGCCCCCGAACACCCATCCAAAGACCACATGAACTCCACCCTCCACGACCTGCTGCGCAGCGCCACCCAATTGACCGGCTCCGGCCGTTTGCGCGAAGCGACGGCCGCCATCCAACGCGCACTCGGCGGTGGCCTGCCGATGGCGCGGTCGGCCACGCCTGTCCCCACCTGCACTTCCCCCACCGTCGACGTGATCGACGGTTGCGTGCAGGAGCTGCCCGAGCGCAGCGACCCGGTCCCGGCGGCCGAGCCGGCACTCCGCGAATCGCCGCGAAGCACGCCAGCCACTACAGGACGCGCCCGGGTGGTCGACGGGGCCCACACCCGTGCCGGGCTGACGCGCCGTTACCGGCTATACCTGCCGCACGGCGCGACTGGGCAGGCTCGTCCGCTGGTGGTGATGCTGCACGGCTGCACGCAGACCCCCGATGACTTCGCCACCGGTACCGGCATGAATGCGCTGGCCGACACGCACGGCTTCTGCGTGCTTTACCCGGAGCAGCCGCAGGACGCCAACCCGTCGAAGTGCTGGAACTGGTTCAAGCACAACCACCAGTCGCGCGAGCGCGGCGAAACGGCGCTGATCGCCGACATGACACAGGCGGTGGTGCGTGAACAGGGCCTGGACGCCGGCCGTGTCTACATCGCCGGCCTCTCCGCCGGCGGTGCGATGGCCGGCCTGGTGGCCGCGGCCTACCCCGAGATTTTCGCCGCCGTCGGTGTGCACTCGGGACTGGCCCCGGGTGTGGCCCGCAGCCTGCCTGACGCGCTGGCGGCGATGCGCGGCGCTGTGGGCGGCACCGTGCTGCCGGCGGGGCTGCAGGGCGGGCTGCCGCAAGGTCTGCGTGCCGCGGCGGTGGCGCCGGTAAAGATCGATCTGCCGGTGCCCACCATCATCTTCCACGGCGACCAGGACCGCACCGTGCACCCCGTCAACGGAGAGCAGGTGCTGGCCGCGGCGCTGCGCGCGGACGGGACGGGCGCGCGAGCCTGCGTCGAACAGGGCGCGTCGACCCAGGGCAAGCGCTACACGCGTTCGACCTATGCGACCGACGGCGGCCAGCTGGTGGCCGAACACTGGCTGGTGCACGGCGCCGGGCACGCCTGGTCGGGCGGAGACGCGGCCGGCTCCTACACCGATGCGCAGGGTCCCGACGCCAGCCGTGAGATGTGGCGCTTCTTCGAGAGCCAGGCGCCACGGACCGCTGACTGAACGGCACCAGGCGTCATACTTTAGTGATGACGCTTCCGAACTTGAGCGCGTGCCGGTCGCAACGGCGCGCAGCCCCCTGAATGAACTCACCGGTCGATCCCGCCTGGACTGCCCTGCGTTCAGCATTGGAGATGGTTCCAGCGCCCGTGCTCTGCGTGGCGCCGGACGCCACCCACGCATGGCCCAACCCGGCCGCCCAGGCCCTGGCCCCCGGCGCCTGCTGGCTGCCGTCCTTGCAGGCGGCCGGCCTGCTGCGGCCAACGCCGCAGGCGGCAGAGCTGCCACTGCCCGTGGTAGACACAAGCGCGACGGCGGTCGACTCAACCGCCCCCGTGCCCTGGCTGCGTGCGCGCAGCCAGCCGCTGCCCGCAGGCGGCTGGACCGTTGCCTGCGAAGTCTTCGACATCACCGAACTGCGCGACGCCGAGCTGGCCGCTCGCAGCGCCGCCGAGCGCGTGGCCTTGGCCACGCATGCCGCTGGCATGGGCACCTGGGAACTGGACCTGCGGGAGGATGTCTCGCGCTGGGACGCGCAGATGTGGCGGCTGCGCGGCCGGGAGCCCCAGCCGCGCGCCATGTCCGAGGCCGAGCGCATGGCCATCGTGCACCCGGACGACCACGAGCGCATCGCCAGCGCGCACGCCGCTGCGATGACCAGCGACGCCCCGGCGGCGTTCGAATTCCGCGTCATCTGGCCGAAGGGGCAGGTGCGCTGGCTGGCCAGCCGATCGATGGTCCAGTACGAAGCGTCCGGTCCGCCGCGCCGGCGCATCGGCGTGAACTGGGACATCACCGACGAGCGCAACAGCGCCGCGGCACGCCAGGAACGCGAGGTCGCGCTGCGCGAGAACGCTGCCAAGTCGCAGTTCATGGCGCGCATCAGCCACGAGCTGCGCACGCCACTGAATGCCGTGCTCGGCTTCGCGCAGTTGCTGCTGGCCGAGGAGGCGGCGGACGAGCCCAGGTCGGGGCTGCGCGGACAGCGCCTGCGTCATATCCAGACGGCCGGGCAGCATCTGCTGACGCTGATCAACGACCTGCTCGACCTGTCGGGCATCGAAGGCGGGGAGATGCGCATCGCGATGCAGCCCCTGCAGCTTGCGCCGCTCGTGCACGGCACCTTGCCGCTGCTGCAGTCCCTGCTTTCAGAGTGCGGGGTGACGATGCATTGCGACGAGATCCTGGGCGAGGTGCTGGCCGATCCCACGCGCTTGCGCCAGGTGCTGCTGAACCTGTTGAGCAATGCGGTCAAGTACAACCGCCCGGCAGGCACGGTGCGGGTCAGTGTGCGCGCCGAGGGTGGCGAAATCGCGATCGCGATCGAAGACACCGGCCTCGGCCTGGACCCGGCACAGCAGCAGCGTCTGTTCGAACCCTTCAACCGTCTGGGTGCGGAGCTCTCGCCGGTTGCCGGCGCCGGTATCGGTCTGCTCATCACGCGCACGCTGGTCAAGCGCATGGGCGGCCGTCTGGTGGTGCGCAGCCGGGCCGGTGAAGGCAGCGTCTTCGAGGTGTGGCTGCGCGCGTCGGACGGCGCCCTAGCAGGCAGCCCCGTTGGCATGGCCCCAGACACGACCGCGCCACCGCCCACGGGCCGGACCGCCGCGCCGGCGCCGAATGCGGATCGCAGCGTTGCCCAGGCGCAGGTGGGTCACCGCATCCTTTACGTCGAAGACAATGCCGTGAACGCGATGATCGTCAGCGAGGTGCTTGCGCAGCGATGCGACATCGAACTGTTCATTGCCGTCGACGGCCTGAGTGGCGTGGCGCGCGCGCGCGAGATGCGGCCCGACCTCGTCCTGCTGGACATGCAGTTGCCCGACATCGACGGCCTGGAGGTGCTGCGTCGGCTGCGCGCAGACCCGGCCACGGCGAACATCCCCTGCATCGCCGTGTCGGCCAACGCGATGCAAGAGGACATCGACCGCACGCTGCGTGCCGGCGCCATCGACTACTGGACCAAGCCGCTGGACTTGCGAGCCTTCCGTGCCGCGCTCGATGCGCTGGTCGGTGCCGAGCCCGCCGGAGCAGCCGCCACTCTCGGGGTTTGACGAAGCGCAGTGGCACCCCACGCCGAGCACCGCGCAGCTGGTGTGGCCGCCAGCGATGACGTTCTTGAAGCTCAGGAGCTTGGCCACGAAGCCGGGAAAGGGCGGTATGCGTGCCAGCGACAGCATGGCGACGCCGATCATCAGCGCAGCCAAAGGCGAGCGGCGCACCCGCGCCCGGGAGCGCCGCGCCAGCCAAGAAGCGCTGAGCCGCGCAGAGCGTTGCCTCAGCCCCCGACCCCACACAGTTTCCTGACGACAGCACGCCCATGGCTCCGGCGGCGCACCGGATGGTGCTGGGCCGCTTTTCGCTGGCCGGGGCCGGCGACCAGCCGATGCCGACGTCGGGACTGAAACTGCAGCTGACACTCTTCGGCGTGGCCGCATCGACCGAAAAGTGGCCGGCAAACGGCGCCGCGGCATAACCGTCGAACGACAGCCGCGCAGCCGCCCACACCGCGGCCGCCAAGGCCACCAGCGCCACTGGCAAGGCTGCGCGCCGCGCCAGGCCGGCGATTTCCAGCACGATGAGCACCACGATGCCCAGCATTAGCAGGTGCTCGGGCAGCATGGCCAGCAGCACGTCGCGGCCTGTCATGGTGTACTCCCGGGCAGTCTGGACGTGGTGACGAGCTGCTTGTAGGCCTTGGCCGCCCCTTCGGTCTTGCGCATCGGCTCGCCCGGAAACAGGCCGAGCGCGAACACCGCAACGACGATCACCGCGAGGATGCTCTTTTCGCGCCGGTTCAGGTCGGCCAGCGGCTGGTGCGGGGCCTTGCTGGCACCAAAGAGAAAGCCGAGCGCAAAGCGCAGCATGTACAGCGCACCCAGCACCACACCGCTGACGGCGACCACCGCCAACACCAGCGGCAGGTGGTTCTGCTGCAGCACATGCGCCGGCCAGGCCGCCTTGAAGGCGCCCATCAGCACCAGGAATTCGCCGGTGAAGCCGCTGGTCGTGGGCAGGCCCACCGAGGCCAGCGTGAGGATCATGAAGAACACCGAATACACCGGCAGCAACTTGGCCAGACCGCCGTAGGCAGACAGTTCACGCGTGTGGCAGCGCTCGGCCCGGCAATGTGTCGTCACTGGCAGAAAGAAGCAACCATGAACACGCCCGCTGCGGCTTTGTATGCCACCGTCAAGGCCAGCCCGCTGGCGGCAGGCCTGAACGACGACCAAACCCGCGTGCTGGCGGGGCTGCTCTCGGCGCAGTCGGTGCAGGCGCAACAGGTGCTGGCCCGCGAGGGCCTGCCCGACAACCGGCTGTACGTGGTGGTGCAGGGCTCGTTGAGTGTGGTCAAGCACCTGGGCACGCCTGACGAGACGGTGCTGTCGGTGCTCAAGCCCGGCGGCTTCGCGCACGAGCTGGGCTTTCTGGACGGCGCCGAGCGTTACGCTTCGCTGCAGGCCAGCAGCGACGGCCAGGTTCTGGTGCTGGAACGCGAGCGGCTGGAAAGCCTGATCGACACCCACCCGCGCATCCTGTACGCCGTGATGTGCGCCATCGTGCGCACCGTGCACCGCGTGCAGACCCGCTTGTCGATACAGGCCAGCGAGTTGACGAACTACATCGTCAAGCAGCACGGCCGGTACTGAGCGGTGCGCGGCGCGGGGGGCTGCAAGCCGCCGCCCGCAGCCGGTACCGGCACCGGCACCGGCTGCGCGCTTGCCACGCAGGCTTGGCGTGAGCCGCGTTTGAATTTGCTGGAAGGGGCGATTGGGGGCCGACGCCAGGCGGACAAAGGTCTTCCCGAGCGTGGGTGTGGCAGGCCCTGCCCGCTTTGTTGACCTGCATCAGTCGCCGACCCGCGGCCGCTGCCTAGAGTCCGGCTACCGCGCAGCCGGATGGGCTGTCGTGCAACGCCACACCCGAAGCCCGGAGCCCCTGCGACCATGAGCCCTGTCGGGATCAGCCTGATGATGCTGCTGGCGCTGGCCGGCTTTGCGCTGTTGGCCTGGCGCAAGCTGCAGATCGTGGTCTCGCTGCAGGCAGAGCCGCGCTGGGACGATCCCTGGCAGCGCGCGCGCACGGTGCTGGTCAACGGCTTCCTGCAGCGCCGCATGGTCCAGCGCGAGTGGCGATCGGGTGTCATGCACACGGTCATCTTCGTGGGCTTCATGGCGCTGCTGTTGCGCAAGCTGCAACTCATCGCCATCGGCTACGACGAGCGTTTTGTGCTGCCCGATTGGGTGGCCGGGCCTTTTGCGACGTTCAAGGACGTGGTGGAAATTGCTGTCACGCTGGCGGTGCTGTATGGCCTGTGGCGCCGCCTGGTGCTGCGCCCGGCGCGGCTGGAGCGCAACCCGGAAGGGTTGATGGTGCTGGGCCTGATTCTGGTCATCATGCTCCCGACCTGGCCTTCGACGGCTTTCGCTTTGCGCAGCTCAGCGCCAGCGTGCCGGGTGTGGCGCACGAACGCGCCTTTGCCTTTGTTGGCGGCGCGCTGGCACAGGCCGCGCAAGGGCTGTCGGCCGCCGCCCAGGGGTGGGGCTACGCGCTCTTCTATTGGCTGCAGATGGTGGTGGTGTTCAGCTTTCTCGTCTGGCTGCCGATGGGTGAGCATTTCCACATCGCCACGGCCTTGCCGACGCTGTATTTCCGCCGCGGCCGGCCTGCGCACCGCGTGCCGTCTGTGGACCTCAACCGGCTGATGGAAGCCACCGACGAGGCCGACATGAAGGCCGGCGTGCAAACCGCGCGCGACCTGGTGTGGAAGGACGGGCTGGACGCTTTCACCTGCACCGAATGCGGCCGCTGCAAGGACGCCTGCCCGACGCACCTGACGGGCAAGCCGCTGTCGCTGAAGGCGGTGAACGACAGCGTCAAGCACCACCTGCTGGAGCAACGCGATGCCCTGGTGTCGCGCGACAGCACTCGAGAACTGCCGCCTTTGGTGGGCCCGGTGATCAGCGCCGACACGCTGTGGGCCTGCACCACGTGTGGTTACTGCGAAGCGGCCTGCCCCGTCGAGCTGGAGCACCTGGACAAGTTCTTCCGCCTGCGCCAGCACCAGGTGATGATTGCCGGCGAGTTTCCGCACGAGCTGAAGAAGGTCTTCGAGGCCTACGAGTCGCAGGGCAACCCGTGGGGCTTGCAGGCCGACCAGCGCGGAGCCTGGGCTGAGGGCCTGGGTGTGCCACTGGTGCGGACCGAGCAGGACCTGCAGGGGCTGGAGTTGCTGTTCTACGTCGGCTCCGCGATGTCGTTCGACCCGCGCGGGCAAAAGATCGCGCGCGCTGGTCACCGTGCTGCAGGCGGCGGGCGTGCGCTTCGGCATCCTGGGCGCCCGGGAGGGTTCAACGGGCGAATGCGTGCGGCGGGTCGGCAATGAGATGCTGTTCCAGCAACTGGCCGGTGCCCTGGTGGAGACGCTGGGCAGCGTGGGTGCGCGTCACATCGTCACCTGCGACCCGCATGCCTTGAACACGCTGCGTCACGAATACCCCGAGTTCGGTGGCCACTACCAGGTGCTGCACCACACGCAGCTCATCAACGAGTTGCTGCACCAGGGCCGCATGCGGGTGCGCAACACGCTGCAGCGGGTGGTCTACCACGACCCTTGCTATCTGGGCCGGCACAACGGCGAGTTCGACGCGCCCCGCGCCGTGCTGCAGCGGCTGTGCAGCGACGAGCCGCTGGAAATGGCGCTGTCGCGCGAGAAGTCGATGTGCTGTGGTGCTGGCGGTGGCCGCATGTGGATGGAAGAAACCATCGGCAAGCGCATCAACATCCTGCGCGCCGAGCAGGCCCTGGACACGGCACCGGCCGTGGTGGCCACGGCCTGCCCCTATTGCGCGGTGATGCTGGGCGACGGCCTGGCTGCGCTGCCGCAGGGCGCCGCAGTGCCTGCGCAGGACCTGGCGGAACTGGTGGCGGCGGCGCTGGTGTAGTGGCGCCTGCGCAGCAGCGCTGTGGTGGCAGCGCCGTCGGCTGCTTGTTTACCGTGTTGCTTCCGGGCCGGCACCTGGCGCTGCAGCGCGCGCCAGGCCGGTCTGTGCGTGTGGATGCACCAGCGACTCTTCCAGCGCCATGTGCTCGGCGCACAGGCCGGCAAACTCGGTGAGTGCGTCACGCAGGAACTGACGGTGCTCGTTGCAGTAGCCACTGGCCACGGCTTGCAGGTGCGGATCGAGTTCGAGCCAGTCTTCTTCGAGCCACATGTGGTCTTGTTGCAGGCGCTTGACCTGCTCGCGCAACCCGGCGTCGCCGCGGGCCAGCAGCGCCGGGAAGACGGTGGTCTCTTCGCTCTCGTGGTGCGCCCGTTCGGCGCCATTGAAGTGCTTGCAGACCTGGGCCGCCAGCGGCGCGGCTGCGTGGTCCTGTGCGGGATCGGCGAGCATCTGCGCCAGTTGCACCATGGTGCGCAGCGCGCGCTGGGTGGCGCGGTGGGTGCTGTCCATCAACTCCACCGCAGGCAAGGGTGGCGCAGCGGGGCGGCGCGGGCGCGCAGTGCGGTGAGAGCGGGCGGGGGTGTTGGTTGGCATGAGGGTGGACAGTAGCTTGAGTGATCGGGCGGCCAGTCAGGCGGGGGTCAATGGTTGTCGCGAAGCGAGGGAGGTGGCTGATTCTTCGGCGGCGAGGCAAGCGCTGCCTTTGTTCGAGATCAACGCTTGGTCACTTGCGTGTGTCGCCATGCCACGCGAGGGCCCAAGTGCTGCCATGCTTCAACCCAGATTCTGTTCCATGGCCCTTTCAACACCCGGGCCTGACGCGGCCGTCCGTGACGACTGCAAGGTGCATCTGCTTTGACGCCCCAGCCATTCAACCCATCAGCCGCCGCGCCCACCGTTCATGACGTGATCATCGCAGGTGCCGGCATCTCGGGCCTGGTGGCCGCCTTTCAACTGCGCAAGGCCGGCCTGCAGGTGCAGGTGGTGGATGCGGCGCCGCGCGCCGGGGGCGTGATCGGCACCACGCTGGACCCGCAGGGCTTTCGCTACGAGCGGGGGCCCAACAGTGTGCTCGACACGACACCGCTGCTGGGCGCGCTGATCGACGAGTTGGGGCTGCGCGGCCGGCTGCGCTGGGCCTCGGAGGCGTCGAACACGCGCTACGTGGTGCACCAGGGCCAGCTGGTGCCTCTGCCCACGTCGCCCTTCGCCTTTGCACGCACCCGGCTGTTTTCAGCGCGCGCCAAGTGGGCGCTGCTGCGCGGGCCGTTCGTGGCGCGCACCGCGCCGGGCGTCGAAGAATCGATTGCCGATTTCGTACGCCGCCGTCTCGGGCGCGAGTTCCTGGACCTGGCCATCGACCCCTTCGTCGCGGGCACCTACGCCGGCGACCCCGAGCGCATCTCGGTGCAGGCGGCATTCCCGAAGCTCTTTGCGCTGGAGCAGCGCTGGGGCAGCCTGGTCCAGGGTCAGCTGTTGGGGGCGGCGCAGCGGCGGCGCCGAAGCGAAGCGGCCAAGCACCGGGCGCGCAGCTTTTCGTTCGACGGCGGCATGCAGGTGCTGACCGATGCGCTGGCTGCGGCGGTGGGACCCATCGCCCTGGGCACGCCGGTGCAGCGCATTGAGCGCGATGACCAGGGCCTGTTCCACGTGCATGCACTGCGTGGCCAGGAGGCGGTGCACGGGCGCTCGCGTACCGTGGTGCTGGCCCTGCCTGCGGACCGTTGCGCCGCTTTGCTGCGCGAACACGATGCCGGCGCCGCGGCGGCGCTGGATGGCATCGACTACGCCCCGGTGGCCACGGTGGCCACGGGTTATGCGCGCGCCGCCATCACGCATGCGCTGGACGGCTTTGGATGCCTGGTGCCGCGCCAAGAACAGCGCCAGTTGCTGGGTGTGCTGTTTTCCAGCAGCATGTTCGGCGCGCGAGCCCCCGCCGGCGCGGTGTTGCTGACCACGTTCGTGGGCGGCATGCGCCAGCCGCAGTTGACGAAACGGCCGCTGGCCGATGTGGCCGCGCTGGTGCGGGCCGGGCATGCGGAGCTGCTGGGCGCGCGCGCCCAGCCTTTGATGACGCACGTGAGCTGTTGGCCGCGCGCCATTCCCCAGTACGCACTGGGCCACCTGGGCCGGGTGGCGCGCGCCGAAGCGGCGCAGCAGGCGCTGCCGGGCCTGTTTCTTTGCGCCAGCTGGAAGGGCGGGGTGGCGGTGGGCGACTGCATCAAGAACGGGCATGGGCAGGCCCAGGCCGTAGCGGCCTGGCTGCACCGAACTGGCTGACCGCAGCCACTGCCCGCACAGACTCAGCCGGCCCCTTCGGCGTGATAGGCCGTCGCCCGCTCGACCTCGTGCTTGGAGCCCAGCACCACGCTCACACGCTGGTGCAGCTTGGTCGGGATGATGTCGAGGATGCGGTCCTGGCCATTGGTGGCCGCGCCGCCGGCCTGCTCGACGATGAAGGCCATCGGGTTGGCTTCGTACATCAGGCGCAGCTTGCCCGGCTTGTCGGGTTCGCGCTTGTCCCAGGGGTACAGGAAGACGCCGCCGCGCGTCAGGATGCGGTGCACGTCGGCCACCATGCTGGCCACCCAGCGCATGTTGAAGTCCTTTTCGCGCGGGCCTTCCCGGCCCGCCAGGCATTCGTCGATGTAGCGCTTCACCGGCGGGGCCCAGTGGCGCATGTTGCTCATGTTGATGGCGAACTCTTTGGTGTCGGCCGGGATCTGCACGCCTTGCTGCGTCAGCACCCAGGAACCCGTCTCGCGGTCCAGCGTGAACATGGCCACGCCGTTGCCCAGCGTCAGCACCAGCGTGGTCTGCGGGCCGTAGACGCAGTAGCCGGCAGCCGCCTGGTGCTTGCCCGGTTGTAGGAAGTCGTCTTCGCTGACGCCGCGGGTGTGGCCCACCTTGCGCAGCACGCTGAAGATGGTGCCGATGGAGACGTTGACGTCGATGTTGCTGCTGCCGTCCAGTGGGTCGAACAGCAGCAGGTACTCGCCCTGCGGGTAGCGGTTGGGTACGACGTGGATGCTGTCCATCTCTTCGCTGGCCATGGCCGCCAGGTGGCCGCCCCATTCGTTGGCCTCGATCAGCACCTCATTGCTGATGACGTCCAGCTTCTTCTGGATTTCGCCCTGCACGTTGTCGGTGCCGGCGCTGCCCAGCACGTCACCCAGGGCGCCCTTGTTGACCGAGATGGCGATGCCCTTGCAGGCACGCGCCACCACCTCGATCAGCAGGCGCAGCTGGGCCGGGATGCGGCCATGTTCACGTTGTTGTTCGACCAGGTATTGCGTCAGGCTGACACGGCGGCTCATCAGGCTTGCTCCAGGGCACGGGTGACGATCTCGCGCACGTCGTTGCTGAGATCGGGCTTGGCGGCCACACGGGCGATGGCCATGCGCGCCGCGCTGCGGTAGGGCTCGGCCAGCGAGGCCCATCGGTCCATGCAGCGGGCGAAGCGGCCCGCCACATGGGGGTTGATGCCGTCCAGTTCCAGCAAGCGGTCGGCCCACAGCACGTAGCCGGCGGCGTCGGCGCGGTGGAAGGCGGCGGGGTTGCTGCTGCACAGCCCTTGCAGCAGGCTGCGCATGCGGTTGGGGTTCTTCATCGAGAAGTCGCTGTGCTGCAGCAGCGCCTTGGCGCGCGCGAAGGCGTGGCCTGGCGGCATGCTGCTCAGGCCGGCCACGGGCTCGCTGGCCAGGGCTTGCAGGGCAAACCACTTGTCCAGCACCAGCGGATTGTCCTTGGCCAGCTGGTAGAAGCGCTCCAGCGCCTTGTCGGCCAGCGGCGAGTGCGCGTCCAGCAGCGCCGACACGGCGGCGCGCTGGTCGGTCATGTTGCTGGAGTCCTTGAAGCGCTGGTAGGCGAGGCCCGGCCAGACGGTGTCGCCGTGGCGCACGGCGTGGCCGCACAGCAGGTGCAGTGCGTGGTTGGCCAGTGCGCGCTGGCCGGCCTGCGCTGCCGTTGGGCTGTAGCCGTCGCGCAGCTGGTTTGTCTCGAAGGCCCATGCCCAGTCGGCGTGCAGGCGCTCGGCCAGCAGCGCGCGCCATTGCTCGGACACCGCGTGCACCCGTTGTGGGTCGACGGTGCTCAGCTGCTCGGCGATGTAGCCTTCGCTGGGCGGGGTCAGCGCCACGTCCTTGAAGGCCGCATCCAGCGTCGGGCTGCGCAGCAGGCCACGCAGCGCAGTTTCGAGCGCTGCATCCAGCACCGGCGGCTGGTCGTTGTGGATGGCGCCCAGCAGCCGCCCCAGCACCAGGCGCTGGCAGGCTTCGAAGCGATTGAAGGCATCGCTGTCGTGCGACATCAGCACGACGAGCTGCTCGTCGGTGAGGCCGTCGTCCAGGTGCACCGGTGCCGAGAAACCGCGCAGCAGCGATGGCACTGGTGCCTGCGTGATGTTGTCGAATACCCAGTGCTGCTCGGCGCTGTCCAGCACCAGCGTGCGTTCGGCCAGCAGTTCGCTGCCGTCGCTGGCCAGCAGGCCCATGCTGACGGGGATCACGAAAGGCAGCTTGCTGGCCTGGCCCGGTGAGGGCAGGCTGCTCTGGCGCAGCGTGAGCGTGTAGCGGCGCGCGTCGGCGTCGTGATGCCCGCGTGCCGACACGCGCGGCGTGCCGGCCTGCGCGTACCAGCGCTTGAAGACGTCGAGCCGGCTGGACAGTTCGCTGCCCGGATTGGCGTCGGCGATGGCCTGCGCAAAGTCGTCGCAGGTGACAGCCTGGCCGTCGTGGCGCTGGAAGTACAGCGCCATGCCCCGTGCAAAGCCTTCCCGGCCCACCAGCGTGTGCATCATGCGCACGACTTCGGCGCCCTTCTCGTACACCGTGGCGGTGTAGAAGTTGTTGATTTCCAGGTAGCTGTCGGGCCGCACCGGGTGTGCCATCGGGCCTGCATCTTCGGGAAACTGGAACTGGCGCAGTCGGCGTACGTCCTCGATGCGACACACCGCGCGCGCCGACGGCGAACCGGCCATGTCCATGCTGAATTCCTGGTCACGGAAGACCGTCAGGCCTTCTTTCAGCGACAGCTGGAACCAGTCGCGGCAGGTGATGCGGTTGCCGGTCCAGTTGTGGAAGTACTCGTGAGCGATGACGCTTTCGATGCCGGCGAAGTCGGTGTCGGTGGCGGTGGCGGCGTTGGCCAGCACGTACCTGGTGTTGAACAGGTTCAGGCCCTTGTTTTCCATCGCGCCGGCGTTGTAGTCCTCCACCGCCACCACCATGTAGCGGTCCAGGTCCAGCGACAGGCCGAAACGCGCTTCGTCCCAGGCCACCGAGGCCACCAGCGAGTTCATCGCGTGTTCGGTCTTTTCCAGGTTGCCGGGGCGCACGTAGACCTGCAGCAGGTGCTCCTTGCCCGAGCGTGCGCGGATGCGCTGCTCGCGCGCCACCAGCGTGCCGGCCACCAGCGCAAACAGGTAGCTGGGCTTGGGAAAGGGGTCGTGCCAGGTGGCGAAGTGGCGCCCGTTGTCCAGGCTGCCTTCGGCCACCAGGTTGCCGTTGCTCAGCAACACCGGGTAGCGCGCCATGTCGGCGCGCAGCGTGACGCGGTAGGTGGCCATCACGTCAGGCCGGTCCAGGAAGTAGGTGATGCGCCGAAAACCTTCAGCTTCGCACTGCGTGAAGAAGCCGCCACTGCTGGTGTACAGGCCCGACAGCTCGGTGTTCTTGTCGGGCGCGCAGGTGTTGCGGATGTCCAGCACGAACTGCGCCGCCAGCGGCGGGTTGTCGATGACGAGGTCGCCACCTTCGTTGCGGAAAGACACACTCTGCCCGTCGGCCTGCACCCGCAGCAGCGTCAACCCCTCACCATGCAGGCGCAACGGCGTGGGCCCTTCAACGGGCGCCAGCGCGGCGTTGCGTTCGATGTGCAACTTGCTGCCCACGATGGTCTTGGCAGGGTCGAGGTCGAAAGTCAGTTCGACCTGACGGATGAAATACGCCGGTGCGGCGTAGTTTTGCCGTTGGGTCGCGACGCTGGTGGCTTCACGCATGGCTGGGGGTCTCCGTCATTGGCCGGCGCTGCGGTGGGGTTGCGCGCCGTGCCGGTTTTTGCGGCCAGCGCTGGCCGGCCCTGCGGCCGCCGGCGCCAGCGCTTACAGGCCTTGTTTGAGGCTGGCTTCGATGAACGCGTCGAGGTCGCCGTCCAGCACCTTCTGCGTATTGCTGATCTCGACGTTGGTGCGCAGGTCCTTGATGCGGCTCTGGTCGAGCACGTAGCTGCGGATCTGGTGCCCCCAGCCGACGTCGGTCTTGGTGTCTTCGAGCTTCTGCTGTTCTTCCATGCGCTTGCGCATCTCGAAGTCGAACAGGCGTGAACGCAGCCGCTTCCAGGCCACGTCCTTGTTGCTGTGCTGGCTGCGCCCGTCCTGGCACTGCACCACGATACCGGTGGGGATGTGCGTCAGGCGCACGGCCGAGTCGGTCTTGTTGATGTGCTGGCCACCGGCGCCGCTGGCGCGGAAGGTGTCGGTGCGCACGTCGGAAGGGTTGATGTCGATCTCGATGCTGTCGTCAACCTCGGGGTAGACAAACAGCGACGCAAAGCTGGTGTGCCGGCCGCCGGCCGAGTCAAAGGGACTCTTGCGCACCAGCCGGTGCACGCCCGTCTCTGAACGCAGGTGGCCGAAGGCGTAATCCCCTTCGACCTTGATGGTGGCGCTCTTGATGCCGGCCACGTCGCCCGCGGTTTCGTCTTCCATC
>JANOZF010000021.1:0-18557 GCA_031429255.1 Rubrivivax sp.
CCGCGCCACGTAGGCGTGCAGCGTGTCCAGCACCAGCTGGTCCCGCGCTGCAGCCTCTGACGGCAGTTGGCGAAAGTCGGCCAGTGTCTCGAAGCGCACGTCGTAACGGCGCCCGCCCAGGTACAGCCCGGCCATGAAGATCACCCGCTGGCGCAGCAGCAGCGCCAGCCGCAGCGGGCCGTCGGAAAACCGCGCCGGCACACCCAGAAAGGGAATCGACACCAGCTTGCCCCGCGCTGAAGGCGCAGCGGCCGCAGCACCGGGCGGCAGCCGGTCGCCCAGCAGGCCCACCAGGCGGCCTTCTTGCAACGCGTCGCGTATGGCCAGCGTTGAACCGGGGTTGCCGATGCCGATCACCGCAAGTTTGAATTCAGGGGCCACGGCCTGCAGAACGCTGTGGATCTTGCTGGCGTTGTCAGGGTACATGACCATCGTCACATGCATGCCGGGGAAACTGTTGCCCGCGGCGTGCAGCGCCTCGAAGCTGCCCAGGTGGGCACCGATCAGGAAACCACCCTGGCGCGCGGCGATGGTCTGGCTGCAGCCCGTGTCGCCATGCACCTGCAGGTCCAGCGACTGGTGCTGCCCGCGCACCAGGTACACGCGGTCGAGCACCACCGACGCGAAGCTGTGCACATGGCGGTACAGGTCGACCCAGCGCGGCGCGCGGCCCAGCGCACGGCCCAGGTAGCGCGCCGAATGGCGACGCGCCCCCGGCACCGCGAGCAGGAAGTACAGGCTGATGGGCGGCAGCAGCAGGCGTGCCACCGGCCGGCCCAGCGTGACCGCAACAAAAGCCATCAGGCGCAGCGCCAGCAGGCTGCCACGCTCGCGCCGTTCGGCCCAGCCGGGCGGCGCGGGCTTGGTGGCGGGCGGGCTCATCACGGGGTGGCCACTCCGGGTGCCAACTGGCCCTTGGCGAACACCACGGCAGCCGGTGTGTCGCCACTGGCCAGCGCAAAGGCCACGCCACTGCCGTGTGGCTGCAGGCTCAGGCGCAGCGGCTGCGCCGCCTGGGCCGGCGTCACCGGCGCCAGGAACTTGGCCTGCGTGAGCGTGGGAGTGGCGCCCAGCAGCCACTGCAAGGCCGGCTGCTCGGCCAGGGCCTGCATCACCAGCGACAGCAGCACCACGCCAGGCAACACCGGGTGGCCGGGGAAGTGCCCGGCAAAGGCGGGGTGGTCGGCACCCGCGTGCACCCACAAGGTCACGCCGCCGCCTGCATCGATGTCGCGCGCCGGTTGGGCGGCAACGGCAGGAGCCTGCGCCAGCGTGCGCAGCGCAAAGTCGCGCAGCGCCGACACCGTGAGCTTGCCGGTGGCCTCGCGCGGCAATGCCGGCACGTGCACCACGCGCCGCGGCACGAACACCGGCTCGAGCTGTTGACGCAGCGCCGCAATCACCTGCGCCGCCGTCAAGCTGGGCGCCACCACGAAGGCCACCGGCCGCACGATGCCTTCGGCCACCTCGTCGGGCAGCCAGAAAGCGCCGTCGTCGACGCCCTCGATGCGGTTCAGGTGGAAGTTCAGGTGCGCCAGCGAACTGCGCTTGCCACCCACGTGGATGAGGTCGTTGGCACGGCCCAGCAAGCGAAATCGGCGTTCGTCCAGCAGCTCCAGCACATCGGCCAGCGGTGTGGCCTGCTCGACATGGCCACCCTGCACGATGAAGGCGTCTTCGCCGGAAGCGTCGCGCTGGCGGTGGATGCGCAGTTCGCCCAGCGTCGTCCACACCTCGCCGGCCGTGGTGCGCCGTGCCGCCACCTGGCCGGCCTCGGTGCAGCCGTAGATCTCGGCCAGCAGGCCGCCAAAGGCCTGCTCGGCCTGCGCCGCCAGCTGCGGCGACAAGGGCGCGGTGGCCGACAGCACCAGATCGACCGGCGGCAGCGCCACGCCCGACAGCAGCAGCGTCTTCAGGTGAAAAGGCGTGGTCACCAGGGCACGCGGCCTGGGCACACGCGCCAGGGCCTGGGCGATGTCGGCCGGGTAGAACGGCCGCCCGGCGTCGAAGGCGGCGCCGCCCAGCAAAGACAACAGCACGGTGGACTCCAGGCCATAGCTGTGCTGCGCGGGCACCGTGGCCACGATGGTCACGCCGGCCAGGCTGCTGCGGCCCATCAGTTGCGCCAGGCGTTCGGCCTCGGACGCGATGTTGGTCACCAGCGGCCCCCAGGCCTTGGCATGCGGCTGCGGCGCGCCGGTGGAGCCCGAGGTCAGCAGGCACACGGCCGGCAGGGCGGCAGCCAGCTCGGGCACCCGCTGCGCGGCGGTGCCCGGCTCGGCCGCGGCCTGTTCCGACTCTTCCGTCAGCTCATTGAGCGAGACCGGCACCAGCGGCAGCAGCGTGTCCAGACCCGGTGGCACGTCGTCGACCAGCGCGTACAGCGTGCCCTCGCCGGCCGGCGCCTGCTGCAGCGTCTGCGGCAGCGCGTTCGGTGGCATCAGCGACAGCTGCCCGCGCATCAGGGCCGCCGCCAGCCCGATCGCGAAGTGCAGGCGGTCCTGGCACAGGTTGATCGGGCGGCCCGCGGGCAGGCGGCGTGCCAGCTGCCGTACCAGCGCCAGGAACTGCGCACCGCTGACGGCAGCGCCTTCGCGGTAGGCAATGGGCGCAGCCAGGTCGCGTGCGGCCAACAACGGGGCGCTGGGCGTGGTCATCGCCGCTGGCTCACAGCGGGCCCGGCCCGGCACCCTCGCCGGCATCGCGGTAGGCGCCAAAGGCGGCCCGCAGCGAGACGCGCTCGAACTCGGGGTGCCGCACATAACGGATCAGGTGTTCACCCACGAACAGCGCCACGGCAGTGACCGGCGTCAACACGTTGCAGAACAGCGACCACCAGGGCCATGGCGCCAGGCCGTAGATCAGCCCCGACACCACCACCATGCCCAGGAAGTACCACACCCACAAGCCGGTGAGCCAGCGTGTGTAGGCCCGCATCTCGGGGCTGAAGTGGCGGTGCAGCCGCTCGGCCAGCGACGTGATGAGCGGCGTGCTGCCGGCTTTCAAGGTGACGGCAAAGCTCCACGCCAGCGCCAGATGGATGCCGCCATGCTGCAGCACGTACATGCGGTTGATGTCGGCCACGCCCCCGCGCCACACCAGCCAGGCCAACCAGGCCACCAGCGCCGCGCAGGCCGCCAGCACCGCCCACTGGCGGCGCACCCAGCCGCTGCCAGCCACGGCAGCCAGCAGGGGGCCGAACAGCGCCGCCACGGCCCACGGCGCCTGCGCAAAGTGCACCATCAGCACGTGCGAAAGCACGGCATAGGCGGCTAGGGCCAGGCCGGCTGCGGCGATCTGCCAGACAGGCATGCGGGCAGCCTTCAGCGCTTCGGGTCCGACCGCCAGAACGGCGGCCCGCAAAGAAGCCGGTTCACTTGGTGCGGTGCTGCGCCACGTGCGCAGCCAGGCTGCGCAGGTTCTGGAAGATCTTTTCGTTGTTCTCGTCGTCGGAGCGCAGCTGGAAGCCGTAACGCTGCGACACCTCGAGCGCCACTTCCAGGATGTCGATGCTGTCCAGTCCGAGGCCTTCGCCACCGAAGAGCGGTGCCGTGGCGTCGATGTCGCCCGGGGCCATTTCCAGGTTCAGGGACTGCACGAACAGGCCCGCGAGGTCGCGCTCCAGCGCCTGGGGGTCTTGCGGGGTGACGGCGGCGGCAGCAACGGGGGTCACGGGCAGGGACTCTGACGGGGGCACTGACGGCTCAGACACAAAAGGGCTCCGTGAACGGTTGGCGGGCGGGCGCTGCGTCGCGAAGGACCGTGCGCACACCGGGTACCGGCTGGTGCGCCGGGCAAAGCACATGATTGTAGGCGCCCGACCCCGGCTGGCCGGGCGGCCGGGCGGGTGCAGCGAGCCTGACTACATGCCCTTGAAAAGATGCGCGTAGAGCCGGCTGGCCACCAGCTTGTCGTCGCGCCCCTTCAGCGTCAGCGTGACCTTGCCCGACTCTTCGCGCCGCGCGACGGCCACCGCTCGCGCCTGCACCACGGTGCCGCGGTGCACCTGCCAGAAAGTGTTTGGGTCCAGCTGCGGCAGCAGCTCGCGCAGCGACAGGCGGATCAGGTGCTCGCGGTCGGCCGTGACCACGCGCACGTACTTGTCGGCCGCTTCGAAGTACAGCACGTCTTCCACCGGCACCAGGTGCACCACGCTGCCTACCTGGGCCTGGATCACGGCCAGCCGGGGTGGCGGCTGCGCGTTTGCGCCGCCCACACCTTGTACGCCACCTTGCACGCCACCCGGCACGGCCCCCAGCAAGGCGCGCAGTTGCACCAGCGTCTGCGCCAGGCTGTCGGAGTGGCCAGCCGGCGGGGCCGAGGTGTGCGCTGCAGCAGGGTCCGGCGCTGCGCTCTGGGCCTGCGTGAGACGGCTCTGCAGCCGCTGCACGCAGGCCGCCAGACGCGTGCGCTGCACCGGCTTGACCAGATAGTCCACCGCCTGCGCGTCGAAGGCCTGCAAGGCGTAGTCGTCATAGGCGGTGACGAAGACGAGCAGCGGAAAGGGCGCCGCGTCGTGCCCGTCGGGCCAGTCTTCGGCCAGCGCCTGCGCCGCTTCCAGCCCCGTGCAGCCGGGCATGCGGATGTCGAAGAAACACACGTCGGGTTGCAGCGCCAGGGTCTGCGCCACCGCCTGCAGGCCGTCGCCCACCAGGGCTGCCACCTGCAGCCCCGGCCACAACGCCGCCAGGTCGGCCTGCAGGCCGGCGGCCAGCAGCGGTTCGTCTTCAGCGATCAGGCAGCGGGCGGTGGTCATGGCGGGTCCTTGGCGGGCAGGTCAACGGGGTGGACCAGCGACGCGGGTGCGGGCAGGGCCCCGGCCTTGGGCATCGGCATCACCACCGTGGCCACGACGCCGCTGGCGGACCCTTCGCCGGCCCCGGGGCTTGCCGAGGCATCTTGCAGGGTCAGGCTGGCGGCCGCGCCATACAGCGTGGCCAGCCGCTGGCGCACCTGGCTCAAGCCAAAGTGGCTGCCCGGCGCGTCGGCCCGCGGCGGCTGCAGGCCCAGCCCGGTGTCACGCACCACCAGCAGCAGTTCATCGCCACGCCGCAGCGCCTGCACCTGCACCAGGCCACCGGCCACCTGCGGCTCCAGCCCGTGCTTGATGGCGTTTTCAACCAGCGGCTGCAGCAACAGCGATGGCACCGCCACCTGGCGCAGGGCATCGGGCAGATCCAGCTGCACTTGCAGCCGCGGCCCCATGCGGATGGCCATCAGCGCCAAGTAGTCGGCCACGCGCTCGAACTCGGTGGCCAGCGGGTGCACGTTGCGGCGGCTGGCGCTGAGCGTGGCGCGCAGATAGGCGATCAGGTGGTCCAGCATCTGCTGCGCCTGCTGCGGCTGCAAGCCGATGAGCACGCGCAGGTTGGCCAGCGTGTTGAAGAGCATGTGCGGTTCCAGCTGTGACTGCAATAGGCGCAGCTGGGTCTCGGCGGCCTGGCGCCGCGCGGCTTCTGCCTGTTCGCGAGCTCCGGCCAGACGTTCCATCGAGCTCAGCACCACGAGCGAGATCACCGTGCCCAGCAGACTCAGCACCAGCGTGATGCGCGTGGTCGGCGAGTCCAGCTGCAGCAGGCTGGCCGACTTGTAGCCGGTGAGCGCATCGCCCAACGTCATGCCCACCGTGGGGCCCAGCACCAGGGCCAGCAGGGTGCCGGGGATGGCACCGTGCCAGCCGCTGAAGCTGTCCAGCAGAGAAAGCCCGCGCGCCCGTCGTGTGCGGTCGGACCACCAGGCCATCGCCACACGCATGCAGTCCACCACCAGCGTGCAGACCAGGCCGATGCTCAGCGAATAGACGAGCTTGGCGCCGAAGCCGCGGCCGTCGATGGCGGTCAGCAGCAGCGCGATGCCCGCGCACAAGCCACCCACCACCAGCAGGTGGCGCAGGGTGTGGATGCGCAGCCGGTGCCATGTGTGGGCCACGGCGCCACCGGCGGCAGTTGAATCCGCGCCGTCGGCACCTGAGCGGCCCGCGCCAGCGGCGCCGGCCTCAGTTGTGCTGGAGTTGCCGTGCATGGTGCGCGGTAGACGCGCTGCCTGGGGCAGCGGGTTGAAGGGTCAATGCCCGCAGGCCCAACGCGCGGCCCATGAAGAGGCCGCTCAGGCTGCCAAAGGCCAGCGCCAGCGGCAGCTGCACCGACAGCATCGAACGCCATTCAGGGTGCAGCGCCAGCGACACGCCCGTGGCGTAGCGCAGGCTGAAGATGCACAGGATGATCACCAGCGGCACCCAGCTGCCGGGCAGGTGCAGACGCTGTTCGGCGGCCAGCCAACGCGCGGCCGCCGGCGTGGGCAGGCGGCGCCCCACCTGGGCTGCGGCCAGCAGCGCCAGCAGCCACGCCCCGGCCACCAGCGGCTGCGCCACGAAGCCGGGCGCCATCGACCACAAGCCCAGCGCCAGCATCGTCAGCGGCAGGGCCAGCAGTTGGCCGCGCCTGACGTGGCGCTGGCGGCGCTGCCACAGCCCCAGGGCCAGCAGTGCGGTCAGCAAGGCCCACACCCAGAGCGGCGTGTGCATGAGGATCTGGATCAGCATGGCGGTTCTCCTGAAGGCAGCGGCAGCGGTGGCACAGGGGCTACTGTGGCCGCAAGCCCCGCTGCCCGCCATGCCGATGCGACCGGCGGCGGCCGGCGGTCGCCAGCCGCCGCCTGCCGGGCGCCGGATGCCGCGCCAGCGCGCGCCCGGCCCGCGGCGTCACCGCGCCTGCAACGCGGCGCGCACCGCCTCCACCCGCGCGCGGTTGGCGCCCAGGTCCTTGCGCCCCAGGCGCGAAGCCGAGCGCACCTGCACCACCTGCTGCGCCGGGTCGAACCAGAATTCCACGTCATCGGTGTACTTCATCAGGCGCGTGGTGAAGGTGGCATGGAGGTAGTCGCCCTCGGCCTTCACCACCTCGGCGCCCGGCTGGGCCTGCAGCACGGTTTTCAGGCGCGCCATCGTTTCGGGCCCGCTGCCCACCAGGGCCAGTGGCGCGATGCGGGCATAGTCCTGTTGCGCGTCGCCGGGCCACAGGTCGGCCTGGCTGCTGACGCTGTTGGGCGTCTTGGACGGGCGCTTGAGCTTGCCGTCGCGCACGCCCAGGTCCGAAGGAGGCGAGCCGCGCAGCAGGCCCAGCTGGCCGGCGATGACGCCCGCCACGGCCAACACCACAATGGCGATCAACAGCCATTTGACGATCGAAGCAATCATGGATGAAACCTTGTTTGTTTGAAAGCTGCAGACGTGCATTGTGCTGCGCTGCCCTGCCGCGGGCCATGGGCGCGGCCCCGGATGCGACGCGCGCGCCCATGGGGTGGCGCGCACGGCCGGCGCAGGGTCTGTCCGGCGCCCCATGAGCGTGGGCGGGCGACGGCGCAGCGGCCGGTGCCCCCGCGCCGCCGAACAGCGCCGCCGTGGCCGAAAGGTTTACCGAGCCGTCCACGCGTCAGGTGACGCCTGGAGTGGCGCCTTCGCAACCGCTGGCCGCGCTGGCGCTGGCGGCGTTGGAGCCCGACACGCCGAGCAGCTGCCTCGCCAACCGCATGCTGCCGCTGCTGTACGGCGCGGCACGAGCGATGGTCACGCCGCAGCTGCAGCCTTGAACAACGCGGCCAACCACCGGCCCACGCAGGCACCGCAGAGGCCAGGGGCGGGCTTTAGCGCCTGCGCCCCCCCAGCAGCGATCCCAGCACGCCGCGGATGATTTCGCGGCCCACGGCTGAGCCGATGCTGCGCACCGCCGACGACGCCGCCTTTTCGGCCAGGCCCGGGTGGCGGCCGCCGCGCGGGCCGGTGCTGCCCAGCATCAGGTCTTTCATCATGTCCATCATGCCGCCGCTCTTGGGCGCTTCGGCCGGCGCGCCGCCAATCGGCGTGCCCAGGCGGGTGGAACCAGGGCCTGACGCGGTGGTGTTGCCCATGGTGGGGGCGCCGTTCGGTGCCGCGGCGGCCGGTGTGGCATCCACCGCCGCGCGACCCTTGATCTTTTCGTAGGCCGACTCGCGGTCCACCGTCTTTTCATAAGCACCGGCCACCAGCGAACCGGCGATCAACGCCTGCCGCTGTTCGGCCGTGATGGGCCCGATCTGGCTGCCGGGTGGCAACACGAACACGCGCTCGGTGACGCTGGGCCGGCCCTTGGCGTCGAGAAAACTCACCAGCGCCTCGCCCACCGCCAGCTCGGTGATGGCGGTGGCCATGTCGCCGATGGCCGGGTTGGCGCGCATGGTGTCGGCGGCTGCCTTCACCGCCTTCTGGTCGCGCGGCGTGAAGGCGCGCAGTGCGTGCTGCACGCGGTTGCCCAACTGCGCCAGCACGGTGTCGGGCACGTCCAGCGGGTTCTGCGTCACGAAGTACACGCCCACGCCCTTGCTGCGCACCAGCCGCACCACGAGCTCGATGCGTTCGATCAGCGCCGTCGGTGCGTCCTTGAACAGCAGGTGCGCCTCGTCGAAGAAGAACACCAGCTTGGGCTTGTCCAGGTCGCCCACCTCGGGCAGCAGCTCGAACAGCTCCGACAGCATCCACAGCAGGAAGGTGGCGTACAGGCGCGGCGCGTTCATCAGCTGGTCGGCGGTCAGGATGTTGACCACGCCCTGGCCGTCGACGGTCTGCAGGAAGTCGCTGATGTCGAGCATCGGCTCGCCGAAGAACTGGTCGCCGCCCTGCTCCTCGATCTGCAGCAGGCCGCGCTGGATGGCGCCCACGCTGGCGGCGCTGACGTTGCCGTATTCGGTGGTGAAGTCCTTGCTGTTGTCGCCGACGAACTGCAGCATCGCGCGCAGGTCCTTCATGTCCAGCAGCAGCATGCCGTTGTCGTCAGCGATTCTGAACACCAGGCTCAGCACGCCGGCCTGCGTTTCGTTCAGCGCCAGCATGCGGCTCAGCAGCAGCGGCCCCATGTCGCTGACGGTGGCGCGCACCGGGTGGCCCTGCTTGCCGAACACGTCCCACAGCGTGGCCGGGCAATGGGCACTTTGCGGCTCGGGCAGGCCGCGTTCCTTCAGGATGGCCGCGATCTTCGGCGACAGCGTGCCGGCCTGCGTGATGCCGGTGAGGTCGCCCTTCACGTCGGCCATGAACACCGGCACACCCCGCTTGCTGAAGTTTTCCGCCAGCGTCTGCAAGGTGATGGTCTTGCCGGTGCCGGTGGCGCCGGTGATCAGGCCATGGCGATTGGCCAGCGCCGGCAGCAGATGGCATTCAACAGGGCCGTGCTGGGCGACGAGGATGGGGTCGGACATGGTGGGCTCTTCGGTGGCGGTGCGATGGCGGGGCGGAGACGGCGCGCCGGTGCGGCTGCACCGTGGCAACAGTCTAGCGGGCGCGGCGCCAACCTGGCCCCGCCGTAGGGACCGGGCGCTGCAGGCTGTGCAGATTCAAGCCAGCAGCTTGTCCAACGTGGCGCGGCACCAGACCTGGTCGTCGGCGCCCAGCTGCTCAAAAGCCGCACGGGCCTGGTCCAAGGCCGCCGCCTGGGCCGGGCCATCGCCCAGCGCCTGTTCGGCCAGCGCCATCACTTCCCAGCCAAAAAAGGCCTCCAGCGCTGGCGCGCCGTGCTGCTGCACCAACGCCAGGCAGGCCTGCGCATGCGCGCGAGCCCGCGTCGCGTCGCCGGCCAGCCGCCAGCTGTTGGAAAGGCGGTACTCGGCCCGTTCCACTTCCAGCCAGCCGCCGGCCAGCGCCCAGTGCGCGCGGCTGACCTGCGCCGCCAGCAGCATCAGCTCGCGCTCGGCCGGCGAGCGTTCGGGCTTTTCTTCCAGTTCGCAAGCCAGGTTGTGGCCGCCGACGGCCAAGGCGCGCATGCACGGGTCGTTGTCGGGCAGCGCGTGCGCCTTGGCCAGCGCCAGCGCCCGCAGCAGCAGGGCCTGCGCGCGGCCGGTGTCGCAGCCGGTGACGTTGGCAGCGGCCATCGCGTGCGCCCTCACCTGGTCCGAAGGCGACAGCGGCGCAGCCAGGGTTTCGCTGCCCGCGCTCAGCGACAGACTGGCGCGATAACGCTGCAGGGCTTCGTGTGTGGTGGCATCGGCGTGGGCATGGCTGGCAAGCGCCTGCAGCGCGCGCTGCCCGCCCGCCCAGTCGTGCAGGTGCTCACCCCAGACGTGGTGCATCAGGTGTGCCAAGGTCTGCAACTGCGCGGGCGCCTGCACCAGAGCGGCCATCGTGGCCAGGCGGGCAGCCACCACGGCAGGTTCCTCGGGGTGGTCGCGCCGCGCCTGGTTCATCAGACTTTCGAAGCTGGGGTCCATGTGCGCGCCATTCATGGGGTCATCCAGAGAAGTCAACCATAGCGCAGCGCCGCAACAACGCCAACAGCCGCCGAAACCGCCGCAACAGGGTGCGCCGCAGGCTGCCCGTCTAAAATCAGCAACTCACCCTTTTGGAGCACAGCATCTCATGGCCGGTCACAGCAAATGGGCCAACATCCAGCACCGCAAGGGCCGGCAGGATGAAAAGCGCGGCAAGGCCTGGACCCGCGTGATCCGCGAAATCATGGTCGCGGCGCGCCTGGGCGGCGGTGACGCGTCGGCCAACCCGCGCCTTCGGCTGGCGATTGAAAAAGCCAAGGCGGTGAACCTGCCGGTCGAAACCGTCAAGCGCAACATCGACAAGGCCACCGGCAACCTGGAAGGTGTGCACTACGAAGAAGTGCGCTACGAGGGCTACGGCATCGGCGGCGCGGCGATCATCGTGGACTGCATGACCGACAACCGCGTGCGCACCGTTGCCGAGGTGCGCCACGCCTTCAGCAAATACGGCGGCAACATGGGCACCGAGGGCAGCGTGGCCTTCCAGTTCAAGCACTGTGGCCAGCTCGTGTTTGCCCCGGGCACGAACGAAGACAAGGTGATGGAAGTGGCGCTGGACGCCGGCGCCGACGACGTGATCACCGGCGACGACGGCAGCATCGAGGTGCT
The DNA here is from genome assembly GCA_031429255.1 of Rubrivivax sp. Taxonomy (GTDB): domain Bacteria; phylum Pseudomonadota; class Gammaproteobacteria; order Burkholderiales; family Burkholderiaceae_C; genus Rubrivivax. Next base: position 10,903 of record JANOZF010000021.1, read on the forward strand.
GACACCGCCCACCGAGCTGGAAAGCATGAAGCTGGCGCTGGAATCAGCGGGCCTGAAGTCCGAAGTGGCCGAGGTCACGATGCGCGCCGAGAACCACATCGAGCTGACCGGCGAAGACGCTGCGCGCATGCAGAAGCTGCTGGACGTCATCGAAGACCTTGACGACGTGCAGGACCTGTACCACAACGCACTGATCGCCGAATGAGGGTGCTCGTCATTGGCGGCGGAGGCCGCGAACATGCACTGGCCTGGAAACTGGCCCAGAGCGAACGTGTGCAAGAGGTGTATGTGGCGCCGGGCAACGGCGGCACCGCCGCCGACGCGCGCCTGACCAACGTGCAGATCACCGACCCACAGGCGCTGGCCGACTTTGCCGCGTCGGAGAAGATTGCGCTCACCGTGGTCGGCCCCGAAGCACCGCTGGCCGCTGGTGTGGTGGACATCTTTCGCGCCCGCGGCTTGCGCATCTTCGGCCCCACGCAGGCCGCGGCGCAGCTGGAAAGCAGCAAGGACTTCGCCAAGGCCTTCATGCAGCGGCACGGCATACCCACCGCGGCCTACGCCACCTTCACCGAGGCCGAGGCGGCACATGCCTACGTGCAGGCGCAAGGTGCGCCCATCGTGATCAAGGCCGACGGCCTGGCCGCCGGCAAGGGCGTGGTGGTGGCGATGACGCTGGAAGAGGCGCACGCAGCCATCGACATGATGTTCGAAAAAGACGGGCTGGGCTCGAACACGCTGGGTGTGCAGCACAGCGGCGCTCAACAGCGCGTGGTGATCGAAGCCTTCATGGCCGGCGAAGAGGCCAGCTTCATCGTGCTGTGCGACGGCAAGAACGTGCTCAGCCTGGCCACCAGCCAGGACCACAAGCGCATCTTCGAGGGCGACACCGGCCCCAACACCGGCGGCATGGGCGCCTATTCACCGGCGCCGGTGGTCACACCCAACGTGCATGCGCGGGTGATGCAGGACATCATCCAGCCCACCATCAACGGCATGGCCCGCGAAGGCGCGCCGTTCACCGGCTTCCTGTATGCCGGGCTGATGATCGACCAGCACGGCCAGCCGCGCACGGTGGAATTCAACTGCCGCCTGGGCGACCCCGAAGCCGAGGTCATCCTGATGCGCCTGAAGAGCGATCTGCTGGAGGTTCTGCTGAAGGCCACCGACGGCACGCTGGACCAGGTCGAACTGCAGTGGGACCGGCGCATCGCGCTGGGCGTGGTGGTGGCCGCGCATGGCTACCCCGCCGCGCCGCGCAAGGGCGACGCCATCACCGCGCTGCCGGCCGACGCGCCAGAGCTGCAGGTGTTCCACGCCGGCACCACGGTGCAGGACGGCCAGCTGGTGGCCAACGGTGGCCGCGTGCTGTGCGTCACCGCACTGGGCGACAACGTGCGCCTGGCCCAGCAGCGTGCGCTGCAGGCGGTGCAAGAGGTGCGCATGGACGGCGCGCAGTGGCGCAACGACATCGGCCACCGCGCCATCAGACACTGAACCGCCGCGAGCGCCGCGCCATGGCCGAGCAGACCACCGACACCGTGCGCAGCTACCTGCTGGACCTGCAGAACCACATCGTCAGCAGCTTCGAGGCCGAGGACGGCCTGCCCTTCAGGCGCGACGGTTGGCAGCGGCCCGCTGGCGGCAAGCTCGAGGGCGACGGCCTGTCGCAGCTGATCGAAGAAGGCCGGGTGCTCGAACGCGGTGGCTGCAACTTCAGCCACGTCAAGGGCAGCGCGCTGCCGCCCTCGGCCACGCAGCACCGGCCCGAACTGGCCGGCGCGCCCTTCGAGGCGCTGGGTGTCTCGCTGGTGATGCACCCACGCAACCCCTACGTGCCCACGGTGCACATGAACGTGCGCATGCTGGCCGCCTTCCAGCCCGGCCAGCCGCCTGTGACCTGGTTCGGCGGCGGCATGGACCTGACGCCCTGCTACGGCTACGAAGAAGACGCGGTGCACTTTCACCGCAGCTGCGCCGACGCGCTGGCGCCCAGCAGTGCCGCAGCGGGCTCTGACCTGTATGGCCGCTTCAAGCCCTGGTGCGACGAGTACTTCTTCCTGAAGCACCGCAATGAAGCACGCGGCATCGGCGGCATCTTCTTCGACGACCACAACGAAGGCGGCTTCGAGCCGGGTTTTGCGCTGATGCGCGCCGTCGGCGACGCCTTCGTGCCCGCCTACCGCCCCATCGTGCAGCGCCGGCGCGACACGCCCTACGGCGAGCGCCAGCGCGACTTCCAGGCCTATCGGCGTGGCCGTTACGTCGAATTCAACCTCGTGTGGGACCGCGGCACGCACTTCGGACTGCACGGCGGCGGCCGCACCGAGAGCATCCTGATGAGCATGCCGCCGATCGTGAAGTGGCGCTACGACTGGCAGCCCGAAGCGGGCAGCGAAGAAGCGCGTCTGTACACCGACTTTCTGCCCCCCCGAGATTGGCTGAAGTGACACCACGCCGGGTGGGCATCTTCGGCGGCAGCTTCGACCCCGTGCACCTGGCCCATGTGGCGCTGGCGCAGGCATCGCTGCAGGCGCTGCAACTGGACGAACTGCGCTGGATACCCGCCGGCAACCCGTGGCAGAAGGCGCGCAGCATCACCGCCGCCGAGCACCGCGTGGCCATGGTGCAGGCAGCGATTGCCGATGAACCGCGCTCCGTGCTCGACCGCATCGAGATCGAGCGCAGCGGGCCGAGCTACACGCTCGACACGGTGCGGGCACTGACTTCTGCGCAACAGCCCCGGCCAGACAGGTCACAATGGTTCCTGATCATCGGCCAGGACCAGTACAGCAGCCTGCACACATGGCGCCACTGGCAGGAGTTGCTGAGCCTGGTGACGCTGGCGGTGGCCAACCGGCCGGGCGACATCCGGGCACCGCACGCCGACGTGCAACGCCTGGCGCACCGCATGGTGCCGCTGCCGATGCTCGACATCTCGTCCACCCAGATCCGCCAGCGAGTGGCGGCGGGGCAGGACATCACCCATCTGGTGCCACCCGCGGTGGCACGCTATATTGAAACGCACGGGCTGTACCGCAGCCCAGCCGGGAGTTGAATGGACATTCGCAAACTGCAACGCGCCATCGTCGATGGCCTGGAAGACGTGAAGGCGCAGCACATCGCGGTCTTCAATACCGAACACCTGAGCTCGCTGTTCGAACGCGTGATCATCGCCACGGGCACCAGCAACCGGCAGACCAAGGCCCTGGCCGCCAGCGTGCGCAACAGTGTCAAGGGCCGCGGCATGCAGGTGATGGCCACCGAGGGCGAAGACAACGGCGAATGGATCATCGTCGACTGCGGCGCCGCGGTGGCGCACATCATGCAGCCGGGCATACGCGAGTACTACCACCTGGAAGAAATCTGGGGTGGCAAGCCGGTGCGCATCGCCATCGGCGACACCAGCACCAAGCTCGTGAAGGCCAGTGAACCCGAACCCGCGACGCGCGGCGCGGCACGCAAGACCGCCGCGGCCAAACCGGCCGCCCCCAAAGCGGCTGCGCCAAAGCCAGCGGCACCCAGGGCACGCGCAGCGGCCCCGGCAGCCGCTGCCGCGCCAGTGAAAAAGCGCCCTCCGGCCAAGTCGAATGCAACCAAGAAGGCCGAGAGCGAACAGAAGGTGGCCAACCGCACCGCCGCCTTCAAGCGCGTGGCCGCGAAGTCAACGCCAACACGCGCAGGTGGCACACCGAAATCGCCGCCGGGGCGTGACACGCGCGCACCGGCCAGCAAGACCGTCGTGGTGAAGCCGGCCGGCAAGCCGGCGCCCAAGGCCGCCGCCAAGTCGGCACCGCGGCCGACCGCCAAACCCGCGGCCAGACCCGCGACCAAGCGCCCTGCCTCCAAGGCACCCGGCGCGGCGAAAAGGGCCCCGGCGCGCAAGCCCACGCCGCGCGGCTGATGAAGCTGCTGGTGCTGGCCGTGGGCCAACGCCAGCCGGCCTGGGCCGACACCGCGTGGGCCGAATTTGCCAAGCGCCTGCCGCCGGAGATGCGGCTGGAACTGAAAGAACTGAAGGCCGAACCACGCAGCAGCGGCAAGACCGCCGCGCAGTGCATGGCTGCCGAGGCACAGCGCTTCGAAGCCGCGCTGGCGGCCGCCAAAGGCGCGCGCCGGGTGGTGCTGGACGAACAGGGCACGCGCCACACCACCGCGTCGCTGGCCCAACGCATGCAGGCCTGGCGCGATGATGGCCGCGACTGCGCGCTGCTGATCGGCGGCCCCGACGGCCTCGACCCGGCCTTGAAGATCAGCGCCGACGAAACCCTGCGCCTGAGCGATCTGACCCTGCCCCACGCCTTTGCGCGCGTCCTGCTGGCCGAGGCGCTGTACCGTGCCTTCAGTGTGCTGGAAGGCCACCCCTACCACCGGGAGTGAGACGATGAACGAGCCAGCAACGGCACTGCGCTGCACCTTCGGGCTGCGGGTGAGGCCAGGACATTCCGGCAGACATCGCGGCCGACAGCGCGGTCGATACCGCGGTTCTCTCTGGGCAGGCTGGCTGCTGAGCCTGCTGATCGGCCTGCTGATGGGCCTGCAGACGGTCACCAGCGCGGCCCGGGGCGAAACCATCGACGAAGTCGATCACTACCGCAGCGACGTCTGGGCCCGCGTGGTGTTCGGCGTCGACGGCAAAGCCCAATCGCAACAGGTGGTGGGCGAAGACCAGTTGCCAGCGGCCTTCGTCGACATCGTCAAGACCCACCTGGCGGCGGCACGTGTGGAGCCGCGCAGCATCGACGGCAAGCCGGCAACCTTCACCAGCGGCGTGCGCTTGCAGTACGAGATCACGCGCAGCCGCGAAGGCGGCAGCGCGCGGTTGGCGCAGGTGCAGGTGGCCCCGCTGCCCTTGAAGCGCTACTACGCAGCCTTTCCGCGCGAGCTGCGCGGACCGAACAACTGGGACGGCGCCTTCACGGCCACCTGCCTGGTCGGCACCGAAGGCGTGTGCAGCCACATCAGCGTGAAAACGCTGCCCGGCATGCCGCCGTCCATCCACCGCTACGCCAAGGCCTCGCTGGAGCGCTGGACTTTCGAGCCGCAGCGCGTGGACGACGTGGCCGTGGTCGGCGAGTACGTGCTGAAGCTGAACATGCACACCATCGCCACGCGGCCCGAAGATTTCCGGATGAACAAGTTTGACCGCATACAACTTCGCCGTTAGACGGCGACGATCGGGTCGCCGGCGTTCGGCAGCCCCATGGGGTTTCGTTCAGCCCCGCAGCTCCGGCGGCGCCGGCAGCATCAAGCTGCTCTGGTAGGCAAACCCGGGGTCGCGGCTTTGCACCAGCCACAGCGGCCCGTCGAGGTCGACAGAGCGCGCCCACGACGTCAGAAGAAAGGCCGGCGCCATGCCCAGGCGCGTGCCGGGCATGCAGCCCACCATCGGCTCCAAGCCCTGCTGCCCACGGGATGGCGTTCGCAGTGGCAAGTCCGCCACAAAAGGGCCGGTTGTTGCCCTCAACTCCAGCGAACGGCGTTTGCCCCAAGGGACCGGGTGCGTCTTAGACTTCCTTAACTGAAAATACAATGAAAACGACCATCGAGCGTATGCCGATCGACTCGGTGCAGGACCTCATCATCCTGGGTGAGCCCTTGCCATTCGCGGTCTACGACCTGCAGCAGCGCTTGCTGCTGAACGAACGGCAGATCATCAGCACCGAACGGCAGTGGGGGCTGCTGCTGGAGCGTGGCGCCTGGGTCGAGCGCTGGCTGGTCGAAGCGGTGCGCGCCCATGCCGCCGCCAGCGGCGCTGCCCAGAGCGCCGGCAGCCCCTTTGAAAGTGCGAAACGCGAGCCCACGCTCTTCGACCGCTGGGAGCGCGCGCTGTGGGACCTTGACGCGCTGTTGCGTGGCACCGCCAAGGGCATGGCGGCGGCAGCCGATTGGCATGCCGCGGTCGATGATTTCATCCAGATGGTCGACCGCGACCCCGACGTGGCGCTGTTCATCGCCGTGCGGCAGGAAGACCGCCGCTTTGGGCTGTATGCGCTGGCCCACTCGCTGCACTCCGCGGTGCTGTGCCTGATGTGCGCCCGCCAAGCCGGGTGGCCGGTGTCACGCCAGGTCAGCACCGTCGGGGCGGCCTTGTCGATGAACGTCGCGATGCTGGAGCTGCAGACCCAGATGGCTGAACAAAGCTCGCCGCCCACGCAGCTGCAGCTGCAGCAGATCCGCGCCCACCCGGAGATGGGTGCGCACATGCTGCGTGCCGCGGGCCTGGCCGACGGCGCCTGGTTGCAGGCCGTGGCCGAGCACCACGAACGTGCCGACGGCAGCGGCTACCCGCTGGGCTCGCTACAGGTCTGCGACGAAGCCCGCCTGTTGCGCATGGCCGATGTCTACATGGCCAAGATCACACCGCGTGCCAATCGCCCGCCGCTGGCGCCGCAACAGGCTGCCGGCCAGCTGTTCAAGCAGGAGCCGGGCTCGACGCTGGCCATGGGCCTGATCAAGGCAATGGGCGTGCACCCGCCGGGCAGTCTGGTCACGCTGAAGAGCGGCGAGGTCGCCGTGGTGACGCGGCGGCCCCGCCTGGGGACCGCGCCCCTGGTGTGCACGCTCAGCGACGGCAAAGGCCAGCCCAGCGTGAACTCGCGGCGGCTCGACAGCGCCGAGCCCGCCCACGCCATCACCGGGCCCTGCCTGCAGGCTCAGGCCTACCCCCGGGTACCGCCCGAGCGCGTCTACGGTCTGCTGCCGCCCTGATCGGCGCGCAAGGCCCGCCGGCCGCTGCGCCCGGCCGGCACAATGGCGCGATGCATGCCACCCCCCGTGCCGACCCTGCCCACCGTGCCACGCTGAACCACGCCTTCGTCTACCTCGCGTCGGCCAGCCCGCGGCGCGCGCAATTGCTGCAGCAACTGGGGGCCCAGCACCGCCCGCTGTTGGCCGACGCGCAGGAAGATGTCGAGGTGCTGGAAGCAGAGCGCAGCGGCGAACTGCCGGCAGCCTACGTGCAGCGCGTCACCCTGGCCAAGCTGCTGGCCGCCCGCTCGCGGCTGCGCCGGCGCGGCCTGCCGATGGCACCCATCCTGACCGCCGACACCACGGTGGCGCTGGGCCGCCGCATCCTGGGCAAGCCCGCCGATGCCGCGCAGGCCGCTGCCATGCTGCAAGCGCTGTCGGGCCGTACGCACCGCGTGCTCACGGCCGTGGCGGTGAGCGCCGGGCCGGTGCACCACCTGCTGGTGAGCCTGTCGCACGTGCGCTTTGCCACGCTCAGCAGCAGCACCATCGAGCGCTATGTCGACAGCGGCGAGCCTTTTGGCAAGGCCGGCGCCTATGCCGTGCAGGGCCGCATCGCGGCCCACATCGAACACATGGCCGGCAGCTACAGCGGCATCATGGGCCTGCCGCTGCACGAGACGGCGCGCTTGCTGCACCTCGCACGCGTGTCGCTGCCGCCTTGAGCCAGCGCCGCAGGGCTGCCCTGCAGCACCGGCGCGCAGCGGCCTGCGAAGCGCGACGGGCTCGCAGTGTCCCGCCTTGTTTCCGTGCCCGCCGCGCATAGACTGGGCGCATGGCTACACAAGACATCTTCATCAACTGGGCGCCGCAGGAAACCCGCGTCGCCGTGGTCGAGAACGGCGCCGTGCAGGAGCTTCACATCGAGCGCACGCTCGAGCGCGGACGCGTCGGCAACATCTACC
>JANOZF010000022.1:0-4082 GCA_031429255.1 Rubrivivax sp.
CGGCAGCGGCCACTACAGTGCAGGTGCACCCCAAGGAGCCTGTGATGCGCTGGATTGCCCGCCCTGTCTCGATGCCGCTCTTCCGGCCGTTCTTCCGGCCGCTGTTGAAGCCGCTGTTGCTGCAAGCGCTGGCAACTTGGAACGGCATGCTCAGCCCGACCGCAGCCACAGCCACTGGCCTTGCTGCCCTGTTGACCGCGGCCGTACCTTTGGCCGCCACAGCGCAGGCCAGCTACCCCGACAAGCCCATGCGCTTCGTGGTGCCCTACCCGCCCGGCGGCGGCACCGACGTCATCGCGCGCATCGTGCAGCAGAAACTGGGTGCCGCCCTGGGCCAGCAGGTGGTGATTGAAAACAAGGGCGGCGCCGGCGGCTCGGTGGGCACCGAGGTGGTGGCCAAGGCCGCACCCGACGGCTACACGGTGCTGTTCACGCTGAGCTCGCACACCATCAACCCGGCCATCTTTCCGAAGCTGAACTTCGACACCCAGCGTGACTTCGAACCCGTGGGCTTGGTGGCTTCGTTGCCGCAGATCCTGGTGGCGCACCCAGGCTTTACGCCCAACACCATTGCCGAGATGACGGCGCTGGCCAAGGCCCAACCCGGCACCGTGGCCTTTGCTTCGGTGGGCAACGGTTCGCCGGGGCACCTGGCCGGTGAACTGCAGGCGCTGCGCACCGGCACCAAGCTCACGCACATTCCCTACCGTGGCGGCGGCCCGGCCATGACCGACGTGATGGGCGGCCAGGTGCCCACGCTGTGGGTGTCCATCCCCGCCGCGGCGCAGTTCGTGAAGACCGGCAAGGTGAAGGCGCTGGCCGTGTCCACCGTCAAGCGCAGCGCGGCTTTTCCGGCGGTGCCCACGATGCAGGAAGCCGGCATCGCCGACTTCGAGGTCGACAGCTGGTACGCGATGTTCGTGCCGGCGAAGACACCGCGCGCCGTCATCGAACGGCTGAACCAGGCGCTGAATGCCGTGCTGGCCGATACCGACATCCGCGACAAGCTGCTGGCGCAAGGCGCCGAAGCCGTGGGCGGCACGCCGGAACGGCTGGGGCAGGCGGTGGCCGCAGAGATTCCCAAATGGATCAAACTCGCCAAAGACGCGAACATCAAAGCCGATTGAGGTGTTCTGGAATGAATGATTCAACAGGCGCCGTGGCAGAACTGGTGGCCCGCGCGCGCGCCGCGCAGCGCGTGGCCGACGGCTACAGCCAGGCGCGCGTGGACGAACTGGTGGCGGCTGCCGGCTGGGCCATCATGGAACCGGCGCGCAACCGCGAACTGGCCGAGATGGCGGTGGCCGACACCGGCGTTGGCAATGTCGAAGACAAGGTGCGCAAGAACCACCGCAAGACGCTGGGCCTGCTGCGCGACCTGCAGGGTGCGCCCTCGGTGGGCGTCATCCATGAAGACACGGCGCGCGGCATCGTCGAGATGGCGCGGCCGGTGGGCGTGGTGTGCGCCATCACGCCCAGCACCAACCCCGGCGCCACGCCGGCCAACAAGATCATCAACGCGCTGAAGGGCCGCAACGCAGTGGTGGTGGCGCCGTCGCCCAAGGGCTGGACCACCGCGGCGCTGCTGGTCGAATTCATCCACCAGCAGTTCACACGCATCGGTGCGCCGCTGGACCTGGTGCAACTGCTGCCGCACCCTGTGAGCAAGGCTTCCACGCAGGAATTGATGCGCCTGTGCGACCTGGTGGTGGCCACCGGCTCGCAGGCCAACGTGAAGGCGGCCTACACCTGCGGCACGCCGGCCTTTGGCGTGGGCGCGGGCAACGTGGCCGGCATCGTGGACGACAGCGCCGACATCGACGCCGCGGCCGACCGCGTGCTGCGCAGCAAGACCTTCGACAACGCCACCAGCTGCTCTTCAGAAAACAGCCTGGTGCTGGTGGGTGCGGCGGCGGCACCGATGCTGGCCGCCTTGCAGGCCCGCGGCGCGGTGATGCTGAAGGCCCATCAGAAGCAGCAAGTGCAGCAGCTGATGTGGCCCGACGGGCAACACCTTTCGGCCGCTGCCACCGGGCAGACGGCCGCTGAAGTGGCGCGCCGCGCCGGCCTGCTGGACGTGGCCGCGCAGCAGCCGCAGATCCTGATGGTGGAAGAAGACGGCTTCGGCCCCAGCCACCCCTTCTCGGGCGAAAAGCTCAGCCCCGTGCTGGCGGTGTATGTCGCACGCGACTTTCTGCACGCGCAGGACATCGTGCGCCAGATCTACGCCTACCAGGGCGCCGGGCACTCGGTGGGCCTGCACAGCACGCGGGCTGAACAGGCACTGGCGTTGGCCGAACAGCTGCCGGTGTGCCGGGTCATCGTCAACCAGGCGCACTGCATCGCCACCGGCGGCAGCTTCGACAACGGCCTGCCGTTTTCGCTGAGCATGGGCTGCGGCACCTGGGGCGGCAACAACTTCAGCGACAACATGAACTACCGCCACTACCTGAACATCACGCGCATCTCGCGGCCGATTGCCGAACATGTGCCCAGTGTGGACGACATCTTCGCCAGCCACTTTGCGCGCTGTGGGCGGGCCTGATGGTGGGTGCGCTTGTGGACGACGCAGCCGGCGCGGCGCAAACAGTGCACGCGCTGCTGGAGCGTGCGGCGCAGCAGCAGCCGCAGGCGCTGTACGCGCGGGCCACCGAAAGCGGCGCCACGCTCAGCTATGCCGAGCTGCTGCACAACTGCCACCGCGTGGGCCGCTGGCTGCGCAGCCAGGGCCTGCAGCCAGGCGACACGGTGTCGCTGGTGATGCCCAACGGCCTGGGCACGCTGCAGCTGCTGCTGGGGGCCATGGCCAGCGGCTTTTGCGTCAACCCGGTGAACCTGCTGTCGCAGCCCGACCAGATGCGGTATGTGCTGCAGCACAGCGACTGCAAGCTGGTGCTGGCCAGCGCTGAATGGGTTGAAAAAGTGCAGGCGGCTGCGCCGCAGTTGCGCGTGCAGCAGGTGAACCCCGAGGTGCTGAGCCTTCCAGCAGTTGACGACCACGCTGCGGCAGCAGTTGCGACCACAGCCGCGACAACAGTTTCGACAACCGTGGCGGCAACTGCCGCGGCAACAGCGGCGACCGAAGCCCCACCGCCACCGCCGCCTCTGCCGAGGCCGCAAGACCTGGCGCTGCTCATGTACACCTCAGGCACCACCGGCAACCCCAAGGGCGTGATGCTGACGCAGGCCAACCTGGCAGCCAATGCGCGGGCCATAGCAGCCGAACACGCACTGACGCCGCAAGATCGCGTGCTGGGCGTGCTGCCGCTTTATCACATCAACGCCTTTGCCGTGACCATGCTCGCGCCGCTGGCCAGCGGCGGCAGCGTGGCCATGGCGCCGCGTTTTTCGGCCCAGCGCTTCTGGTCACAAGCCGAAGAAAACCACTGCACCTGGATCAACGTGGTGCCCACCATCATCTCGTTCCTGCTGGAAGCGCGGGCCCAGGCGCCGGCCGCCACCGCGCTGCACGGCCTGCGCTTTTGCCGTTCGGCTTCCGCCGCGCTGCCGCCCGAACACCTGCGCGCCTTTGAATCGCGTTTCGGCATCGGCGTCATCGAAACCATGGGCCTGACGGAAACCGTGGCGCCGAGCTTTTCCAACCCCTTGGATGCCCGTCAGCGCAAGCTGGGTTCGGTGGGCCGCGCCAGCGGCGGCGATGCACGGGTGATCGACGCCGCGCTGCAGCCGGTGCCCGACGGCACCACGGGCGAGATCATCATCAGCGGCCCGCACGTGATGCGGGGTTACTACAAGAACGACAAGGCCACGGCCGAAGCCTTCACGCCCGACGGCTGGCTGCGCACCGGCGACCTGGGCCACCGCGACGCCGACGGGTTCTTCTTCGTCACCGGCCGCATCAAGGAACTCATCATCAAGGGCGGGGAGAACATCGCGCCGCGCGAAATAGACGAAGCGCTGCTCAAACACCCCGCCGTGCTGGACGCCGCCGCCGTGGGCATACCCGACAAACATTACGGACAGGAGATTCTGGCCTGCGTGGTGCTGCGCGAAGGCGCTGTTGCCGATGAAGCCGAACTGCTGCGGCACTGTGAACAGCACCTGGGCCGCTACAAGACGCC
>JANOZF010000023.1:0-24745 GCA_031429255.1 Rubrivivax sp.
CGCGGCGGCGCCGAAGGCGAGTCGCTGGCAGCGGCAGAGATAGCGATCGGCAACGCCGACCTGAGCAGCCGCACCGAACAGACCTAGTCCAGCCTGCAGCAGGCGGCCAGCGCGATGAGCGAGCTCACCGGCACCGTCAACCAGACGGCCGAGTCGGCACGCACCGCCAACCAGCTGGCCTCGTCGGCCAGCGAGGTGGCGCAGCGCGGCGGCGCCGTCGTCGCGCAAGTGGTGTCCACGATGGAAGACATCAACACCAGCAGCAAGAAGATCGCCGACATCATCGGCACCATCGACGGCATCGCCTTCCAGACCAACATCCTGGCGCTGAATGCGGCTGTCGAAGCGGCACGGGCCGGTGAACAGGGTCGCGGTTTTGCCGTCGTGGCCGGAGAAGTGCGCAGCCTGGCGCAGCGCAGCGCCGAAGCCGCCCGCGAGATCAAGCACCTCATCAACAACAGCGTCGAAAAGGTCGAATCGGGCTCGCGCCTGGTGGCCGACGCCGGCAACACGATGACCGAGATCGTGGCCAGCGTGCAGCGCGTGACCGACATCATTGGCGAGATCTCGGCGGCAGCCGCAGAACAAAGCAGCGGCATCGGGCAGGTCAGCCTTGCCGTGGCCGATCTGGACCAGATGACGCAGCAGAACGCCGCGCTGGTGGAACAAAGCGCTGCTGCCGCGCAGTCCCTGAAGGACCAGTCCGGCCAGTTGACTTCAGCGTTGGCCGGGTTCCGCTTCCAGGGCCCGCCGCCGGCGCCGCTGGCCCGGCCCAGGGCGGTGGCCAGCCGCGCCATCACCAAGGCGCGCAAGGCGGCACCCACTGCGCACGCCACACCCGCGGCAGCCCCGCGCAGCACGGCCAACGCCGCCAGCGGCACCGAGGAGTGGGAAACCTTCTGAGACTGGCACGGTGACGGGCCGTACCTCGACTGCGCCCAGACTGAAGCCTCGGCAGGTGGCGCCGTGGCGCATCGCTGAACGCTGACGGCTGCCAGCCGGGTGCTGAACCTGCGCCGCGCGCCACACGGCGTGGCGGCGTGGCATGGGCCGGTTCAGCTGATCGGGTCAAGACCCAGGACTACAGAACCTCTGGCAACCGGCCGATAAGCCAGACAAGTGCCGCTCGATTCAACGCCGGCAGCACCACCCGCCATCCCCTTTCGCCCTACGCCAGCCCCGCCCCAAGGAAACTGCCATGGAAATGATTGCAGACGCAGCACGCGCTGAGACCACCGCCGCCACCCGGGCCGTGACGGCGACCAAGGCCTTGGCGGCCGCGGCTGGTGCGACAGCGCGCGCCATGCCTGCGACCAGCGAATTCCTGACCTTCAGGCTCGGTGAAGAGGAATACGGCATCGACATCCTGCGCGTGCAGGAGATCCGCTCCTACGAGCAACCGACGCGCATCGCCAATGCACCCGGCTTCATCAAGGGCGTGGTGAACCTGCGCGGCGTGATCGTGCCCATCATCGACCTGCGCCTGAAGCTGGGTTGCGACAGCGCCGAATACAACACCTTCACGGTGGTGGTGGTGCTCAACGTCAGGGGCCGGGTGGTGGGCGCCGTGGTCGACTCGGTGTCCGACGTGCTGGAACTCACCCGCGAACAGATCAAGCCGGCACCATCGCTGAGCTCCAGCGTGGACAGCAGCTTCATCATCGGCATCGGTGCCGTGAAGACCGGGCACGGCGACAGCGAGAGCGAACGCATGCTGATCCTGATGGACATCGAAGGCCTGATGAGCAGCGCCGACATGGGCCTGATCAACGACTGACGACAACGCCGGGTTGCCGTACACCGCCCGCTGCAAGCCCGCCCTGCGCGGGCTTTTTCATGGCTACACCGCACCGGCACGGCGCAGCGTCTGCAGCACCGGGCTGCGCAACACGTCGCGCAGGCCCCACCAGCCTGCCGCCAACGCCAGCAAGGCGCCGGCCGCCATGCCCCACAGCGGCACCCAGGGTGACGGGTTCCAGTTGAATTCAAAGGCGTAGCGCGCCAGCAACCAGCCCACGGCGATGGCCGCCACCGAAGCCAGGCCACCGGCCAGCGCACCCACGCCCAGCAGTTCGGCGCGTTGCACCTGCGCCAGCAGGCGGCCGCTGGCGCCCATCGCGCGCATCAGCGCGAATTCGCGCGCACGCGCTTCGCGGGTGGCCGTGATGGCCGCAAACAGCACCACCAGCCCGGCCAGCAGCGTGAAGCCGAACAGGAACTCCACGGCACGGATCACCTGGTCCAGCACGCGCTGGATTTGCGCCACGCTGGCCGACACATCCACGTTCGTGATGTTTGGAAATTCGCGGCTCAGTGCATTGTCGAAGCCCGCCACTGCCGGCGCGTGGAAGGCGCTGATGTAGGTGATGGGCAGACCGGGCATCTGCGCGCGCGGGAAGATGACGAAGAAGTTGACGCGCATCGACCCCCAGTCGACCTTGCGCAGCGAGCTGACATGCCCTTCCTGCAACTGCCCGGCCATGTCGAATCGCAGTGTGTCGCCCAGCTTCACACCCAGCTCCTTGGCCAGGCCTTCTTCCACCGACAGCCCATCGGCCTCGTCGGCCACCCAGCGGCCAGACACCACCTCGTTGTGCGGCGGCTGCACCGCCGCGTGGCTGAGGTTGAATTCGCGTTCCACCAGCCGCGCCGCGCGGTCCTGCGTGAAGCTGGCGGGCGTCACGTCGCGCCCGTTGATGGCCACCAGGTGACCGCGGATCATCGGGTACCAGTCGTAGCGCTGCACGCCGGCCTGCTTCAACGCGGCCTGGAACGGTTCGCTCTGCTCGGGCTGCAGGTTGATGACAAAGCGGTTCGGCGCATCGGGCGGCGTGGCGTTGCGCCAGCTGCTGATGAGGTCGGTGCGCAGCAGCACCAGCAGCACCAGCGCCAGCAGCCCCACCGCCAGTGCCGACACCTGCAGCACCGCAAAGGCCGGGCGGGCGGCGATCTGCCGTGTGGCCAGCACCAGCCAGCGCGGCGCGCCCGACTCGGGCACCAGCCGACGCAGTGCTGTCACCGCCAGCCAGGCCGACAAGGCAAAGACGCCGATCGCCACGGCGAAACCGCCCACCGCAATGGCACCCAGCTTGACATCGGACGACACCGCCATCAGCAAGGCCACGAAACCCGCCACGCCTGCCAGCAGCGCACCCAGTGAAGCCGGCTTGAGCCCGCCCACGTCGCGCCGGATCACGCGCAGCGGCGGCACGCGCGACAGTTGCAGCACCGGCGGCAAGCCAAAGCCCAGCAGCAAGGTCATGCCCACGCCCAGGCCCAGCAAGGCCGGCCACAGGCTGGCGGCGGGCAAGGCGGCATCCACCAGCCCGGCCAGCAGCCAGACAAACACATGGTGCACCGCCCAGCCCACCAGCACGCCCAGGGTGCTGGCCAGGAAACCCACGAAACCAAACTCCAGCGCGTAGGCCGTGGCAATGCGGCGTTGCGACAGGCCCAGCACACGCTGCATGGCGCAGTCGTCCAGGTGGCGCTGTGCAAAGTCGCGCGCCGCGATGCCCACCGCCACAGCAGCCAGCAGCGCCGCCAGCAGCGCCACCAGGTTCAGGAACTTCTCGGCCCGGTCCAGTGTCTGCTTCATCTCGGGGCGGCCGCTCTGCACCGACTCCACGCGCACACCGCGCAGCGGCGCACTCTTGATGCGCGCCTCGGCCCAGGCCACGAATTCGGCCACCACGCCGTCGCCACGCGCGGCGCTCCAGGCATCGGGTGCTGCCACCGCCAGGCGCCAGCTCACGCGGCTGGCGGGCTGCACCAGGCCGGTGGCCGGCAGGTCGGCGTCGGCCAGCATCACGCGCGGTGCAAACGTCGAGAAACCAGCGCCGCGGTCGGGCTCGATGGCGATGATGCGGTCGATGCGCAGCGAGGCGTCACCCAGCAGCAAGGGGTCACCGACCTTCAGCTGCAAGGCTTCGAGCAGCGCGGCGTCCACCCACACCGTGCCGGGCTGGGGCGCGGCGGCCACACGCTGCACGGGCGCACCGGGAGCCATCTGCAGTTGCAACACGCCGCGCAGAGGGTACTGCGGGCTCACGGCTTTCAACGCCACCAGACGCGTGGCGCCGCCTTGCGCCTCAGCGGCGCGCGCCATGCTGGGGAAACCGGCGCTGGCCGATACACGCAAGCCCAGGTCGCGCGCCTTGGCCGCCAGCTCCGGTGGCGCCGGGCGGTCGCTGCCCACCACCGCGTCACCACCCATCAACTGCCGCGCGTCGCGCTGCAGACCGCTGCCCAGGCGGTCGGCAAAGAAGCCCACGGCGGTCAGCGCGGCCACTGCCAGCAGCACCGCCACCAGCAGCAAGCGCAATTCGCCGGCACGGAAATCGCGCCGCGTCTGGCGCCAGGCCAGCGAAAACACGGAGGGGGGTTGATGGCGCGTGGGGTGAAGGCTCATGCCTGCACGGTAGCCGATTCGCGCGCCGCCCGCGCAGGCGCGCCGGAATCACCCACTCCGCCCCGCCCAGCCCCGCCGCGGCCAGGGCCGGGGTGCGCGCCCTGTCAGGCCGCGTGCAGAGTGCTGCTGTCCAACCGAAACACCGCCACCGCGTCGGTGAGGCGACGTGACTGTTCTTTCAAACTGTCGGCAGCCGCAGCGCTTTGTTCCACCAGCGCGGCGTTTTGCTGCGTCATCTGCTCGAGTTGACCCACCGAGCCGTTCACGGCACCGAGCCCGCTGCTCTGTTCACCGGCGGCGGCGGCAATCTCGCCGATCAGCAGCTTGACGCGGTCGACCTGGGCCACGATGTCGCCCATCGTGCGGCCGGCGTCACCGACCAGCCTGGAACCGCTGTCCACTTTCGCCACCGAATCGCCCACCAGCACCTTGATCTCGCGCGCGGCGGCGGCACTGCGCTGGGCCAGGCTGCGCACTTCCGAGGCCACGACGGCAAAGCCGCGGCCCTGTTCACCCGCGCGTGCCGCCTCCACCGCCGCGTTCAGCGCCAGGATGTTGGTCTGGAAAGCAATGCCGTCGATGACGCCGATGATGTCGCCGATCTTGCGGCTGCTGGCCTGGATCTGCTCCATCGTGCTCACCACCTGGCCCACCACCTGCCCGCCCCTTGCCGCCACCTGTGACGCACCCTCGGCCAGGTCATTGGCCTGGCGCGCGTTGTCCGCACTCTGCCGCACGGTGCCGGCCAGTTGTTCCATCGAAGCGGCCGTCTGCTGCAGGCTGCCGGCCTGCAGTTCTGTGCGCTGGCTGAGATCGGTGTTGCCGATGGCCACTTCGCCCGAAGCCATGCGGATGGATTCCGACGACTCCTGCACCAGGCGCAGCGTCTGGCGGAAGCTGCTCACCGCCTGGCCCATCGATGCGAGCATGTCGCCAATCTCGTCGGTGCGGGTGCGCTGGATGTCCTGGCTCAGGTCGCCACGGGCCAGGCGGTTGGCCACCGCGCTGACCTCGCCCAGACCAGCGAGCACCGAGCGACTGATGGCCAGTGCCAGCACCGCAGCCAGCGCAATGGCGGCCACTGCGCCCACCAGCAGCACGCTCAGCACCAGCTGATAGGTGTTGCCCGCCGCGGCCAGCAGCGTCGCTGCCGATTCGTTGGACTGCTTCACCCGCTGCTCGACTTCGCGTCCGATCGACAGCGCGAGCTTGTCGGCGTCGCGCATCTGTCCGACGCCGTCAGTGACGTCGATGACCGACAACTCGATGGCACGGTCCAGGCTCTTGGCAAATCGAAAAAGGTCGGCTTGCAGCGCGTTGCCGGCCAGCGGCTTGTCCAGCGGCACACCCAGCCTGGCGGCGACCGCCGCCACCTCGGCGGCCGCCGTCTTGCGCGCAGCCGTGAGGTCTTCCTTGCTGAGGTTCACACTCCAGGCCAGCGTGCGGTAGGCCAGCCCATGGGCGGCCTGCAGCTGCGCCGACGCTGTCAGCGATGACTCGTAGCTCTTCAGCGCCCCTTCATGGAAGTCTGCGATGCCGGCTTTCAGGCGGGCTGTCATGAGCGCCGCAAACGCGGCCATCAGCAGCATCAGCAGCACCGTGACAGCCGGTGCGAGCAGGATCTTCCAGCGCAATTTCATTGGGTTTCCCTTGGATCAGCGATGGTGCCGGGCTCTGCAGCCAGGACACCGGCAGGGCAGCGAAGGCTTGGCGGGTGCCTACTTGTAAACACCGGCGCAGACGGCCGTTTCATTCAATCGTTCGCAGTACATGGTCTTGGGCTCGACCTTCTTCGTGGCCGGGTTCTGGAACTTGTAGTCCTGCCAGAACGTGGCCTTGGCCTTGGCCAGTTCCACCCGTTCCCTGATGAATTCCTTGCCGTCGATGTCCTTGCGGTCGATCAGCATCACGCCAGCCTGCTTGGGGTTGGCCCCGTGCGCCAGCGACATGCCGTCCAGGCCGTAGACCACGACATACAGGTCGCGGTCGATCCACTTGCCGGCGGGAGTGTTGATCTCGGCATACACCTTGTCGGCGCCGTTGGACTTGATCGCAGCCACGGCCTTCTTCACGATGGCGACGGCTTCTTCCTTGGCGGCAGAACCACTGGCCAGCGCCGGCGCCACGAAGGCCAGGGTGGCGACAACAGCCAGGGCGCCGCGGCGCAGAGGTGCGACGGAGGAGGAATGTTTCAACATGGGGTGCTTCCGATTGAAGGTTGACAGGCGGACGGACTACAAACGTGGAACGGCTGGCGTGGCTTCGCACGCCGGCCGTTCCTGCATATCGGCCGTAGCCGGTTTCACTTGAACCGGCGCAGGGGCGCGCAGCCGCAGCGGGCCTGCGCCCAGCAGCCGCAGCGGGCCTGCGCCCCACAGCCGCAGCGGGCCTGCGCCCCACGTGCACGGCCGTTGGCAGAGCGCCGCCTCAAGCACTGCCGCCACGGTCCAGGGAGTTCGCTTTCACGCTCGTCACGATGTCACGGTGGCTGCCAAGGTGGTGCGCTGAAATCCGCCCGAAAGCCCCCTCAGATGTCGGCACGATCAGCGCGGGCCACTGCCGTTTTGACGTTGTCATTCAAGAGCCGTGAAGCCTGCAGCCGTCACAGCATGCTTCAATGCCTGCATGAACACATTCCCCACCCTGTACGTGTCACACGGTTCACCGATGACGGCGCTGGAGCCGCGCGAGGCCGGTCACTTCATGCAGCGTCTGGGGCCTGCGCTGGAGGCGCGCTTTGGCGTGCCCACCGCCATCATCGCCATCTCGGCACACACCTTGACGCGGGAACCGGTGCTGCTGGGCGCCCCGCGCCACGAGGCGGTGTACGACTTTGGTGGCTTCGACCCGAAGCTGCAGACACTTCGTTACGACGCAGCCGGCGCGCCGGAACTGGCCGCTCGCGTGGCCGCGCTGCTGAAGGCCGCCAGTCTGCCGGCACACCACACCACCGGCTCCGGACTGGACCACGGCATCTGGACGCCGCTGCGCTACATGTTTCCAGGCGCGCCGGTGCCGGTGCTGCCCTTGGGCTGGCCGCCGAACTGGAGCCCTGCGCAGTTGTTCGAGCTGGGCCGCGTGTTGGCACCACTGGCGCACGAAGGCTTGCTGGTGATGGGCAGCGGCAGCATCACGCACAACCTGCGCCGGGTGTTTGCCAGCGGCCTGAACGCCGATGTCGACCGTGCAGCCACGCCCGAGAGCACGGCCTTCCGCGACTGGTTTGCCGACAGGACGGCCGCCGGCGACTGGCCGGCGTTGCTGGACTACCGCCGGCAGGCTCCGCACGCGGTGTTGATGCACCCCACCGACGAGCACCTGCTGCCCTTCTTCGTGGCCGCGGGCGCCGCGGCAGGATCTGCACAGACCGTGACCACGGGCCAGCGCATCCACGCCAGCCTGACCTTCGGTGACTTGGGCATGGACGCCTATGCATTTGGCGCCCTGGCGCCTGATCTGGCGGCGGCGCTGGCCTGATCCGTCAAGGGCGCGCCGCCCACGGCGGGCCATGGTCCGTCGCGCCGTTGTGAACGCTGCCAGCCGCCGCGCGGCAGCAGGCTGTTAGTGCCCAGCCTGCGCAAAGCAGGCATCCAGCGCCTGCAGCCAGCGCGCCTTGTCGGCATCGCCGGCAAAACTGGCCTGCAGGCTGTTGCGCGCCAGCGTGTAGGCCTGGGCCACACCCAGTTGCGGCAGCGCGTCGAAGCAATCCGTGTAGTTCTGCAGCACGTAACCGCCGAAGTAGGCGGGGTCGTCGCTGTTGATGGTGACGCACAGGCCCTGCTCCAGCAGCGCGGCCAGGTTGTGCTGCTCCAGCGCGGCAAAGACGCACAGCTTCACGTTGGACAGCGGACAAACGGTCAGCGGCACGCGCTGCGCCGCCAGCCGCTGCACCAACGCCGGGTCTTCCAGGCAGCGCACGCCGTGGTCGATGCGTTGCACCTGCAGCACGTCCAGCGCACTGCTGATGTAGGCCGGCGGCCCCTCCTCGCCGGCGTGTGCCACCAGGTGCAGGCCTTGCTCGCGCGCCAGCGCAAACACACGCGCAAACTTCTCTGGCGGATGACCGCGTTCGCTGCTGTCCAGCCCGACGCCGATGAAGTGCTCGCGCCAGGGCAGCGCGTCGTGCAGCGTGGCCAGCGCCGCATCCTCGCTGAGGTGGCGCAGAAAACACAGGATCAGCGCCGCGCTGACCCCCAGCTCGGCCTGCGCCTGCCGGCACGCACTGGACAGGCCCTGGATGACGACAGCCATCGGCACACCCCGCTCGGTGTGGGTCTGCGGGTCGAAGAACAGCTCAGCCCGCACCACGCCTTCGGCAGCAGCGCGCTGCAGATAGGCCCAGGCCATGTCGAAGAAGTCCTGCTCGTGCAGCAGCACGCTGGCGCCGGCGTAATAGATGTCCAGAAAGCTCTGCAGGTTGCTGAAGGCATAGGCCGCGCGCAGCGACGCCACATCGGCGTAGGGCAGCGCCACCGCGTTGCGCCGCGCCAGCTCGAAGATGAGCTCGGGTTCCAGCGAACCTTCGATGTGCAGGTGCAGCTCGGCCTTGGGCATGGCCTTGAGCAAAGCGTGAAGCTGTTCACGCGGCAGTGGGGCGGACGTTGCAGTCGGTGACGTGGCGGGTGCAGTGGCAGCGGCAGCTGGGTTCATGGCTGGAGACGGGTCGGTTGCTGAGGCAGCGCAATGGTGGCACAGCAAGCCACCTTTACGAGCGGTTTCGACTGGCAGCCCTCAAGTGCAGCCGGCCGGCTGTCGATACCCCACATAGAACCGGTGTCCTGGGCCTGCCCCCGGCACTGGAATGACCAGTTCAGCCCCAGCACCAAGGCCGCCCGTGACCACTTGCCACCGCACTATCAAAGCCCAGCGGATGCACCGCGGTTTCACGCTGATCGAAGTGATGATCGCCGTGGCCATCGTCGGCATCCTGGCTGCCGTCGCGCTGCCCAGCTACCGCGAATACATCATCCGCGGGCAGCTCACCGACGCCACCAACGGCTTGTCCGCGATACGCGCCAACATGGAGCGTCACTTCCAGGACAACCGGACCTACGCCACCGCCGGCGCCTTCGTCACACCCTGCGCCAATCCCGATGTCACGCAGCGCACCTTCGGGCTGTTCGTGATCAGCTGCCCGGTGGAACCCACCGCCAACAACTTCACCTTGCAGGCGGTTGGCAGCGGCAGCGTGGCGAGCTTCACCTTCACGATCAGGGAGAACGACGTACGCGGCACGACCTCGGCCATGGCCGGCTGGAACACCTGCGCCAGCAAATGGCTCACGAAGAAAGGGCAGGCATGCTGATGCCCGCTGACAGGCCCAGCCAGCGCCCGCCGCGGCGCCACGGCAGCCGCCAGCGCGGCGTGACGCTGGTGGAGCTGATGGTGACGCTGGTACTGATGTCGCTGCTGCTCGGGCTGGCGGCGCCCAACTTCAGGGTCTGGGTGCGCAACGCGCAGGTGCGCACCGTCAGCGACGCGCTGCAAAACGGCATGCGGCTGGCGCAGAGCGAAGCGCTGCGGCGCAGCCGCCTGGTGGTGTTCTTCCTCACCAACGAAGCCGACTGCACCAACGGCATTTCAGCCAACGCCAATGGCGTGAACTGGAGCATCCGCACGGTGCCGATGACGGCCGGCGAAGCCTCGGTGGTGGTGCAGTGCGGCGTGCTGTCTGACGTCGCCGCGGGCGTGGCCATCACCGGTCCCACGGCGGTGTGCTTCAACTCCATGGGCCGGCAGGCCGAAAACGCCAGCACCGGCGTCACCAACGGCAACTGCACGCTGGCCGTGTCGGGTGTCAGCACCTACAACATCACCTCGTTAGGCGCCGACCGCTCGTTGCGCGTGCTGTTGACGCTGGGCGGCCAGGCCCGGCTGTGCGACCCGGCACGCGTCTTGTCCGACACCGCACCCGACGGATGCCCGGTGTGACCTCCAGCCTGAACCAGCGCAACGCCGCCGCAAAGGCCTGCACCGGCCGGCGCCAATACGGCATGTCGATGATCGAAGTGATGGTCGTCGTGGTGCTGTTCTCTTTCGGCCTGCTGGGCATGGTGGGCCTGCAGGCGCGGGCCACGCAGACCTCGGTGGGCGCCGAAGACAACAACCGCGCTGCGCTGCTGGCCAACGAACTGGCCGCACAGATGTGGAGCAGCAACACCGTCGCTCTGCCGCAGGCCACCATCGCGGCCTGGAATGTGCGCGTGGCCGACGCCGCCGCACAGGGTTTGCCCAATGCTGAGGGCACCGTGACCATGATGGCCAACGTGGCGCGCATCACCATCACGTGGCGCGCACCCCAGATGGCGGTCGGTGACACGCGGCGTTACGTCACCGAGGTGCTGATCCCATGAATCGCTCGACGCGTAAGAGCGCGTCCGGGCGGACGCACATGGCCGGCGTCACGCTGATCGAACTGCTGGTGGCGGTGCTGGTCGGCTCGGCGTTGGTGATTGCCATCACCACCATCTTGACACGCAGCGAAGCGGGCCGCCGCAGCCTGACCGCCACCAACGACAGTTCACAGAACGCCGCCTTCGTGTCCTTTGCGCTGGACCGCACGCTGCGCAGCGCGGGTTCGGGCTTCTCGCAGGCCTGGAGGCAGTCGTTCGGCTGTCGAGTGCTGGCGGCGCGCAACGGCGCGGTCGTGCTGCCCAGGGCCGCCGCGTTCCCGGTGCCGTTCGAGAACGTGAACGGGACGGTGCGCCTGGCACCTCTGGTGGTGTACGCCGGCGTCGGCGCCGGTGGCTCTGATGTGCTGGCAGTGGCCACCGGCGCGTCAGGCTTGGGTGAAGCGCCCTTGGGCGTGCTGGCTGGCTCCGTCACTGCCGCGCAGCTGCGCCTGCCGTCCACGGTGGGCCTGCGCGCCCGCGATCTGGTGCTGGTGGTGCAAGACGCCAACGGCTGCATGGTGCAACAGGTGGCCAATGGGTTCACCGGCGGCGCATCGCAGGCGCTGGATTTCGGTGGCACCTACGCCAGCAGCAGCATCGACGGCACGCAGCTGGACAGCCTGGGCGTGAGCAGCCCCGCCTTCGTGGCGCACCTGGGCAACACCGTGGGCAGCACGCCGGCCCTGCAACTGCTGGGCGTGGCGGCCAACGCCACGCTGGTGAGCTACGACTTGCTGCGCCTGGACGGCAGCGACACCGTGACGCCAATCGCCGACAGTGTGGTCGACCTGCGGGCCCTTTACGGGGTCGACAGCAACGGCGACGGTCTCATCGACACCTGGGTGAGCCCCGCCTCGGCGCCCTACGACGTGGCCACGCTGCTCAATGGTTCGGCGGCTTCGCAGCAGCTGCTGGCCACCATCCAGGCCGTGCGGGTGGGCCTGGTGCTGCGCAGTGCCGCGGCCGAGCGCACGGCGGTAGCGCCTGCCAGCCTGGCCATGTTCCCGGACCTCCCCCTGGCACTGCGCTACAGCCGTGCGCTGAGTGCCACCGAGCAGCAGTTGCGCCACCGCACGGTGGAATTCACCGTGCCGCTGCGCAACGTGATGATGATGCCCCGCACATGAGCAACGCCCCGCGCTTTCAGCCGCTGCGCACGTCAACCCATGCGCCATGCGACGCTGCCCGGCGCAAGGGGCCGCGGGCCCGCAGCCGCCAGCGCGGCGTGACGATGTTGTTCGGTCTGATCGCGCTGGCCATCATGATGATCGGCGCCGCCGCCCTGGTGCGCTCGATGAACACCTCGATGGTGATGTCGGGCAACCTGGGCTTCAAGCGCGACCTGACCAACCAGGCCGAACGCGCCACCGCCACCGTGATGACGCTGATGAACACCGGCGCACTGAACACCGAGGCCTTGCGCCAGAACACGGCCGTGGCGCGCAACTACAGCGCCAGCATCCTGCCCACCAACGCCCAGGGCGTGCCCAGCGGGCTGGTGGACGACGGCACGTTTGGCAACGTGGGGGCGGCGGGCAACGACATCGCCGTGCCCGATCAGGGAGTGGTGCTGCGCTATCTCATCGACCGCCTGTGTGTCAACACGGGCGTTGCCGACGGCAGCCACTGCACGATGTCCGACCCTGGCAGCCCCGTGGGCGGCAGCGCGTCTGAAACGCTTCGCGCCGACGACAGCTCGGCCAGCGGCGGTGGCGGCGTGCTGCCACGACAGACGGTGTACCGCCTGAGCATCCGCGTCAGCGGCCCGCGCAACACGCAAGCCTATTTCCAGACCACTTTCACGCTGTGAGCGCAACGCACAAGGACTTTTCCACCATGGCTCGCACACACCTCCACGCCCGCGCGACAGTGCTGCCGTCCCAGCCCCTGCCAAGCTTGCGCCAGCGCGCTTTCCTGATGGCAGCGGTGCTGCTGAGCGCCGGCCTGTTGCTGCTGGGCGCGGCCGCACGCGCCACCACGCCGCTGGCCGACCAGCCGATGTTCACCAACGCCGGTGTGCCGGGCAACCTGGCGCTGACGCTCTCGGTGGAATACCCGACTGCGGTCAGCGTGGCCCATACCGACGCCACCTACAACGACAGCAAAACCTACCTGGGGTACTTCGACTACCGCAAGTGTTACCTGTACAGCTGGAATGCCACCGAGACATTGCGGCACTTCTACCCCTCGGGCCTGGCCAGCAACGGCGTGTGCACCGGCGCGCAGGCGGGCAAGTGGTCGGGCAACTTCCTGAACTGGGCCACGATGCAGACCATCGACCCCTTCAGGTGGGCCATGACGGGTGGTTACCGCGCGGTGGACACCACCACGACGACGCTGCTTGAGAAGGCCTGGGCCTCGGGCCAGGGCGGTACCGGCAATTTCCCCAACCGCACCACCCTCACCAACGCGGTGGTGAAGAACGCCACCCCGTTCAACTGGTCAGAATTCAGAATGCGCGTGCAGGGCCTGGGCAACAAGCTGCGCTTCACAAACTCCGGCAACGTCGACAACGCAGCCACGGTCTACAACCCGGCCAATGCGGTGGCCGGCGGCACGGTGTATGAGCTGAGTGTGCGTGTGAAGGTGTGTGACGTCACGGCAAACTCAGGCCCGATGGAGGCGAATTGCAAGGCCTACCCCGCCGGCACCTACAAGCCCACTGGACTCATCCAGCAGTACGCCAGCAAGATTCGCTACAGCGCCTTTGGCTACATGAACGACAGCAGCAAGCTCCGCGACGGTGGCGTGCTGCGCGCGCGGCAGAAGTTCGTCGGCCCCACCTACATGCTGCCAGGCGAAAACCTGGCCAACAACGCCAGCAGCGAGTGGGACGCCAACACCGGCATCTTCGCGCTGAACCCCGACTCCGTCGACGCCAACGCCACGGCCCTGGCTTATGGCGTGCCGGTCATCAACAGCGGCGTCATCAACTATGTCAACAAGTTCGGCCAGATCACGCCCGGCAGCTACAAGACCTATGACAACGTCAGCGAGCTGTACTACGCGGCGCTGCGCTACTACAAGAACCTGGGCAACGTGCCGGAGTGGACCTCGGCAGCCGGCGCCAGCGTGGCCACCAAGACCACCTGGGTCGACGGCTTTCCCGTCATCACCAGCTGGGACGACCCGATCCAGTACGCCTGCCAGCGCAATTTCATACTCGGCATCGGCGACGTCAACACCTGGCTCGACAAGAACCTGCCGGGCAATACCGGCAACAACGGCGAGCCCAGCAAGCCCGCGGCTGTCACCGCCGACAACAGCGTGGACGCCAAGGTGGCCACCGACAAGGTGGGCTCGCTGCACGGGTTGGGTGCCAATCTGGGCTCGGCCACCAACGCGCAGGAGATACCCGGCAGCTACTACATCGCGGGCCTGGCCTACGACGCCAACGCCAAGGACATCAGGCCCGACAACGCGGCCAAGCCCCAGACCATCGGCAAGCAGACGGTGCAGACCTACTGGCTCGACGTGCTGGAGTACAGCACCTACGTCAACAACAACATGTACTACCTGGCGGCCAAGTACGGCGGCGCCAAGCTGCCCGAGACCTTCGACCCCTACACGCGGGTCGGCGACCTGCCGCTGGAATGGTGGAGCACCACCGGTGAAACGGTGTACGGCCAGACCAGGCCCGACAACTACTTCAATGCCGCCAAGGCAGACGAGATGGTCAGTGGCCTGACCAAGGCCTTTGCCAGCATCGCCGCCAACCTGCGCGCCTACACCACCAGCTTCTCCACCACGCTGCCTCAGGTCACCGTGGCCGGCACCACCAGCTACAGCGCGCAATACGACGCCTCCAGCTGGAGCGGCGAGTTGTCGGCCGCCAACGCCACGTTCGACGCCATCACCAAGCAGCCCACCATTTCCACGGTCTGGAACTTCAGTGCCAAGCTCGCGGCCCAGGCCGCAGGTACAGGGTGGGATACCGGCCGTCGCATCGTCACCTGGAACACCGCCAGCAACAGCGCCGTGCCTTTCCGCCACGCCAGCCTGTCGGTCGGGCAGCGGGCGGCGCTCGACACGGCCTATCGCGCGGGCGATGACAGTGCCGACTATGTGAACTACCTGCGCGGCCAGACCCTGCACGAAGAAGGATCGTCCGAAGCCGGTACAGCCGCGGCCTACCGCACCCGCGCGCACCCGCTGGGCGACATCGTGGGCTCCAAGCCGCGTGTGGTCAGCAAGCCCATCGCGCCGCTGTCTTCCTCATCCAACCCAGGCTATGGCATCTTCAAGGCCACCTGGGCCAACCGCAAGACCATGGTCTACGTGGGCAGCAACGGCGGCATGCTGCACGCGGTGGACGGTGCAGTCGCCGGCCCCACAGCCGGCAAGGAAGTGTTCGCCTACGTGCCTGGTGCGCTGTACCAGGGCCCTAACGCCTCGCCACAGACCACCGGCCTGGCGTCGCGCGGCAACCCCTCATTCACACACCGCTACCACGTCGACACCACGCCGGCGCTGTTCGACATCGACTTCGGCCGTACGCCGGGCGGCGCTGGCACCGACTGGCGGACCGTTCTCGTGGGCGGCCTGGGCAAGGGCGGCAAGGCCTATTACGCCGTCGACGTCACCAACCCCGGCGGCATCGACACGGTTGCGGCGGCTGCAGGCACCGAGACCTTCGTCGCCGGCCGGGTGCTTTGGGAATTCAGTCACGCCGACCTGGGTTACACCTACGGCGAACCCACTGCCGTGAAAACCAAGAAGTACGGCTGGGTGCTGATCTTTGCATCGGGCTACAACAACACCGACGGCAAAGGCTACTTCTTTATCGTCAACCCGCGCACGGGCGCCCTGATCCAGAAGCTGGGAACGGGCGCCGGCGCCGTGCTCGCGCAAGCGGGCATGGCGCACGTGCAGGCGTTTGTGCTGGACCGCACCGACAACACCGCCGACAGCGTCTACGCCGGCGACCTGCTGGGCAATGTGTGGCGGCTGAACCTGAGCGACGCCGACGGCAACTACCCGCCACCCGTCAAGCTGGCCACGCTGACCGACAGCAGCAACAACCCGCGGCCGGTCACGTCGCGCCCGAACATCATCGTGCAACCCGGTACCAACACCCGCTGGGTAACGGTAGGCACGGGCCGGCTGCTGGACAACAGCGACGTGGCCAGCACGCAGTCGCAGGCGCTGTACGCCATTCAAGACGGCACCGGTCTGACCTTCAACACCGCGCCGCCGGCCGGTTTCAGCTTCCCCATCACACCCGCCAGTCTGCGCCAGCTCAACGACCTGACACAAACCGTGACCTTGAACAAGGACACCGAGATCGGCTGGTACGTGGACCTGGGCGTCAGTGGTGCCGGCCAGGGCTGGCGCGTCATCTCCGACCCCAGTTCGTTCTACGGTTCGGTGGAATTCACGACCACGCTGCCAGGCGGCGACGCCTGCAACCCCACCGGCACCAGCCGCGTCTATTCCATCAACCTGGGCACCGGGCAGAGTGACCTGCTCGCAGCTGATGGCACCACCACCATCGCCTACAGCAGCGCCGTCGACGGCGTGGCCACCGAGCAGCGGTCTTACGGCGTCGAGGACAACGGCAAGTTCAAGCGCGTGCTGGTGGTGGGCAACAGCAAGGGGGGCGCCAAGGGCGTGAGCACGAAGCAGCCCATGGCCCTGGGGCTGCGGCGCCTGAACTGGCGGGAGTTGCCGCTGGCAAATTGAGGCGGGCCGGCCCGCTGCTTCAGGCCTGACACGAAAACGGGGGCCGCGGCCCCGGTTCTTGTTTCACCGACGGATCGGGTCAGCCCGCAACCGCCGGCACGACAGCCTGCGCAGCCGCCTGCTCGGCCTGGTGCGCCTGCAGATCGGCGTGGTAACTGCTGCGCACCATGGCGCCCACGGCCGCGTGTGCAAAGCCCATCGCCGCGGCTTCACGCTCGAACATCTTGAACGTGTCGGGGTGCACATAACGCCGCACCGGCAGGTGGTGGCCGCTGGGCGCCAGGTACTGGCCGATGGTCAGGCGGTCGATGTCGTGCGCGCGCATGTCGCGCATCACTTCAAGAATCTCCTCGTCGGTCTCGCCCAGTCCCACCATCAGCCCGCTCTTGGTGGGCACGCCCGGCACTTCCTGCTTGAAGCGCCGCAGCAGCGTCAGGCTGAACTGATAGTCGGAACCGGGCCGCGCTTCCTTGTACAGGCGCGGAATGGTTTCCAGGTTGTGGTTCATCACGTCGGGCGGCGCCGCCTTCAGGATGTCCAGCGCGCGGTCCATGCGGCCGCGGAAGTCGGGCACCAGGATCTCGATCTGCGTGTGCGGCGACAGCTCGCGCGTCTTGCGGATGCACTCGACGAAGTGGCCGGCGCCGCCGTCGCGCAGGTCGTCGCGGTCGACGCTGGTGATCACCACGTACTGCAGCTTCAGCGCCGCAATGGTCCGGGCCAGGTTGTCGGGCTCGTTCACGTCCAGCGGGTCGGGCCGGCCGTGGCCCACGTCGCAGAAGGGGCAGCGGCGCGTGCACTTGTCGCCCATGATCATGAAGGTGGCCGTGCCTTTGCCGAAGCACTCGCCGATGTTGGGGCAGCTGGCTTCTTCGCACACCGTGTGAAGCTTGTGCTCGCGCAGGATGTTCTTGATCTCGTAGAAGCGGGTGCTGGGGCTGCCCGCCTTGACGCGTATCCAGTCGGGTTTCTTCAGCACTTCGGCCGCCACCACCTTGATCGGGATGCGCGAGGTCTTGGCCTGCGACTTCTGCTTGGCGCTGGCGTCGTAGGCAGGCCGGTCTGCAGTGCCTTCGGGTGTCGTCATGATGGTCATGGCTTGTCGTTGCTGACGTCGCTGGTCGTAACTCTTGGGCGCACCACCGGGACGCCGGCGGCTGCGCACTCGGCGCGAACGGGTTTCCATTTTAGCGGCGGGGTCCCGCACCCGCCTGACGGCAGGGTCGGTCGTGGCACAGATCTTGCGCACTCCGAGCGGTGCAGACGCCCAAGCGAACCACCCTCTCCCGATCTGCAAAGCCGGCACCCCCAGCCAGTGCCCCACCTGCAGCGCAGGCCCCAGCACGAACGGCCCTGTCCCAGGTGTCGGGGCACCGTGCGCCGCTGCGCGTGCTGGTGGTTGACGATGGCGCGCGGCGCGCCACGCTGATCCGCGACGAGCTGACCAAGCTGGGCCATCTGGTGGTGGGCGTGGTCGAATCAGCGCTGACGCTGCATGACTGCGTGCTGCGTCTGCAGCCCGACGTGGTGATCGTCGACGCGGAGTCCCCTTCGCGCGACACGCTGGAAAACCTGGCCGTGGTCAGCAGCACCAGCCCGCGGCCGGTGGTGGTGTTCAGCGAAGACGCCAGCCAGGGGCCGATGCAGGCCGCATTGAAGGCGGGGGTCAGCGCCTACGTCATCGCCGGCCTGCAGCCCGAGCGGCTGTGGCCGGTGATGCAGGTGGCACTGGCCCGCTTCGAGCAAGACCGCCAGCTGCGCGACCAGCTGGGCCAGGCCCAGTTGCAATTGTCAGACCGCAAGCTGATCGACCGCGCCAAGGGCATCCTGATGGACGACGTGGGGCTGACCGAGGATCAGGCCTTCAAGCACCTGCAGAAAATGGCCATGGACCGTGGCCAGCGCATGGCCGAGGTGGCGCAGCGGGTGGTGAATGCACGGTCGTTGTTGGGGCCAGACGCTTGAAGGCCTGCTCTTGCTGCGTCGCACCATTTAGGCGCCTGCCGCACGGGTGGGGCGCTTGGTTGTGGTGCATGGGGCCGACCTGCGGTGGGTCCAAACGAGGCGTTCGAAGTGGAGTGGCGGGCAGTGGGCAAGGGGTCGCCGATTCCGCTCATGTCCTCCTTCATCAGCCTTCGGCTGATGAATTCCTCCTTCACTTCGCTCCATCGGCGACCCCTTGCCCACTGCCGCAAGCACCGCAGTGCGCCAGCTGTTCGCACGCCAACCCTGGTGCCTGGCTCAGGCGACTGGGGTGTGCTGCGCAGCGAAGTAAGGGAGGAATTTGCCGGCCGGAGGCCGGCAAAGGAGGACATGAGCGGAGCAGCACACCCCAGCCGCCTGAGCCCCGCCACAGCACTTTGCACGCGACCGCCACAGGACAGCCACACAACGGCTAAAGCAACGATGCCACCGATTGGCACGCATCCTGCATATGACCCAAGTGTCGCAGGCCACAAAGGGGTCGCCCGCGAGAGCCAGGGGTTTTGGGCAAGGGCGCCCGACTCGCACCTCCGGGCCGTGTGGCCCGGGGTTGTGGTCGGCGCCCTCTTTTTTTGTCACTTCGGGAGTCAAGCATGTCCAGTCACGAGGGTCTGATGAGCGAAAAGCGCAGGCAGTTCATCAAGGGCACGGCCGCCTTGGCTGCCAGCGGCGCCGCATCGGCCGGCGCATGGGCTGCCGGCTCCGACGCGCCCGAAAAGAAGGAAGTGCGCATCGGTTTCATCCCGCTGACCGACTGCGCGTCGGTGGTGATGGCTTCGGTGATGAAGTTCGACGAAAAGTACGGCATCAAGATCATCGCCACCAAGGAAGCTTCGTGGGCCGGCGTGCGCGACAAGCTCGTCAACGGTGAGCTCGACATGGCGCACGTGCTGTACGGCCTGGTGTACGGCGTGCACCTGGGCGTGGGCGGCCCGAAGAAAGACATGGCCGTGCTGATGAACCTGAACCACAACGGCCAGGCCATCACGCTGAGCAAGAAGCTGGCAGACAAGGGCGCCGTCGATGTGGCCAGCCTGGCCAAGGTGATGGCCAGCGACAAGCGTGAATACACCTTTGCGCAGACCTTCCCCACCGGCACGCACGCCATGTGGCTGTACTACTGGCTGGCCTCGGGTGGCATCAACCCGATGAAGGACGCCAAGGTCATCACCGTGCCGCCGCCGCAGATGGTGGCCAACATGCGCGTGGGCAACATGGACGGTTTCTGCGTGGGCGAGCCTTGGAACCACCGCGCCATCATCGACGGCATCGGCATCACCGCGGCGACCACGCAGGACGTGTGGAAAGACCACCCCGAGAAGGTGCTGGGCACCACCGGCGAATTCGTCAAGAAAAACCCCAACACCGCTCGCGCGGTGGTGATGGCGGTGCTGGAGGCCAGCCGCTGGATCGACGCCGGCTTGCAGAACAAGAACAAGATGGCCGAGACGATTGCCGACAAGAGCTACGTCAACACCAGCGTTGATGCGATCAACGCCCGCATCCTGGGTCGCTACCAGAACGGCGCTTCTGGAAAGGACAGCAAGACCTGGGACGACCCCAACCACATGAAGTTCTTCAACGACGGGTTGGTGAACTACCCGTACCTGAGCGACGGCATGTGGTTCCTGACGCAGCACAAGCGCTGGGGCTTGCTGAAAGACCACCCCGACTACCTGAAGGTGGCCAAGGAAATCAACCAGATCGAGCTCTACAAGCAGGCCGCCGCGCAGGTGAAGGTCAGTGTGCCCAAGAGCGACCTGCGCAGCAGCAAGTTCATCGACGGCGTGGTGTGGGACGGCAAGGACCCGGCCAAGTACGCCGACAGCTTCAAGGTTCGCGCCAGCGCGGCCTGAGCGTCAGTCGGCCTGCACGCCTGTCCACCCGCCGGCCCTCGTGTTTTCGCGCCTCCAGGAGCACTGCATGACATCCATCATCTTTCACACCGGCAGCCCCGAAACGGCAACGATCGAGAGCCCGGCCCGCGCCGCGAGCGCCGCGCCCAGGGTGACGACGGCTGCAGCGGCTGCCAAGGCCCTGAAGGCGCCGGCCGTGCCCAAGCCACCACGTGACCCCATCGAGTGGGGCGCGCTGGCGCGGCGTGTGCTCACGCCGCTGATGGGCATGGCGCTGCTGGTGGGTATCTGGGCCCTGCTGACGCAAAAGGGCGGCGCCTTTCCCACACCGCTGGCCACCTTCGACGCGGCGGTGAAGTTGTTTGCCAACCCGTTCTACCAAAAGGGGCCGAACGACCAGGGCATCGGCTGGAACATCCTGTTCTCGCTGGAGCGCGTGGCGCTGGGCTTCGGCCTGGCGGCCGTGGTGGGCATTCCCCTGGGCTTCCTGATCGGCCGCTTCGCCACGCTCAACAGCATGGTGTCGCCCATCATCAGCCTGCTCAAACCGGTGTCGCCACTGGCCTGGCTGCCGATCGGCCTGCTGGTGTTCAAGGCCGCCAACCCGGCCGCCATCTGGACCATCTTCATCTGCAGCATCTGGCCGATGGTGATCAACACCGCGGTGGGTGTGCAGCGCGTGCCCGAGGACTACTTGAACGTGGCGCGCGTGCTCAAGCTCAGCGAATGGAAGATCGCCACGCGCATCCTGCTGCCATCGGTCATGCCCTACATGCTGACTGGCGTGCGCCTGAGCGTGGGCACGGCCTGGCTGGTGATCGTGGCCGCCGAGATGTTGACTGGCGGCGTCGGCATCGGCTTCTGGGTGTGGGACGAGTGGAACAACCTCAACGTGGCCCACATCATCATCGCCATCTTCGTCATCGGCATCGTCGGTCTGCTGCTCGAATGGGCGTTGATGGCGGTGGCCAAACGCTTCGACTACAGCTGAAGGACGCTACCATGAAGATGAACGGCAAGCCGATGCTGCAGATCAACGACGTGGGCATGACCTTCGCCACCAAACGCGGCCCCTTCGTTGCACTGCGCGACATCTCGCTGAACGTGGAGCAGGGCGAGTTCGTCTCGCTCATCGGCCACTCCGGTTGCGGCAAGTCGACGCTGCTGAACCTGGTGTCGGGCCTGACCACACCCACTTCCGGCGTGCTGCTGCTGGACGACCGTGAACTCAAGGGACCGGGCCCCGACCGCGGCGTGGTGTTTCAGAACCATTCGCTGCTGCCCTGGCTGAGCTGCCTGGACAACGTCTACCTGGCGGTTGAGCGCGTGTTCGGCGAAAACGAAAGCAAGCAGCAGTTGCGCGAACGCTCGGCGGCGGCACTGGAACTGGTGGGCATGACGCACGCCACGGCCAAGCGGCCGCATGAAATCTCTGGCGGCATGAAGCAGCGCGTGGGCATTGCACGTGCGCTGGCGATGGAACCCAAGATGCTGCTGATGGACGAGCCCTTCGGTGCGCTGGACGCGCTGACGCGCGCCCGGTTGCAGGACGAACTGCTGAAGATCGTCGCGGCCACTGGCGCCACCGTGATGATGGTGACGCACGACGTCGACGAAGCCGTGCTGCTGAGCGACCGCATCGTGATGCTGACCAACGGCCCCGCCGCCACCATCGGCGAGGTGCTGCGTGTGGACTTGAAGCGGCCGCGCAACCGCGTGGAACTGGTGGAAGACCGTGAGTATGTGCAGTACCGCAAGGAGGTGATCGACTTCCTGTACATGCGCCACAGCCACGTGGAGCGCACGGCATGAACGCCATCGCTGCAGCCATCGACCAGGCTTCGCACACGCCAGCGGCCTCGCCGCGGGTGCCGACCTTCATCCGCGCCGTCGAAGTCTGGGTGCCCGACGCCGAAGGTCTGCTGCTGGTGCTGGGCAGCGCCTGGTACGGCACGGCGCGCGGCCTCGGTCTGCACAGCAGCAAGCTGTGTTTCGGGCGCGGCGAGGGCCTGCCCGGGCAGGCCTGGGACGCCGGGCAACCGCTGCTGATCAAGGAATTTGCCGGCTCGGGTTTTCGCCGCACCGCAGCGGCCCATGCCGACCGCCTGACCAGCGCGGTGGCGCTGCCGTTTTTCGATGCTGACCGCTTGCAGGCCGTGGTGCTGATCTTCTGTGGCGACAGCCCCGACACGCAGACCCGGCAAGCCGGCGGCATCGAGATCTGGCGCAACCAACCCGAGCTGTCCAAGAACATGGTGCTGGACGACAGCTACTACGGCGCCATCTCCAACGTCTTCGAATTCATTTCGCGCCGCACCGCTTTTCGCAAGGGCAGCGGCCTGCCTGGCCAGGTGTGGGAAAGCGGGCTGCCGCTGTTCATGGAAGACCTGGGCAAGGGCGGCCGCTTCCTGCGCGCCGACAGCGCGCAAAAAGTGGGCATCAACCGCGGCTTTGCGCTGCCCTGCACCACGACCACAGGCGACCACTGCGTGATGGCCTTTCTGTCGGCGCTGGGCACGCCGCTGGTGCGGCGTTTCGAGATCTGGCTGCCCGACGCGAGGGCCGCCTGCCTGCTGCGCAGCAGCGGCTTCTGCGAACGTGACGGCGCGTTGCCCAGCGGCACGCTGGAAGACCGCGTCAGCAAAGGCCAGGGCGCCCTGGGTCGCGCACTGGCCCAGGGGTGTACCCGGCGTCAGCCTGCAAGCCGAGCGCGAACCAGGCGGGGTCGGTGTCTGGGCCAGCCAGGCCGAACTGAACGCCGTGGTGGCGCTGCCAGTGCTGCAGGCGGGCCAGGTGGTGGCCGTGGTCGGCTGGTATTTCTGAATTCATCGCTCGAACCAAACCGGACAACCCCATGCTGCGCGACAACACCCCGATGAAGAAGATGAAGCTGGTGATGGTGGGCAACGGCATGGCCGGTGTGCGCACGCTGGAAGAGCTGCTGAAGATCGCACCCGACCTGTACGACATAACCGTGTTCGGCGCCGAGCCGCACCCCAACTACAACCGCATCCTGCTCTCACCCGTGTTGGCCGGCGAGCAGACGCTGGACGAGATCGTGCTCAACCCGCTGAGCTGGTATGCCGAGCACGGCATCACGCTGCACGCGGGCAAGAAGGTGACCGAGATCGACCGCGTCAAGCGCGTGGTGCGCGCCATGAATCCCGATGGAAGCGGCACCGAGGCCGCCTACGACCGGCTGCTGCTGGCCACCGGTTCACACCCGTTCATCCTGCCGGTGCCGGGCAAGGACCTGCCGGGTGTCATCGCCTATCGCGACATCGCCGATACGGAAGCCATGATCGACGCAGCCACGAGATACAAACATGCGGTGGTCATTGGCGGTGGATTGCTGGGCCTGGAGGCGGCCAACGGCCTGATGCTGCGCGGCATGAAGGTCACCGTGGTGCACATCATGCCGTGGCTGATGGAACGGCAGCTGGACGACGTGGCCGCGGGGCTGCTGCGCAAGTCGCTGGAGGACCGCGGCCTCACGTTCCTGATGGGCGCGCAGACGCAGGCGCTGCTGCCCGGCCCGAACAAAGAAGACGGCGGCCGTGTGGCGGCCGTGCAGTTCAAGGACGGCACGCAGATAGCGGCCGACCTGGTGGTGATGGCCGCCGGCATACGCCCCAACACCGACCTGGCACAAGCCTGCGGACTGCACTGCAGCCGCGGTCTGGTGGTGAATGACACGATGCAAACCATCACCGACCCGCGTGTCTATTCGGTGGGAGAGTGCGCCGCCCACCGTGGCATCGCCTACGGCCTGGTGGCGCCGCTGTTTGAACAGGGCAAGGTGTGCGCCACGCATCTGGCGCAGTTCGGCATCGGCCGCTACACCGGCAGCCAGACCAGCACCAAGCTGAAGGTGACGGGCATCGATCTCTTCAGTGCCGGCCACTTCATGGGTGCGGCCACCGGCAAGTCTGAAGACGCCGACTGCGAAGAGATCGTGATGAGCGACCCCTACGGCGGCGTGTACAAGAAACTGGTCATCAAGGACAACAAGCTCATCGGCGCCGTGATGTACGGCGACACGGTGGACGGCAGCTGGTATTTCAAACTTCTTCGCGAGGGCCGCACCGTCAGCGACATCCGCGACAAACTGATGTTCGGCGAAAGCAACATCGGAGACGTGGGTCATCAGGGTCACAACAAGGCGGCTGCGATGGCCGACAGCGACGAGGTCTGCGGCTGCAACGGCGTCACCAAGGGCGCCATCTGCAAGGCCATCAAGGAAAAGGGCTTGTTCACGCTGGAAGAGGTGCGCAAGCAGACCAAGGCCAGTGCGTCCTGCGGTTCCTGCACCGGCCTGGTGGAACAACTGCTGATGTTCACGGCCGGCGGCGACTACAGCGCCGCGCCCAAGCTCAAGGCCATGTGCGGCTGCACCGACCACGGACACCAGGCGGTGCGCG
>JANOZF010000024.1:0-56132 GCA_031429255.1 Rubrivivax sp.
TGTGGCTGGGCTTGAAGATAGAGCACAAGCCCCATTGGCACACCTACTGGAAGAATCCTGGCGACTCCGGCCTGCCCACCACGCTGGTGTGGCAACTGCCGCCTGGCGTGCAAGCAGGCGACATCGCGTGGCCCACGCCCAGCCGGCTGCCCATCGGCCCGCTGATGAACTACGGCTACGAAGGCATCTTGCTGCTGTCCGTGCCGGTGCAGCTGCCCGCCAGCTGGCAGGGCGAGCAACTGGACGTCAAGTTGCAGGCGCAGTGGCTGGTGTGCAAGGACGTCTGCATTCCGGAAGAAGGCGAGTTCTCGATCCGCATTCCGGCGCGTTCCGCCACCGCCGGCGAAGGTGCGCTCTTCGAAGCCACGGCCGCGCTGCTGCCGCAGGCCGCGCCCGGGGTGCAGGGCAGCGCAGAAGTGCAAGGGGCCGAGCTGGTGTTCAAGCTGCGCGGCTTGCCTGTGGCCTGGCAGGGCCAGGATCTGAAGTTGTTCCCCGAAGGAGCCGGTGTCGTGAACAACGCGGCCAAGCCGCAGACCCAGTGGCAAGGCGACAGCTGGACCGCCCGCGTGCCGCTGGACGCACAGCGCAGCGAGTCGCCGCTAAAACTGACCGCGGTGCTGACGCGCAACGGCGAGCCGGCGGGCTTGCGGGTGGAGGTGCCGGTGACCACGCCATGGCCGGCGGTGGCGCAGCCGCCCGCACTGCCGCCGCTGACAACGCCGGGAGCCAGCGCTGCCGGCGATTCGGTGGCCGCCCCGGCCGCGCTGCCGGCGCCTCCCGGCGGCGCACCAGCCACCGGCCTCTTCGGTGCACTGCTGCTGGCTTTGATGGGTGGTGCACTGCTGAACCTGATGCCCTGCGTCTTTCCAGTGTTGTCGCTGAAGGTGCTGGGCTTCTCGGCGCACCGCAGCGACCGCCGCGCGCTGCTGGCCGGCGGGCTGGCCTACACCGCCG
The DNA here is from genome assembly GCA_031429255.1 of Rubrivivax sp. Lineage (GTDB taxonomy): Bacteria > Pseudomonadota > Gammaproteobacteria > Burkholderiales > Burkholderiaceae_C > Rubrivivax. The sequence continues at coordinate 955 of JANOZF010000024.1, forward strand.
GTGTCGTGCTGTCGTTCGTCGCACTGGCCGGCCTGATGCTTGCGCTGCGCGCCGGCGGTGAACAGCTGGGCTGGGGCTTTCAGCTGCAGTCGCCGCTGGTGGTGGCGGCGCTGGCAGCGCTGTTCACGCTGATCGGTCTGAATCTGGCGGGCCTGTTCGAACTCGGCACCGTCCTGCCCTCGGCCATGGCCGCAGCCCGGGCTCGCCACCCGGTGGCCGATTCGGCGCTGACGGGTGTGCTGGCGGTGGCCGTGGCGTCGCCCTGTACGGCGCCTTTCATGGGTGCGGCGCTGGGGCTGGCGCTGGGGCTGCCGGCCTGGCAGGCGCTGCTGGTGTTTGCGGTGCTGGGGCTGGGCATGGCGCTGCCCTACCTGTTGGTCAGCGCCTGGCCGCCGATCGCGCGCGCGCTGCCGCGGCCGGGCATCTGGATGGCGCACTTCAAGACGCTGATGGCCTTTCCGATGTTTGCCACCGTGGTGTGGCTGGTGTGGGTGCTGGGGCAGCAGGTGGGCATCGACGGTGCAGCGGCGGTGCTGGGCTTGTTGCTGGCCCTGGCGTTTGCAGCCTGGGCCTGGGGCTCGCCCACGCTGGGCCCGCGCGGCCGCTGGGGCTTTGGAATGGTTGCGGCGTTGCTGTTGGTGCTGGTGGGTAGCTGGGCCTGGCCGTCGCTGCGCGAAGCACCACCGGCCACCACCAACGGTGCGGCACCCGCGACAACGGTGGACTCCGAAGGCTGGCAGCCCTGGTCAACAGCCGCTGTCGCGCGTGCCCATGCGGAAGGTCGCAGCGTGTTCGTGGACTTCACCGCCGCCTGGTGCGTGACCTGCCAGGTCAACAAGCGCACCACGCTGGCCGACGCATCGGTGAAGGCCGCGTTTGCCGCCAGACAGGTGCTGTTGATGCGCGCCGACTGGACCCGGCGCGACAGCGCCATCAGCGCCGAGCTGTCACGCCTGCAGCGCAGCGGTGTGCCGGTGTATGCGCTGTACGCCCCCGGCGCGGCCAGCCCCGTGCTGCTGCCCGAGCTCTTGACCGTGGCCAACGTGCAGGCCGCGCTGGCCGCGTTACCCAACCCCCGTTGACTCCCCCAACCGCAAGAAAGGCAGGTTCCTCGATGTTCACCCTGATGTCACTGTCAGCGCCGACACGCGCTGGCGCCTTCTGTGTCGTGGCGCTCGCGATGAATGCTCTCTTGACCCCATCGGCGCTGGCTTCCAGCACCGCCACGGTCGGCCAGCCGGCGCCCGCCTTTACCGCCACCGACACCAGCGGCAAGCGCGTGTCGCTGGCCGACTTCAAGGGCAAGCACGTGGTGCTGGAGTGGGTGAACCCGGGCTGTCCGTATGTGGTGAAGCACTACGGCAGCGGCAACATGCAGGGCACGCAGAAGGAAGCCACGAACAAGGGCGTGGTCTGGCTGGCGGTGAATTCAACCACCGTCGAGCATGGTGACTACAAGGCCCCGCCAGCGATGGCGCAATGGATGCAAGCCCAGAAGGCTGCCGCCAACGCCACGCTGATGGACGCCGACGGCAAGGTCGGCCGCGCCTACGGCGCCCGCACCACGCCGCACCTGTACATCGTCGACCCCCAGGGCGTGCTGGTGTATGCCGGCGGCATCGACAACAAACCCACTTCCAACACGGCCGACATCGCCACCGCCACCAACCACGTGAAAGTGGCGCTGGGCGAAACGCTGGCCGGCAAGCCCATCGGCCTGGCCACGACGCGCCCCTACGGCTGCAGCGTGAAGTACCCGACCACGATGTGATGGCGGGTCCGGTCAGGCTGCGCCGATTCCACCAGCTCGACGTGTTCAGCGCTGTGCCGTTGAGAGGCAACCCCTTGGCCGTGGTGCATGCCGCCCAGGATTTGTCGGATGACACCATGGCCGCGTTTGCGCGCTGGACCAACCTGTCGGAAACCACATTTCTGCTGCCGCCCACGCAGCCTGGCGCCGACTACCGCGTGCGCATCTTCACGCCCGCTGGCGAGCTGCCCTTTGCCGGCCACCCCACGCTGGGCAGTTGCTTTGCGTGGCTGGCCGCCGGTGGCCAGCCGCAGCAGCCGGGGCTGGTGGTGCAGGAATGCGGTGTCGGCCTGGTGCGCGTGCGGGCCGAGGCGGGGCAGCACGGCACGCGACTGGCCTTTGCCGCGCCGCCACTGCAGCGCAGCGGCGCGCTGGAACCGGCGCTGGTGCAACGCATTGCCACGGGGCTGCGCCTGAAGCCGGCCGACATCCTGCAGCACCAGTGGGTGGACAACGGGCCGGGCTGGTGCGCAGTGATGCTGTCCTCGGCGCACGCAGTGCGCGCCGTGCAGCCCGATTGGGCGGCGCTGGGCGACATCAAGCTGGGCCTGGTGGGCGCCTGGCCCGACGGCGATGCCACGCAGCGTGCCGAAGGCCACGACGCCCGCTACGAAGTGCGCGCGCTGTTCGCCAGCGGCGGCGCGCGCATCGAAGACCCGGTCACCGGCAGCCTGAACGCCAGCCTGGCGCAATGGCTCATCGGCACCGGCTTCGTGCCTTCGGAATACCGTGCATCGCAGGGACACTTGCTGCAGCGCGCGGGCCTCGTGCGCCTGCAGCAACTGGGCGACACGATCTGGGTCGGTGGTGACGTGGCGGTCTGCATCGACGGCCAGGTGATGCTGCCTTGAACACCGACACCCTGCCCGCGTTGGCCGTCGACCACCTGGTGGTGGGCGCGGCGACGCTGCAGCAAGGCGTGCAGTGGTGCGAAGCCACGCTGGGCATCACGCCCGGCCCCGGGGGCGAGCACGCGCTGATGGGCACGCACAACCGCCTGCTGAGCCTGGTCACGCCCGGCCTTCCGCTGGCCTATCTGGAGATCATCGCCATCAATCCCGAGGCACCGGGCCCGGCGCCCGGGCGACAGCGCTGGTTCGGCCTGGACGAAGCCGCGGTGCAGACCCGGCTGGCGCAACATGGGCCGCAGCTGCTGCACTGGGTGGCGCGCAGCACGGCCCTGGCAGCGCATCAGGCGGCGCTGCAGAAGATGGGCCTGCAGCCCGGTGAGCCCGTCGCCGCCAGCCGGCCCACGCCCGCGGGGCTGCTGCAGTGGCAGATCTTGCTGCGGCGCGACGGCCGCACGCTGTTCGGCGGCGCCTGGCCCACGCTCATCCAGTGGCAGGGCCCGCACCCGGCGCAGGCCATGCCGCCCAGCGGGGTCACGCTGCAGCGCCTGCAGCTGCATGGCGAGCTGCCGCCGCCGGCGCAGGAGTTGCTGCGCGTGCCCGGACTCAAGCTCGTCGACGGCCCTGGCGCGGCATTGACCATCACGCTGCAATCGCCGCTCGGCACCCGACAACTGTGCTCACCACCATGACCGAAGAACTGTTTCGCGAAGACGCCACGCTGCTGCAATGCAGCGCCACCGTGCTGGCGGCCGACGAATTCGGCCTCGTGCTGGACCGCACGGTCTTCTACCCGCTGGGCGGTGGCCAGGCGGGCGACGCCGGCACGCTCAGCAGCGCAAGTGGCGCCGTCTTGGCCATTGCCGACACGCGCAAACACCCGCAGCGTGCGGGCGACATCGTGCACGTGCCGGCGGCCGCCGTCGACCTCTCGGCCTTCGGCCCCGGCACCCTCGTCACCGCGCAGGTCGACTCCGCGCGGCGCCAGGCCCACCGCCGCTTCCACACTGCCACGCACCTGCTGTGCGCGCTGGTGCCGCACCCGGTGGACGGCTGCAGCATCACGGCCGGCTATGCGCGGCTGGACTTCCACATGAACGAACCATTGGACAAGGACGCCTTGACCGCCGGCATTGCGCGGCTGGTGGCCGGCGCGCACCCGGTGAGCCACCGCTGGATCAGCGAAGCCGAACTGGACGCCAACCCCGGCCTGGTGCGCAGCATGAGCGTGCAGCCCCCGCGATCAGCCGACGGGCGGGGCCGCATCCGCGTGCTGGAGATCGAGGGCGTGGACCTGCAGCCCTGCGGCGGCACGCACGTTGGCAACACCGCCGAGGTCGGTGCGGTGGTTGTCACCAAGATCGAGAAGAAGTCGGCGATGACGCGGCGCGTGGTGATCGGCTTTGCGGATCCCGCCTGAAGCGGCCGCATCAAAGAAAAAGCCCGCCGAAGCGGGCTGTGCATCGCGGGCCTGAACGCAGAGGATCAGGGGTTGCGGAAGTTGTCGTGGCAGTCCTTGCAGGTGCCGGCGGCCGCGCCGAACGCCACCTTCAGCTGGTCCAGGTTGTTGGTCTTGGCCACGGCGGCCAGCTTGGCCACTTCGTCCTGCATCTTCTTGGCGGCGGCGTCGAACTTGGCGCGCTCGGTCCAGACGTTGGCCTTGGGCTGGCCCTTTTCGGTGCCGCCGGTGCCTTCGACGAAGCCGGCGTAGGGCAGCACCGACATGTGAGCCACCACCTCGGCATTGGCAGCCGCGGCAGCGCCGTCGAACGGTGCGCGGCCACTGGCCATGGCACCGATGCGGCCGAAGTGGGTGCCCATCACGGTGAAGGCTGCCTTGCGGTACTTCACGGCATCTTCGGGCTTCTGGAACTGCGCTGCTGCGGGCAGGGCGGTCAACAGACCACAAACGCCAGCCAGTACGGCGGCAACTTTCAAGCGGGTCATCGGTGAATCTCCTGGGGTGATGGGAAACGGGTGTCGGGAAGGCGCCATGTCCAGAGGCTGGCATCCGACCTGCGGCACATCAGTTTACGAAACGGCAGGGGGAGCTATTCCGATCTCAGGGTATGCCCTCGCTTTGGCGACCGTGCCTGCGAAAGCCGGGGCCAATCGCGGTATGGTTGCAGCAGATGCTGGACACCGAAAAAACCGCCACCCGGGTGTGGGACCTGCCCACCCGCCTGTTTCACTGGACGCTGGCCGCTTCGGTGCTGGCGCTGGTGGTCACGGCCAAGATCGGCGGTAACGCCATGGTGTGGCACATGCGTCTGGGCATGCTGGTGCTGGGGCTGCTGGTGTTTCGCGTGCTGTGGGGCCTGGTCGGCGGGCGCTGGTCGCGTTTTGCCAGCTTCATCTACGCCCCGTCCACCGTGCTGCGCTACCTGCGCGGCCAGGCGCGGTCCGATGAACACCTGGATGTCGGGCACAACCCGCTGGGCAGCTTTTCGGTGTTCGCGGTGCTTGGCCTGCTGGCTGTGCAGGTGGGCACCGGTCTGGTGGCCGACGACGAGATTGCCACGGTGGGCCCGCTGAACAAGCTGGTAGCCACCGAAACCGGGCTGCTCGCCACCAGCTGGCACAAGAGCTGGGGGCAGTGGCTGATCCTGGCGCTGGTGGTGCTGCACGTGGTGGCCATCATCGTCTACCAGCGGCGCAAGAAAGACCTGCTGCGGCCCATGCTGGTGGGCGACCGCCTGCTGCCCGTCGGCACCCCGGCCAGCGCCGACGGCGCGCGACAGCGCCTGCTGGCGTTGGTGCTGGCCCTGGCCAGTGGCGCCTGCGTGGCCTGGGTGGCCCGCCTGGGCACCTGAGACGCTTGCCCGACCCCACGTGGCCGCCACCCGCGAAGTGCCCGAAGAACCCGAGCCCGCGTGCATCGCCTTGCTGGCGGCGCACAGCGCGACCGAGCTGCAGGCCGTGCGCAGCTTGTTCATCGAGTACGCGCAGTCGCTGAACGTGGACCTGTGCTTCCAGAACTTCGAAGCCGAACTGGCAGGCCTGCCCGGCGACTACGCGCCGCCCGCCGGCGCCTTGCTGCTGGCCACGGTCGACGGCCAGCCCGCAGGCTGCGTGGCCATGCGTCCCTTGCCCGACTCCGACCACACCAACGCCTGCGAGATGAAGCGCCTTTATGTGCGCCCCGGCTTTCGCCGCTATGGCCTGGGCCGGCAGTTGACGCAACGACTGATGGACCTGGCCGCACAGGGCGGCCACTCGTGCATGCTGCTCGACACGCTGGACGACATGGAAGCGGCGCGCAGCCTGTACGAGACGCTGGGGTTCTTCGAGGTGCCACCGTATTACTTCAACCCCATCGCCGGCGCGCACTACCTCAAGGTGGTGCTGGGCGCGCCCGGCGCACATTGGTAGCCCGACCGATTCACGTGTGTTGACTGATCGTTCCTTCCCCGCCCCTTCCCCGCTCCCGAACCTCTGCTGCACCAACCCCATCCATGAACAACCCGATCCCGATCGAACTGCGCTGCGGCGAACTGCGCCTGGCCCTGCGTGCCGACCTTGGCGGCGCCATCGCCGGCCTGTGGCGGGGCGACCTGCCCGTGCTGCGGAGCACCGAGGCGGCTGATTTGAGCAGCGCGCGCCTGTCGGGGTGCTACCCGCTGGCGCCTTACTCCAACCGGCTGGGCTACCGGCGCTTTCGCTGGCAAGGCAAGGACCACACCACCGAGCCCAACTTCGACGACAACCCGCACTCGGTGCACGGCGTGGCCTGGCAGCGGCCCTGGAACGTGATGGGCAGCAACAGCAGCGCCAGCTCGGCGCAGGCCGAACTGGGCTACACCCACCATGCCGACGCCCACTGGCCCTTCGACTTCAGCCTGCGCCAGCGCTTTGTGCTCACGCCCGACGCGCTGGAGGTGCACCTGGCCTTCACCAACACCGCTGCGCAGCCACAACCGGTGGGCCTGGGCTGGCACCCCTACTTTCCGAAACGTTCGCGCAGCCGCCTGCATGTCGAGCTCACCGATCGCTGGGAAAACGACGCCACCGGCCTGCCCACGCGCCGCGTGCCGCAGCCGGGCATCGATGGCGACGTGTCGCACCTGGCCTTCGACAACTGCTTCGAAGGCTGGCGCGGTGCGGCCCGCATCCGCGACGAGAAGCTCTCGCTGCGCCTGACGTCGTCGCTGCCCTACCTGGTGGTGTTCACGCCCGACACCAAGCCGTATTACTGCGTCGAGCCGGTGAGCCACGTCAGCAACGCCATCCACATGGCCGACCCGGCCGCGCACGGCCTGCGCAGCGTGGCGCCGCAGGCCACGCTGGACGCCTGGCTGAAGCTGGAGATCGGCACCACATGACGAGCGCCACGGCAGCGGCTGCCACACCGGCGACGGCTGCGCTGCACTGGCAGGCGCTGCCGGTGCCCCCATCGCTGCTGGGCGAGTCGCCTTTCTGGCATCCCGACGAAGCGGCGCTGTACTGGTGCGACATTCCCGGCAAGACGCTGCACCGCTGGCACCCGGGGCGCCAGCAACACGACGCCTGGCCGCAGGACAGCGAACCCGCCAGCATCGCGCCCCGCCTGGGCGGCGGCTTGCTGGTGGCCTTTCGTGACGGCCTGTTCAACTTCGACACGCGCAGCGGACAGCGCCATCGGCTGTGCGAAGCACCCTACGACGAGCGGCACGAGCGCTTCAACGACGGCAAGGCCGACGCCCAGGGCCGCTTCTGGGTGGGCACCATCTATGAACCGCGGCAGCCGGCGCTGGCGGCCTTCTACGGCTGGGCCGACGGCCAGCTGAAGCGGCTGTTCGACGGCATCACCGTCAGCAACGGTCTGGCCTTCAGCCCCGAGGGCCGCATGCTGTACCGCAGCGACACCAGCAGCCACCGCATCTTTGCGCACACGCTGGATCCTGCCAACGGCACGCTGGGCCCGGCGCAGGTGTGGGCGCAGTTCCCTCCGCGCCAGCCCGGCCAGGCGCTGGCCGACTACGGGGGGCGGCCCGACGGCGCCGCAGTCGACACCGAGGGCCACTACTGGGTGGCCATGTTCGAAGGGCAGCGGCTGCTGCGGCTGTCGCCCCAGGGCGACGCGGTGCAGGACATCGCGCTGCCGGTGCGCTGCGCCACGATGCCCTGCTTCGGCGGGCCCGACCTGAAGACGCTCTACATCACCACGGCACGCCACAACCGCAGCGCCGAAGAACTGGCGCTGCAGCCGCTGGCCGGGTGCGTGCTGACGGCGCGCGTGGACGTGGCGGGCCTGCCGGTGAATTTCGTTTCCTGAAGAGCCAGAGCCTGCATGAAGAGGCAACCACCACCATGAGCCAGCTCCTGCCCCGTTCCGACCTGCTGGCGCGCCTGCAGCAAACGCCCCCCGGCGGGGCCTGGGACATCGTCATCATCGGCGGCGGTGCCACCGGGCTGGGCGTGGCGCTGGACGCCGCAGTGCGCGGCTTGAGCGTGGCGCTGGTGGAGTCGCACGACTTCGCTGCCGGCACCAGTTCGCGTGCCACGAAGCTGGTGCACGGCGGCGTGCGCTACCTGGCGCAAGGCAACATCTCGCTGGTGCGCGAGGCGCTGCACGAACGCACGCGGCTGCTCGCCAATGCGCCGCACGTGGCGCAGCGCCTGCCCTTCGTGATGCCCGGCTACCACTGGTGGGAGCGCGGCTTCTACGGCGCGGGCTTGAAAGCCTACGACGCGCTGGCCGGCAGCCAGGGCCTGGGCGCCACCGAGTGGCTCAGCACGCGGCGCACGCTGGAACTGATGCCCGGCGTCAACGCCCGGGGCCTGTGGGGCGGCGTGCGCTACTGGGACGGCCAGTTCGACGACGCCCGCCTGGCACTGCTGCTGGCGCGCACCGCGGCGGCGCGCGGCGCGGTGGTCATCAACCACTGCGCGGCCGAGTCGCTGCTGCGCGAAAGCGGCCAGGTGCACGGCGTGCAGGTGCGCTGCCGCGAGACCGGCCAGGCCGTGGTGCTGCGCTCGCGCTGCGTGGTCAACGCCACTGGCGTGTGGGTGGACGCGGTGCGCGACATGGACCACGACGCCGCCGGCCCGAACGCCGACGCTTCGGCTGCAGCCGCCAAACGTTCTGCGATGGTGGCGCCCAGCCAGGGCGTGCACCTCATCGTCGACCGCGCCTTCATGCCCGGCCCGCACGCGCTGCTGGTGCCCAAGACCGCCGACGGCCGTGTGCTGTTTGCCGTGCCGTGGCTGGGCAAGACCATCCTGGGCACCACCGACACACCGCGGCAAGACCTGCCGCGCGAGCCCAAGCCCTTTGCCGAAGAGGTGAACTTCATCCTCGGTGAAGCCGGGCGCTACCTGGCACGCGCGCCGCAGCGTGCCGACGTGCGCTCGATCTGGGTCGGCATGCGGCCGCTGGTCAAGCCGCCCGATGAAGACGCCGGCGACACCAAGGCGCTGTCGCGCGAGCACACGGTGCTGGTGGGGCGGTCGGGCCTGGTCACGGTGACCGGCGGCAAGTGGACCACCTACCGCGCCATGGCCGAAGACGTGCTCGACCGCTGCATGGCCGCCGGCCTGCTGGCGCAGCGGCCGGGCAACGTCACCACGCGGCTGCCGCTGCTGGGCGCAGCGCCCGGCCGCCCGCTGGGCGAACCACCCGGCGAACACCTGTACGGCAGCGAGGTGGCGGTGCTGCGCGGCCTGCCTGGCGCGCAGCACTGGCTCTGGCGCGACGCAGAAAGCGGCCACGGTGGCATGAGTGAGGCGATGGTGCGTTTCGCCGTGCGCTACGAGATGGCGCGCACCGTGGAAGACGTATTGGCACGGCGCAGCCGGCTGCTGTTTCTGGATGCCGCAGAAGCCGCCCGGCAGGCCGACGCGGTGGCCACGCTGATGGGCGAAGAACTCGGCACCGCGCCGGACACGGGTGCATTCAAGGCGCTGGCGGCGCAATACCACCAGTTGCCCTGACGCCTGGCTTGAAGCCCGACCCCGCCCAGGGCCAGGGCACGGCGGTTTCAGCGCTTGATCGCTGCGTCCAACGCTCCACAATGCAGCCATGACACTACACATGAACCGCCGCCGTTTCACCGCCGCATGGGCCCTGGCCTGCGCCGCCGTCACCGGCTGCACCACACCCAAGTCCATGACACCCGAACTCCGCACCGCCTTTGCGCCCACCGGAACGCTGCGCGCCAGCATCAACCTGGGCAACCCCATCCTGGCCAACAAGCACGCGGGCACTGGCGTCGTGTCTGGCGTGTCGGTCGACCTCGCCCGTGCGCTGGGCGCCGAACTGGGCGTGCCGGTGGAGCTGGTGGTGTTCGGCACGGCCGCCCACTCGGTGGACGCGGTGAAGAGCGGCCAGGCCGACATCGGCTTCTTCGCCGTCGACCCGTTGCGCAGCGACGGCGTGCGCTTCAGCGCGCCTTACGTGCAGATCGAAGGCGCCTACCTGGTGCGCCAGGCCTCGCCGCTGAAGGACAACGCCGAGGTCGACCGCGCCGGCACCACCGTGATGGTGGGCAAGGGCAGTGCCTACGACCTGTACCTGACGCGCGAGATCAAGGCCGCGCGGCTGCTGCGCGCGCCGTCGTCACCGGCCGTGGTGGACACCTTCATCGCCGAAAACGCCGACGTGGCCGCGGGCGTGAAGCAGCAACTGCAGGCCGACGCCGCACGCCTGCCCGGGCTGCGCCTGCTGCCCGGGCGCTTCATGGTCATCGAGCAGGCCATGGGCGTGCAGGCCAACCGGGGCGACGCGGCACAGCAGGCGCTGCGCGCCTTTGTCGAACGCGCCAAGGCATCGGGCTTCGTCGCCGACGCGTTGAAGCGGCATGGCATTCAGGGCGCGCTGGTAGCGCCGGCAGCGCCCTAGACCGCGGCGCAGCGAAGGCCTTGCCACGGGCCGTGTCAGCACTTCCCGATGCGCCGCCAGCGCACCGGCCCTCGACACGCGCCCGCCGAGCGGGCCCGCCGTGCCGGCCCTTTCACACCAAGGCCGCTTTCAACACCCCGGCCAGTGCCGCCACACCGGCCTCGATCTGCGCCGGCGGCACCGTGACGTAACTCAGCCGCAGCGTGTTGACGTGCCCGCCATTGGCGAAAAACGGCGCCCCCGGCACGTAGGCCATGCCCGCTTCCACCGCCTGCGGCAGAAGCGCCGTGGCGTCGACGTCGGTGGGCAGGTGCAGCCAGAAGAACATGCCGCCCGCAGGGGTCTGCCAGCGCACGCGGCTGCCGTCGCGGCCGCGCAGGTCCTGCAGGTGCGTCACCAGCGCAGCCTGCATCGCGTCGCGGTGGCGCTTGTAGCGGGCGCGGATGGTGGGCACGTGGTCGCGCAGGAAACCGTCCTTGATGACTTCAAACACCACACGCTGGTTGAAGCCGGGTGTGTGCAGATCGGCTGCTTGCTTGGCCTGCAACAGCTTGGGGTACAGGGCCCGCGGCGCCACCATGTAGCCCAGGCGCAGGCCCGGTGCCAGCACCTTGGAAAAAGAACCCAGATAGACCGCACTGCCGTCGCTGCCCCCCTTCCCGCCCACGCCCATCGTGGCCGACAACGGCGGTGGTGGCGGGGTGTCGAACCACAGGTCGCCGTAGGGGTTGTCTTCCACCACCGGCAGGCCGGCCTGCAGCGCCGCGGCGGCCAGCGCCTGGCGCCGCTGCGCGCCCAGACAGCGGCCGCTCGGGTTCTGGTAGTTCGGCAGCAGGTACATGAAACGCGCGCCCTGCGCCGCGGCTTCGGCCAGGCCGTCGGGCAAGGGGCCGTCGTCGTCGCCCGCCACGCTCAGGAACTCGGCCTCATAGGGCGCGAAGGCCTGCAACGCGCCCAGGTAGGTGGGCGACTCCACGGCCACCGTGCTGCCCGGGTCGATCAGCACCTTGCCCACCAGATCGAGGCCCTGCTGCGAGCCGGTGGTGATGAGCACCTGGTCGGCGTCACAGTGCAGGCCTTGCGACGACAGTTCACCGGCCACCCATTCACGCAGCGGGGCAAACCCTTCGCTGGCCGCGTATTGCAGCGCCTCGCGCGGCTGTTCACGCAGCACGCGCGCGGTGGCTTCCTGCATCGCCGCCACGGGGAAGGTGTCGGCCGAGGGCAGGCCACCGGCCAGGCTGATGATGCCCGGCCGTTCGGTGATCTTCAGGATCTCGCGGATGGTGCTGGGGTTCAGGCGCGCGGCGCGCCGTGCCAGGGTCCACTTCATGGGCTTGTCTCCGGACGGGGTTGTGCTGTTGTGTCGCCCAACATCCACCGCACGGCTGCAGCGGCGTGCAAGGCCGTGCTGTCGAACGTGGGCAGCGGGCTGCTGCTGTCGTCGAGCAGCAGCATCAGTTCGGTGCAGCCCAGGATGACGGCCTGCGCTCCCCGTGCCGCATGGCGCGCGATCAGGGCCACCACTTCGGCACGCGACGGGGCATTGACCACGCCACGGCACAGTTCGTCGAAGATGACGCGGTGCAGCAGCGCGCGTTCATCGGCTTCGGGCACGCGCACGTGAAGACCGGGTTGCAGCTGCAGACGGCTGCGCAGGATGCTGTCGTCTTCCATCGTGAAGCGCGTGCCCAGCAGCAGCACCTGCTGCACGCCGGCAGCGTGCAGGGCCGCGCCGGTGGCATCGGCAATGTGCAGCAGCGGCAGGCCGCTGCCGGCCTCGATGGCACCCGCCACCTTGTGCATGGTGTTGGTGGCCAGCACCAGCGCTTGCGCACCCGCGGCGCGCAGGCCCGCCGCAGCCTGCGCCAGCACCTGGCCGGCCCGCGGCCAGTCGCCCGCTGCCTGCAGCGCGGCGATGGTGGCGAAGTCCACGCTGTGCAGCACCAGCGGCGCACTGTGCAAACCGCCCAGCCGCTGCGCCACACCCTGGTTGATGAGGCGGTAGTACACGGCCGTGGACTCCCAGCTCATGCCACCGAGCAGACCCAATGTCCGCGGCGCGTGCAGGTTGTCGGGCGCAGCGGCCGTGTTCTGCGCGCGCGCAGCGCCCGGTGTGCGGTTCATGGTTTCGCTCCATGCGCCACCGGCATGCGCCGGCCCACGAACACCACCGCGATCACCGCCAGCGAGAACACCAGCGTCAGTGGTTGCAGCGATTCACCCAGCACCGGCACGGCAAACAGCAACGACAGGAAGGGCTGCACCAGCTGCACCTGGCTGACGCGCAACACGCCGCCCAGCGCCAGGCCACGGTACCAGGCGAAGAAGCCCAGCCACATCGAGAACACCGAGACGTAAGCAAAACCCAGCCAGGCACCGGGCGTGGCCGGCTGCTGAGGCCACAACCACAGCGCCACCGCCAGCGTCAGCGGCAGGCTGCCCACGAGCAACCAGCTGATGACGTGCTGCGCCGGCATCACCGCCGATGCACGCGCACCGGCCACATAACCCGCCGACCCGGCCAGCACGGCCAGCAGCAGATAAGCATCGGCCAGGCTCAGGCGCCCACTGCCCTGCCAGGCGGCAAAGGCCAGCACCAGGCCGCAGCCCAGCCATGCACACAACCAGAAGCCCAGCGACGGCCGCTGCCGCAGCACCAGCGCGCCCACCACCGCGGTACCCAGCGGCATCAGCCCGGTGACCACGGCCGCGTGCATCGCATCCACCTGCCGCAGCGCCAGCGCCAGGAAGAGCGGAAAGCCGATCACCGTGCCCACCGCACACAGCGCCAGGGCCGGCCACTGCCCGCGCGGCGGGCGCGGTGCGCGCACGGCCAACAGGTACAACGCGCTCAGCAGCCCGGCCACCGCGGCGCGGCCCGCGGTGACAAAGGCCGGCGGTAACTGCGGCGCGCTGACGTCGCCCACCGCCAGGCGCGTCATCGGCAAGGTCATGGCGAAGATGGCCACGCCCAGGACGCCCAGCAGCAGGCCGCGGGTGACCTGGGCAGCGGTGGGCCCTTCCGTGGCCGGCAGATCGGCCGGGACAGCGGCCGGGACAGCGGCCGGCACTGCCGCCGCCGCCACGCCGGGACGCGTCGGTGCGGCACTCACAGCCACGCCATCCACAAGGCCGTGGCCAGCAGCACCAGCGCCAGCGTGCGGTTGAACCACAACAGCCGCCGGCCCTGCGCCAGCCAGCCGCGCAGCGCCGAGCCGGCCACCGCATAGGTGAAGTTGCTGGCAAAGCCGTAAGCCATCATCAGCGGCAGCACCACGGCCAGCCGCGCCCACGGCGGCTGCACCACGGTCACCCAGCCGGCGGTGATCAGCAGCGCATTCATCCACGCCTTGATGTTGACGAACTGCAGCGCCACGCCCTTGCCGAAGCCGACGTCGAATCGCCTGGCGTCGGCCTGCGCCAGGGTGCCGCTCTGGCCGAGCTTGAAAGCCAGCCAGACCATGTAGCCCAGCCCGCCCCACTTGACCACGGCCTGCAGTACCGGCTGCGCCTGCAGCAGCGTGCCCAGCCCGAGCGTGCAGCCCACCAGCAGCAGGCCCCAGCCGAACGGCACCGCCACGACGAAACGCAGCGCGTGGCGCAGGCCGTGGTTGGCGGCCAGCGCTGCTGCCAGCGTGGTGTTGGGCCCGGGCGTGAAGGCCATCGCGGTGGCAAACATCAGCAGGCTGCTGAGCTCGGCCGCGGTCATCGCCAGGGCGAGGGGCTCGGTGGTGGGCATGGCCGCAGTCTAGGGCAGAGCAGCAATACAGAATCAGTACACTTGACACCACAGATTCAGACACTGTATGGGTCATGCCAAGTACACAGCCCCCCGCCAGGTCCACACCCATGCTCAGCCGTGAAAGGCCCGTCACCAAGTCCCGGCCGCGCGGGGCGGTTGTGGCGGTCGCCGCAGCAGCAGTGCCATCGCCTGCGCCGCCAGACGCGGCGGCACCAGCCACCGCCTATCTCACACGGGCCACCCCCCGCTCCCTCGACCACAGCGGGCACGCCACGCTGAGCGAGCAGATCGCGCAGCGCCTGGCGCAGCAGATCAGCCAGCGACTGCTGGCCCCGGGCGCGCGGCTGCCGTCGGTGCGCCAGGGTGCACAGCACCATGGCGTGAGCACCAGCACCGTGGTGGCCGCCTACGACCTGCTGCAGGCGCGCGGCCTGGTGCAGGCGCTGCCGCAGCGCGGCTTCTTCGTGCGCGAAACCGCCGCCGACAGCCACGCCACCCGCACGGCCCGGTCCGGCATGGCCGCGGTACCGCCATTGCCGCCGGCCGCGCCCGTGGACGCCACCGCACTCATCCGCAGCATGTTTCAGGTGCAGGGCAGCAAACCTTCACCCGGCATGGGCACCCTGCCCGAAAACTGGCTCGACGCGGCACCGTTGCAGCGCGCGCTGCGCCAGGTGTGCAGCCGCAGCGACGACTGGCTGCGCTACGGCGAGCCGGCCGGCGACTCGCGCCTTCGCCGGGCGCTGTCGCAGCGGCTGGCCGACCTGGGCATCGCGGCGGCGCCCGACCAGTTCGTTACCACCACCGGTGCCACGCACGCGCTGGACCTGGTGTGCCGCACGCTGCTGCAGCCCGGCGACGCGGTGCTGGTGGACGACCCCGGCTGGGCCACCGAGTTTGCGCGCCTGTCGCGCCAGGGCATGCGGCTGCTGCCGGTGCCGCGCGGTGAACAAGGGCCTGACCTGGGGGTGATGCAGGCGCTGCTGCAGCAGCACCGCCCGCGCGTCTACGTCACCGTCTCGGTGTTGCACAACCCCACCGGTGCGTCGCTGTCGCCATCGGCGGCGCACCAGGTGCTGCGGCTGGCCGAAGCGCATGACCTGACCATCGTCGAAGACGACACCTACGCCTGGCTGGCGCCGCCGCACGCCACGCGGTTGGCGCAACTGGACGGGCTGAAGCGCACGGTCTACGTGTCGGGCTTCTCGAAGATCCTCACGCCGCAGTGGCGCGTGGGCTACCTGGCCGCCGCGCCCGACCTGGCGCAGCGCCTCATCGACACCAAGCTGCTGACCACACTGACCACCCCCGCGCCGCTGGAGCAGGCCGTGGCGCTGTGCCTGGAACAAGGCCAGTTGCGCCGCCATGCCGAACGCGTGACCACCCGGCTGGCCGCAGCGCGCGCACGCACGGTGCGGCTGGCGCGCGAGGCCGGCTGCGACTTCGTCACCCCGCCGGCTGGCTTGTTCGGCTGGGTGGACGTGGGCACCGATACTGAAGCGCTGGCGCGCGTGCTGCTGGCAGAGGGCTGGCTCACCGCGCCCGGCGCGCTGTTTCACGCCACGCGCAAGGCGGGGACGCTGATGCGGGTGAACTTTGCCACCGCGCAGGAAGCGCGCTTCTGGCAGCGGGTGGCGGAGTTGCGCGGGCGCTGAGTTGCAGGACCGGCGTCGGGCAAACCTTCAGGCCGCGCCCGACGCCACCCGCGACGGCACCGCAAACGGCCCTCGGCCCAGGTGGTGCAGCGTGTGCTGCGCTTTGTCGGCGTGGTGGGCGCTTCATCGCCCAGGGCGCGCAGATGGTCGCATCGGGCAGGCGCCGCGGGGGCAGGCTGCCTACAGTGCACCCATCGAACACCCCTACCGCACCGCCAAGGACCCCATCATGAAGACCTCGATCACCGCCCGCCTCGCCTCTTTCGCCTTTGCCGTGCTGCTGACCAGCGCCACGCTCGCGGGCATCAACGGCCTTGCAGTGAGCGACACACCGGACACCCTGCTGGCGCGCGTGCTGGCCACGCAGCCGGGTTGATCGGCGCGCCCAGCCCTTGAGTGCCATCGAGCGCCCGTGCAGGGTGCGGACGAAAGCACGCAGATGGCAGCGCCGGCCATCGCGCTGGGAATAATGCGGACGCCGCCACCGTATCCTCTGCCATGGACGCCCCGCCCGCCTTTTGCCGCCAGCTGCTGGACGTCATCCCACGCTTGCGCCGCTACACGCGCGCGCTGACCTTCGACCCCGCGGCGGCCGACGACCTGTCGCAACAGGCGCTGGAACGCGCGCTGGCGCACTGGCGGCAGTTCGACCCGCAGCGCGAGATCGGTGTCTGGCTGCTGTCCATCGCGCACAACGCGCACCTCGACTCGATACGCCGCGACTCCCGCGTGGCCGTCACCGACCCCACCGAGCTGCAGCGCGTGCAGGACGACCGGCAAGCCGACAACAGCCACACCCAGGGCTTGCGGCTGGACCTGGAAGCAGCGCTGGCCCGCCTGCCGGCTGAACAGCGCCAGCCCCTGCTGCTGGTGTGCGTGGAACAGCTCAGCTACGCCGAAGTGGCCGAAGTGCTGCACATCCCCATCGGCACCGTGATGTCGCGCGTCTGCCGCGCCCGCGCGGCCATGCGCGGTTTTCTGGACGGCCACAGCCGCCCGGCACGCCCGCAACCCGGCACCCAGCTCAAGCGGGTGGTATGAACATGGACGACAAGAACACCAGCGGCGCGTCCGCAGGCCCGATCTCCGAGGAGATGCTCAGCGCCTGGGTTGACGGCGAGTTGAACACCGAGGACCGCGACCGCGCGCAAGCCTGGCTGCACGACCATCCGCAGGACCAGGCCCTGGTGGCCGCGTGGCGCGCCGACCGCGCGGCGCTGTCGCAGCGCTTCGATGCAGTGCTGAACGAGCCCGTGCCGCCGGCCCTGCTGTCGGCGGTGTGGCGCCGACGCGCCCTGCCGCGCTGGGCCATGGCGGCAGCAGCGGCGGGCCTCTTGCTGACCGGCGCGCTGGCGGGCGGCGCTGGCGTGTGGCAGTGGCAGCAGCAGCGCCATGCCCAACAACTGGCGCTGCAGCGGCAGCAGCTGGCAGCCGGCTCGGCCCAGGGCTGGGTGCAACGCGCGGCCTTTGCGCACAGCGTCTACGTGGCCGAGCCGCGCCACGCGGTGGAGGTCAAGGCGCAGGAAGAACACCTGTCGCGCTGGCTCACCCGGCGCATCGAGGTGCCGGTGAAGTTGTTCGACCTGCAGGCCCGGGGTTTCGAACTGGTGGGTGGCCGGTTGCTGCCCGACGGCCCCGGCAAGAGCGCGCAGCTGATGTACCAGGACGCGCAGCAAAGGCGCGTGACGGTGTACCTGCGCAAGCCCGAAGTGGGCACGCCGGCCGCCTTCCGCTACGAGCAGCACGGCGCGGTGGGCATGTTCTACTGGGTCGAAGAAGGCGCCGGCTACGCGCTGGTGGGTGCGCTGCCCAAGGAAACATTGCTGGCGCTGTCGCAGGCCATCTACACCCAGATGGCGCCCGCTTCGGCCCCAGTGGCCGCCCCTGCATCCCCGCCAGCCGCGCCCGCCGCCAGCGCCGCTCGTTAGTGCCACTCGGTAGTGCCGCTCGTTAGTGTCGCTCGTTAGTGCCGCTCATTAGCGCCGCTCGTTGGCGCAGCTCGTTGGCGCAGCGCCGGGCGGCACCAGGGCCTACACCGCGCCCAGGGCTTCCCAGCGTTCCAGTGCCTGCAGCAGTTCGGTCTCCAAGGCTTCATGGCGCGCCTGCAACTGCGGCACCAGCTGCGGTTCCTTGGCATACAGGTCGGGGCGGGCCAGACGCTCGTGCAGCACCTTTTGCTCGGCCTCCAGCGCTTCGATGCGCGACGGCAATGCTTCCAGCTCGCGCTGTTCCTTGTAGCTGAGCTTGGCCTTGGCCGCCGCTGTCTTGGCGGCGGCGGGCCTGGGCGCCGCGGCCGTCGCGGCAGCCGCGCTGGCTGCCGCCTGCGCCAGCACGCGGCCGCGTTCGCGCTGCACCTTCCAGTCTTCGTAACCACCTTCGTATTCACGCCACAGGCCAGGCCGGCCGCCATAGGCCGGGTCGCCTTCCCAGGCGATGGTGCTGGTGACCACGTTGTCCAGGAAGCGCCGGTCGTGGCTGACCAGAAACACCGTGCCGGGATAGCTTTGC
Organism: Rubrivivax sp.; assembly: GCA_031429255.1. GTDB lineage: Bacteria > Pseudomonadota > Gammaproteobacteria > Burkholderiales > Burkholderiaceae_C > Rubrivivax. Next base: position 19,340 of record JANOZF010000024.1, read on the forward strand.
AGCAGCTCTTCCAGCAGTTCCAGCGTGTCGATGTCGAGGTCGTTGGTGGGCTCGTCGAGCACCAGCACGTTGGCCGGCAGCGCGAACAGGCGCGCCAGCAGCACGCGGTTGCGCTCGCCGCCTGACAGGGTGCGCACGGGTGAGTTGGCGCGCTCGGGCGAGAACAGGAAATCGGTCAGGTAGCTCATCACGTGCTTGCGCGTCACCTTGTCGGGCGCCTGTCCGATCTCGATCCATTCACTGCCGGGGCTGATGGTGTCGATCAGCGTGGCGTCCAGGTTCAGCGCGGCGCGCATCTGGTCGAAGTAGGCCACCTGCAGCCTGGTGCCCTGGCGCACCTTGCCACTGGTGGGCTGCAGTTCACCCAGGATGAGCTTGAGCAGCGTGGTCTTGCCCACGCCGTTGGGCCCGATCAGACCCACCTTGTCGCCACGCAGGATGGTGGCGGTGAAGCCGCTGATCAGCTGCTTGTCGCCAAAGCGCATGCCCACGTCGGTGAGCTCGGCCACGATCTTGCCGGGCGGCAGGCCGCCGGCGAGCTCCAGCTTCACCTGGCCCAGACTGTCGCGGCGCGAGGCGCGTGCCTCGCGCAGCTTCACCAGCCGCTGCACGCGGCCCACGCTGCGCGTGCGGCGGGCCTCCACGCCCTTGCGTATCCACACCTCTTCCTGCGCCAGCAACTTTTCGGCACGCGCATTGGCCAGCGCTTCGTCTTCCAATTCACGCGCCTTGGTGCCTTCGTAGGTGGTGAAGCTGCCAGGGTAGCTGCGCAGGATGCCGCGGTCGAGCTCGACGATGCGGCTGGCCACGGCGTCGATAAAGGCGCGGTCGTGGCTGACGAAGACCAGCGCACCACGCCAGCCGTTGAGCAGCTCTTGCAACCACTCGATGGCGCTGATGTCGAGGTGGTTGGTGGGCTCGTCCAGCAGCAGCAGGTCGGGCATGGCCACCAGCGCACGCGCCAGCGCCACGCGCTTCTTGGTGCCGCCGGAGAGGTCGTGCACCAGCGCCTGCGGGTCGAGTTGCAGGCGCTGCAGGGCCTGGTCGACCCGCTGCTCCCAGGTCCAGCCGTCCAGCGCTTCCAGGCGCGTCTGCACCGCGTCCATGTCGTCGGCGGGGTCGTGGCGCTCGAACTTCTCGCGCAGTTCGCGCGCTTCGGCCACGCCTTCGGCCACGGCGTCGAACACCGACGCGCCACTGTCGAACAGCGGCTCCTGTGCGACATAGACGCGGCGCAGGCCGGTCTGCAGCTGCAGCACGCCGTCATCGGGCTTGTCCAGCCCGGCCAGCACCTTCATCAGTGAAGACTTGCCGGTGCCGTTGCGGCCGATCAGCGCGACACGCTCGCCGGCTTCGAGTGAAAGGGCGGCACCGTCGAGCAAGGGCACATGGCCGAAAGCGAGGTGGGCGTTGGAAAGGGTGAGCAGGGCCATGTGGGGATTGTCAGGGGCGGCGCGGCCAGGCGCACCGCGGTGGTGTGCGGTGCCGTGGCACCCGGCCAGGTTTCTTGACGCGGGGCAACGCCGCGGATCAGGGAACCTTTCCACATGGCGGGTCGAGGGCCTGCTGATGGATGGCCGCGGTATTCAGCGCTGGTCGGTCCTGCACGCTGGCGCAGCCGCGCAGACCGCAGGCCCGACTTCAGCGCGTCAGGCGCCCAGCAAAGCCCGCGTAGCCGCACGCTGCCAGTCGTCGGCGCCGCCATGCGCCTGCTGTTCTTGCTGGCAGGCGTGCACCAGTTTCACCACATGTTCGTCGTCGCTGTTGACGGCCGCCTGCACGATGCGCGGCCAGGGCCAGGGGTCTGGTGCGGGGCCGGTCTTGAGCGTTTTCTCAGCTACGCTGACAGCGCCTGCGGCGTAGGCGCGCCAGTAGCCGCCCATTGCGGCAGGCAGGTCGTCTTCGTCGACAAACGGCAGCAGCACACGCAGTGCCCAGGCGCTGGTGACCAGGTGCAGCACGGTGAAGTTGCCGCTGCGCGCATACAGCCGCGCGGCGTGGCGGGCCAGGCGCGGCAGGGTGGCTTCATCCAGCCGCAAGCCGCCCACGGCGGCGGCAAAACCCGGCTGCCAGGCGGCGTGGTGCATGCGCTCGACGATGTAGCCAGAAGCGCTGCCGCCCACACCGGGCACGGCAGCAGCCGCCTTCAACAGCGGCGTCGGATCGGCCCGCTGGCCTTCAGGGCTGGCATCCTGGCCGCCGTCAGACGAATTGTTCACCCCCAGGTCCAGCCACCGGCTCGACCAGTAGGCCAGCGCGTGAGCCAGTTCGGCTCGATGCGCCGCATCCACGGCATAAGCCGTCCGGATGAGCCCGTGGAAGGCGGCAGCGCCGCAACCGGGCATCAGTGCGGGCAGGGTTTGGCGCAGCGTTTCGCCTGCAAGTTCCTCCCGTAGCCAGATGGTGAACAGGTCGCGGAAGCGCGGCCACGCCGCCGGCTGGCCCAGCGGCACGCGCCAGGGGTCGCCGAGGTTCCACGTTTGCAGCGGCGGCATCGCGTGCAATTTGCCGGCGTAGTTCGCACTGGCCGCCGCCAGCCGCTCATCGGTGGCGCCCAGGCGGTGCAACGCCACCAGCAGCATCGGCAGGTGGTTGCTCAGGCGCGTGCCGTATTCGGCGTCGTAGCGCAGGCTGTTGTCGAGGGCGGAGATGACGTCCATGGTCTCTTGGCGCACAAGCTCAGAGTGCGGCTTCCAGCGCGTCGATGAAGCGCTTGGCCACGTCGAAGCCGGCCTGGTGCGTGATCTCGGCAAAGCCCGTGGGGCTGGTGACGTTGATCTCGGTCAGGCAGTCGCCAATGATGTCCAGGCCCACGAGCAGGAGCCCCCGCGCAGCCAGCACCGGGCCCAGGCCTTCGGCGATCTCGCGGTCGCGCGCGCTCAGCGGCTGCGCCACGCCCTTGCCGCCCACCGCCAGGTTGCCGCGGATCTCGCTGCCCTGCGGAATGCGCGCCAGCGCAAACGGCACCGGCACGCCGCCGATGACCAGCACCCGCTTGTCGCCCTTGACGATCTCCGGCAGGTACTTCTGCACCATCAGCGTCTGCGCGCCGTTGCGGTTCAGCGTCTCGGTGATGCTGCCCAGGTTCATGCCATCGGGCCCGACGCGGAAGATGCCCATGCCGCCCATGCCGTCCAGCGGCTTGCAGATGATGTCGCGGTGCTCGGCGTGAAAACGCTTCACGTCGGCGGCGTCGCGCGTCACCAGCGTGGGGCCGATGTACGGCGGGAACTCCAGGATCGCCAGCTTTTCGGGGTGCTCCCGCAGCGCCGAAGCCTTGTTGAACACGCGCGCGCCTTCACGTTCGGCCTGGCTGAGCAGGTGCGTGGCATAGAAGTACTCGCTGTCGAATGGCGGGTCCTTGCGCATCAGCACCGCGTCCACTTCGTGCAGCGGTTGCGGGCGCTCGTCGGGCGCCTGTTGCGCGGCCTCGAACCAGTCGCCGCTGTGGCCGTCGCCGGGGCGGCCGGTGAGTTTGATGTCGCGCACGAAGCCGATCACCGGCTCGCCAAGCTGCCAGCGCAGGTCTTTCGGTTCACACGCCATCAAGCGGTGGCCGCGCGCGGCGGCCTCTTTCATCATGGCGAACGTGGAGTCCTTGTAGGTCTTGAATGACTCCAACGGGTCGACAACAAAAAGCAGCTTTTTCATGGGCGGTGTGCGGCGGATCGGGCAGGGACGCGGGCCGGCAGTGTTGCACAGGCGGCTCGGCCGCGCCGGGCCGCGCGCACGCGGCCATGCAGACAAACCCGAACAGGGTTAGGCCCGTGGGCAAACCATCGATCGAGCAACCACAGTGCAGGGCTGGAAGGCCGTGAAGCCGGCCGCCATCAGGGCGGCAGATCTGCCTGCAGGTCAGCCTTCAGAACCACCCAGCGAGCCGGCGGGCCCGGCCAAGCCACCGCCCACCCGGCCCTCCACCCGACACCCCCAGGAGACACCCCCATGAAGCCCCGCCTTTCCGTTCGATGCCTGCTGACCGTCACGCCACTGGCCCTGGCTGCGATGATGTCGGGCTGCGCCGACGACAGCGACGCCCCGGTTGAGATCAGAACCTTGAGCCAGCGCGCCGACCTGGTCAGTGGTGGCGACGTCACCGTCGAGGTGCTGGTGCCCTCCGGCTCGGTGGCCAGCGGCTTGCGCGTGGACGTGGGCGGGCGCGACGTGACGTCGGCCTTCACGGCCGCGGGCAACGGACGCTACGTGGGGGTCGTCACCGGCCTGGCTGCCGGCGACAACACCATCGTTGCACGCACGGCCGGCACCAGCGCCGCGGCGCTGACCGTCACCAATGCGCCGCGCCACGGCCCCGTGCTGTCGGGCACGCAGGTCACGCCTTTCTATTGCGCCACGCCAGTGCCGCAAGCCGTCAGCGGCAACACCCCGGCCACCAACGCCAGTGGCCTGGCCGGCGCACCAGACGCCAACTGCAACATCGCCACCGAGTACAAGCTGTACTACCGCACCACCACCGCCGGCTGCAGCCTGGCGCTGCCCGACCCGAGCCCGTCGGTGTCGGCCACCTCAGCGGCGCCGGCCACCACAGCCAACCCGCCGGCCAACCCCTGCTTCAAGCCCTACACCGCGGGCGTCACCCCCGGCGACCTGGCCACCACCACCACTGACGCCGGCACCAGCGTGCCCTACATCGTGCGCGTGGAGCGCGGCACCATGAACCGCGGCATCTACGACATCGCCGTGCTGTGGGACGGCACCAAGTCCAGCTGGGACCCGCTGGCGCCGCACGCCGCGTGGAACCGCTCGGTGGTGTTCAACTTTGGCGCCAGCACCGGCCAGCCGCGGCGCCAGGCGCGGCCGGCCACCGCATGGTCCAGCAGTGACGTGCAGCTGGGCAAAGGCGCTCTGGTGGTAGCCAACAGCATGACCGACTCGTCACGCAATTCCAACCGCGTGCTGATGAGCGAGACGGTGATGATGATGAAGGAACACATCAGCGACAGCTACGGCGCCATCAAGTTCACCATCGGCAGCGGCTGCTCGGGCGGCTCGATCAACTCGAACATGACCGCGTCCATCATGCCGGGCCTGCTGGACGGCGTGACCACCACCTGCACCTACCCCGATTCGGAAACCACGTCGATGGAAGTGGGCGACTGCGTGCTGCTGGTCGAGGCCTATCAAAAACCAGCCTGGGGTGCGCTGAGCACGGGCCTGACGCAGGCACAGATCAACGCCAAGAAGGCCGCCATCAACGGCCACCCCGACCAGAGCGCCTGCCACGCCTGGTTCAATGCCTTTGGCAACAACGGCCGCGCTGGCCTGTACCTGGGTGCCACGGTCAGCAACAACACCACCGGCGCCATCACGCGCGCCGCCACGTTCAGCAACAACTGCGAGCTGCCCAACAGCGCCGTCTACGACCCGGCCAATCCGGTGACCACCGCCAACCTGCCGCGCTGCAACGCCTGGAGCTGGGCCGAGTCGATCTGGGGCAAGGTGCCGGGCTCGCCGGCTGCGCGCGACACCCGCGACAACGTGGGCGTGCAGTACGGTCTGAAGGCCCTGCGTGACAGTGCCATCACCGCCGAAGAGTACGTGACGCTGAACGAACTGGTGGGCGGTATCGACCGCGACAGCACGCCGCGCGCCGCGCGCACCACGGCCGACACCGCAGCGCTGGAAATCGCCTACCGCTCAGGCATCGTGGCCAGCGGCAAGAACCTGGCCAAGACGGCGATGATCGACATGCGCGGCTGGGACGATTCCAACGTCACCGTGCCGCCGGGCAACACGCCGGGCACGATTCCCATCCACCACCAGTGGTACAGCTTCGGCATCCGCGACCGCATCGTTGCCGAAGCCGGCAACGCCGACAACCAGGCGCTGTGGCGCTTCGCGCGCACCGGCCTCACGCCCCCTGGCACGATGGCGCTGGACGCCTACAACACCATGAACCAGTGGCTCACGGCGCTGAAGGCCGACGGCGGCGCAGACAGCATCGAAAGCAAGGTGCGTCGCGCGCGCCCGGCCGGTGCTGCCAACTTCTGCATCCTGCCCACCGACGCCACGCAGACGGTGAAGACCACCGACCAGGCGGTGTGCGACGCCGACCCGTTCCTCAAGCCTTCGCTGTCACCGCGCCAGGTGGCCGGCGGCCCGCGTGCCGAGCATGTGCTGAAGTGCCAGCTGAAGGCCCACGCGCGCACCGACTACGCCGCAGGCACCTTCACCGACCCTCAATGGGCGCGGCTGCAGGCCGTGTTCACCGACGGTGTGTGCGACTGGAGCAAGCCGAGCGTGGGCCAGCAGACGGCCATCAGCCCGCTGAGCTTCAGGGCCGGTGCGGGTGGCACGGCGTTGCCCACAGCCCCGGTGTCGGCGATGCGCTGATCGAGTTCTTCCAAGGGTATTGCCAACAAGGGCCCTGCGGGGCCCTTGTCTTTTGCCGGCTGCGGCCGATAACCCGGAGACCCGCACTCCCCGCGCCGCACCGCGCGCCCGCCATGTGCCGACTTGCCGCCTACCTGGGTGAACCACTCTTCCTGGAAGAGTTGATCGCCAAGCCCCGCCACTCGCTGATGCGGCAGTCGTTGCGCGCCGTCGAAGGCCATGTGCAGACCAACGGCGACGGCTTCGGCATCGGCTGGTACGGCGACCGCGCCGAACCCGGCGTCTACCGCGAGGTGATGCCGGCCTGGAGCGACGACAACCTGCTGGCACTGTCGCAAACGCTGTCGTCGCACCTGTTCTTCGCCCATGTGCGCGCGGCCACGGCCGGTGGCATTGCGCGACAGAACTGCCACCCGTTCCGCCACGGCCGGCACCTGTTCATGCACAACGGGCAGATCGGCGGCTACGCGCAGTTGCGCCGCACGCTGGAAGCGCGGCTGCCCGATGCGCTGTACGCCGAAAGGCGCGGCGCCACCGATTCGGAACTGCTGTTTCTGCTCTCGCTGGCCCGCATCCATGCGGGTGCGACGGCTGCCGATGCGGTGCTGGCGGTGCTGGATGACACGATGGCGCTGATGCAGCAGCAGGGCATCACGCAGCCGCTGCGCTTTGCGGCCGTGCTGAGCGACGGTGATCAGCTGGTGGCCTTTCGCATCGCCAGCGACGAGCAACCGCCCACGCTGTACCTGCGGCAGACACGCATGGGCACCACCGTGGCCAGCGAACCGCTGTGCGACAGCGCCCATGAAGGCGACCCGGCGGACGCCTGGAACATGTTGCCCAAGGGCGCCGTGGTGACCGTGACCGGCGGCCAGTGCCAAGTGCGGCTGCATACCCCCGCACACCGGACGGCGCCTGCGCCGACAGCCTCGGCGCCAGCGCTGGCGGCCGCCTGAGGCAGCGGGCCATCCTCGGCGCACCTGCCTCAGCGGGCAGGTAGCCGCAACGCCGCTACCGCCGCCAGCGCTGCACCAGCAGCGCCAGGCCGCCCGCCACCACGCCCCAGAAAGCCGCGCCCACACCCCACAGGCTCAGGCCGCTGGCGGTGATCAGAAAGGTGATCAGCGCCGCCTCGCGCGTGCGCTCGTCCTTCACCGCGGCTGCCAGGCCCGAACCGATGGTGCCCAGCAGTGCCAACCCGGCCAGCGCCAGCACCAGTGCTTTCGGAAACGCTGCCAGCAGCCCCACCACGGCGCCGCCCAGCAGCCCCATCACGATGTAGAAGACGCCCGCCGCTGCACTGGCCTGCCAGCGCCGGGCGGGGTCGGCGTGGGCCTCGGGGCCCATGCAGATGGCCGCAGTGATGGCGGCCAGATTCAACGCATAACCGCCAAACGGCGCCAACACCAGGCTGGCCAAACCGGTGGTGGCCACTACCGGCGACACCGGTGTGTGGTATCCGGCCGCACGCTGCGCGGCCACGCCCGGCAGGTTCTGCGACGCCATGGTCACCACGAACAGCGGCAGTGCGATGCCCACGGTGGCCGCCACGCTGAAGGCCGGCATCGTGAACACCGGCGTGGCCCATTGCCACTGCACCGCGCCCAGGTGCAGCTGGCCCTGCAGCCCGGCCACCACCACGCCGGCCAGCAACACGACGGGCACCGCATAACGAGGCCACCAGCGCCGGCCCAGCAGGTAGACGACAAACATCGTGAACACGAGGCCGAACTCGCGCTGCGACGCGGCAAAACCTTCCATTGCAAAACGCGTCAACACGCCGGCCAGCAGCGCCGCCGCCAGCGACTGCGGGATACGCCCCATCACGCGTTCGAACCAGCCCGTCACCCCCGCCAGCGTAATGAGCACGGCACACACCATGAAGGCACCGATTGCATGGGCCATCGGCACACCCGCGCCGGCCGTCACAAGCAGCGCCGCACCGGGCGTCGACCAGGCCGTCAGCACCGGCTGCCGGTACCACAGGCTCAAACCCAGGCTGGTGAAACCCATGCCCAGCCCCAGCGCCCACATCCACGAAGCGGCCTGCGCCGGCGTGGCGCCCAATGCCGCTGCGGCCTGGAACACGATGGCCACCGAACTGGTGACGCCCACCAACACGGCCACGAAGCCCGCGGTGATGGTCGACACAGATGAGTCAAGTCGCATGGGCCGAGCATAGTGGCATGCCCGCGTGACCCCGGGGTGTGATGACGGCGCCGAAGTTCGGATGCGTGGCGCCGCTGGCGCCGGCGTTCAACGCACCACGAACACCGCCACCGACCTTGCTGGCACCGTGAAGGCACCGCTGCCGGTGTTGACCGCGGCACCGGTGGCCACGCGGCGGTCGGTCGCCGTGCTGGCCGCCTGCACCGGGTGCAACTCGAAGGCCCTGCCGGCCAGCGCGCCCAGCGTCAGCGTCTGCGGGCCGGTGCCCACGTTGATGAAGTACACCAGCTCCTTGTAGTTGGCGCCGGCATAACCCGTGCCGTTCACGTGCCCCACCAGCACCGTGGGCACCTGGGATGAGCCCCCGTTGAGGAAGCTCAGCCGGCTTTTGATGTCGTCAGCCGTCTTCATGCGCAGCAGCGTGGTGCTGGCGCGCACCTTCAACAGGTCACGGAAGGCGTCGCGCATCCACGCGATCTGGGCCGGCGCGGGCTTGATGTCAGGGTTGGCCAGGAAGGGCTTCAGGATGGGCCAGTCCACCGCGTGCACCGGCGCGCGGGGCAGGCCAACGCCATAGTTGTTGTCGCTGTAGCTCCAGTCCAGGCGGTTGAACCAGTCGCCGCTTTCATAACTGTTGCGGTCCAGGCTCTTGCTGCGCAGCACGTCCATGCCGGCATGAAAGTACGCGGTGCCCTGGCTCAACGCCACCAGCCCCGCACCCAGCAACTGCACACGTGCGCGGTCTTCCTTGCTGGTCGCCACTGGCAGCTTGGTGGCGTTGACGTCGAAGAGCGTCAGGTTGTCGTGGTTTTCGACGTAGTTCACCACCTCGGCCGGCTGCGCAGCGAAGCCCGCGCCGCCCAGGTCCTTCAGCGGCAGGTCGGCGTCCCAATGCGTGCGCAGCGTGTAGTCGGCAATGCTGCCGGCCAGACCGGCCTTGATGAGATCGCCATACCAGCGCAGGTCGTTCAGCACCTTGCCGCCGCCTTGCGGGTTGGGGTCGTAGTAGAGGCCGTTGATGTAGCCCTGGTTGCTGACCAGCGACGCCCCGCTGTCGCAACAGCCGCCGCCGCGTACGGCGTCGCGCAGCTTGTCGCCGAAGCTGCCGATGCGGGTGCCGTTCAGCCCGCCCTGCACGGCCTGCGCAAAGCGCTGGCCGTTGGCCACTTCACCGAAGTTCCAGCCTTCGCCCAGCAGCTGCACGCTGCGGCCGGTGGCGGCGTTGACGGCGGCCTGCAGCTGCTCCATCACCGCGCGCGGCTGGTGGCCCATGACGTCGAAGCGGAAGCTGGCAATCTTGTATTCGCGCGCCCACTGCACCACCGAGTCGACCATCAGCTTGCCCATCATCAGGTTTTCGGTGGCGGTGTTGTCGCAGCAGCTGCTGGTGGTGACGACACCGGCCGCGTCCAGGCGGTGGTAGTAGCCGGGCACGATGCGGTCGAGCACGCTCTTGGCGTTCTGGCCACTGGCGTTGGTGTGGTTGTAGACCACGTCCATGCCCACGCGCAGGCCCGCTGCGTGCAGGCCCATCACCATCTGGCGGAATTCAATGATGCGCCTGGCGCCGTCGGCCGCGTCGCTGGCGTAGCTGCCTTCGGGCGCGTTGTAGTGCCAAGGGTCGTAGCCCCAGTTGTAGCAGTCGGTGGCCTGCAAGGCGCCCACCGCCGCTTGCTGGGTTTCGGCGTCAGGCGCACCGGTGGGCGTGGGCGTGGTGCAGCCGGTTTCGGGCACGGTGGCGAGGTCGAACACCGGCAGCAGGTGCACGTCGGTCAACCCGGCCTCGGCCAGCGCCTTCAGGTGCTTCATGCCATTGGCGCCGGCTTCGGTGAAGGCGCCGTACTTGCCGCGGTTGGCGGCCGTCACCGTGCCATCGTTGGCCGAGAAATCGCGCACGTGCAGTTCGTACACCACGAGGTCGGTGCTGCTGGCCACGGTGGCCGGTATGGCCGAAAGGTCCCAGCCGGGGGGCTTCAGGTTGGCGGCCGAGAGCTGGGCGACATAGCTGCGCTGGCTGTCGGTGGTCAGGCTGACGGAGTAGGGGTCGGTAACGAGGTTGCGCACCAGCCCCGTGCCCCGTGCAAACACCTCCACCGCGAACTTGTAGGTCTTGCCGGACAGGTCGCCCGCGCGCGCAGCGCTCCACACGCCCGTGGCGCCGTCCATCACCATCTCGTCCACGGTCACGGCGTCGCCGGTGGGGCGGTCGTAGGTGAACACCAGCACCTTCTGCGCGGTGGGGGCCCACAGCTTGAACTGAGTGCTGCTGGCACCGACGGTGACGCCAAGGTCGTTCACCGCCGCCGCGGCGGCGTACAGGTCGTCCAGCGCGCCAGCCACCTGCGCTGTGGTGGCGTTCTGCACGTCGCCGCTGCTGTTTTCCTGCACCAGCACGAGCTGGCTCTTGTGCAGCGTGGGCAGGCGCGAAGCGTCGGCGTCCTTCACCGCAAACACGCCACCGCCGTCCACCCACTTGAAGCGTTCGGCGGCTGCCGCCGGCACGGCGCCGGTGAAGGCGTCCAGCGTGATGAAGCCATCGGCACCGCCGACCTTGCCCTGCTTGGCAGCCACGATCTGGCCGGTGGCCGAGTGGTAGAGCCTGACGGTGCCGCCGGCCGCGTCGACACGCGGCCACTTCACCAGACGCTTGTTCAACCACACCGCGCGTGCATCGCGGGTGGACACCTGGCGCGTGTCGGGCGCTGCGCCGTAGACCGTCGCGTCACCTTGCAACAGCCAGACGCTGGCCACGCCCGCCACGGGGGTGAGCGATGCGTATTCGACGCGGATGTTGTTCGGCCGGCCGTCCTTGTTGTCGACGTTGGGCGGCAGGCCGTGGATGATGAATTCCAGCGCGCTGCGCGAGGTGTCGTTCTTCGGGTTGAGCACGGGGACGTCGAACACCACCTCACCGGCAGATGCGGCGTAGCCGGGCATCGCCGTGAAGGCCACCGGGCTGCCCCACTGGTCGATGGCCACGCCGGCGGGCAGGCGCGCCGCGTCGGTGCCGCCGGCCGCCCACAGATGCAGGCCCCACGCGGCGTAGCCGGCATCGAAGCGCTTGTAGTGCACGCGCACGGTGCTGATGTCGGGCCGCGCAGCTCCGTCGGGGTTGCGCGTGTAGATGGCGCCATCGCCCTGGATGCGCCAGATCTCGTTGGCGCCTGCCGTCAGCGTGTGGCGCTGGTCGGCGCCGCCGTGGTCCTTCTCGTCACCCTTGTGGAAGATGTAGCCCACGCTGCCGCTGCTGGTGGCCAGCGGCACCTGGTAGATCTGGCCGAAGCTGTCGGTGCCGCTGGCGGTGCGGCCGGCGGTCCATTGGGTTTCAACGGCGGCGTCCCAGGTGTGCAGGGTCCAGTCGGCGTAATCGCCGGCGGGGCGCCTGTAGTGGACGGTCAGCGTGGTCGGCGTGGCACCGTTGCCCGCGCCATTTCCGGCTGCAGCGGGCACCGCTTGCAGCACCGTCTGGAAGCCCGAGCCGTTGCCCAGCGCCAACCGGGTGTCGACCACCGGCGGCTCCACCGGCGGCGACAACGGCCCGCTGCCACCCCCGCCGCCGCCTCCACAGGCGGCCAGCAGCGCCAGCATGCCCGCGGCAGCGGCCCGCCGAGAGCCCGCCACACACGATTGCCACCAGTTCGTCGTCAGCATGGCCAGACCTTGGATTCAAAGCGCCATGCTAGAGAACCAAAACTACAACGGCGTTCGGTGATTTCCCGCGCCAGACATGGCGGGAATCGGCCATCTCCCAGGCACACTTGCAGCGAAGGCGACCGAACTTGTAGGCAAACTACACGGGTCCGCATCAAGGCCGCTCAAAACGCACCGATCCCTACAATCCGGTTCCATGACGACAGAGCGCCAGTTCATCCTCACGCTGTCGTGCCGCGACACCAAGGGCGTCGTCCATGCCGTCTCGGGCCTCCTCTACCAGGCCGGCTGCAACATCATCGATTCGCAGCAGTTCGGCGACCTGGACGGTGAAGACGCCACGGGTCTCTTCTTCATGCGCGTGCATTTCGAGGCGCCACCGCAACTGGCCAGCGCAGACAGCCTGGGCCCGCTGTTCGAGCACACGCGCCAGCAATTCGGCATGCAGGTGCACTTCCACGCGCTGCGGCACCAGACGCGCGTGCTGCTGATGGTCAGCCAGCACGGGCATTGCCTGAACGACCTGCTCTTTCGCTACCGAAGCGGGTCGCTGGCGGTGGAGATACCGGCCATCGTTTCCAACCACCGCGCCTTCGAGAGCCTGGCCGCCAGCTACGACATCCCGTTTCACCACCTGCCCGTCAGCGCCGACACCAAGCCGGCCCAGGAAGAACAGGTGCTGGCGCTGGTGCAGCAACTGCGGGTCGACCTGGTGGTGCTGGCGCGCTACATGCAGATCCTGAGTGCGCCGATGTGCCAGGCGCTGGCCGGCCGCGCCATCAACATCCACCACAGCTTCCTGCCCAGCTTCAAGGGTGCGCGGCCCTACTACCAGGCCCATGCCCGCGGCGTGAAGCTGATCGGCGCCACGGCGCACTACGTGACGGCCGACCTCGACGAAGGGCCCATCATCGAACAGGACGTGCAGCGCGTGGACCACGCGCTGTCGGCTGAGGACTTCACCGCCGCCGGCCGCGACATCGAGAGCATGGTGCTGGCGCGCGCGGTGCGCTGGCACACCGAGCACCGGGTGCTGGTCAACGGCCACAAGTGCGTGGTCTTCCGCTAGCCCGGCTGCACACAAACGCCACCCCGGGCCAGCCACCATCCGCCATGCGCACACAGCCTCCCATGGCCGTATCGAACAGCCCCGACGAGGTCGAGGTGGCGCTGTATGAAGCGCTGCAGCGCGGTGACATCGAGGCCTTGATGGCGCTGTGGGCCGACGACGACGAGATCGTCTGCGTGCACCCTGGCGGCGGCCGCGTGGTCGGCGCGGCCGCCATCCGGGCCAGCTTCGAGGCAATATTCGCCAACGGCGGCATATCCGTGCAGGTGGAACAGGTGCACCGGTTGGAGTACCTGGACAGCGCGTTGCACCACCTGGTTGAAAGCGTCACCGTCAACGGCGCCGACGGTCCACAGGTGGCCTGGGTGATCGCGACCAACTTCTACGTCAAGACCGCGATGGGCTGGCGGCTGGCATCGCACCACGCCAGCCCGGGCTCGCTGCAAAGGCAGGGCCCGGGGCCCGTGGCCAACGCCGGCGAGTGGTCCAACACGCTGCATTGAGCTGCCGATGCACGGCTATCGCGCACCACCGTGGCTGCCGGGCGGCAACCTGCAGACCATCTGGGCGGCCACGCGCGCGCTGCGCCACCACGGGCCTGCGCCGCGCCTGCGGCGCGAACGCTGGACCACGCCCGATGGCGACTTCATCGATGTCGACCATCTGCAAACCGACGCCGCGCCCGACGCCACACCCCCCAGGCACCATCTGGTGCTGTTCCACGGCCTGGAAGGCAGCAGCGCCAGCGCCTATGCGCAGGCCTTCGGCAGCATCGCGCAGGCGCGCGGCTGGGCCTATTCGGTGCCGCACTTTCGCGGCTGTTCAGGCGAGTTGAACCTGGCACCCAGGGCCTATCACTCGGGCGACTTCGAAGAAATCGGCTGGGTCCTGCAACGCTTGCGGCAACGCGCACAGGCGCCGCTGCTGGTGGTAGGCGTCTCGCTGGGTGGCAACGCCTTGCTGCGCTGGGCGCAGGAGGCCGGCGACTCCGCCGCGGCCACCGCCGCCGCGGTGGCCGCGGTGTGTTCGCCCATCGACCTGACCGCGGCCGGCCGCGCCATCGACCGCGGCTTCAACCGCCACGTCTATGCGCGCATGTTCCTGTCGACCATGAAACCCAAGGCGCTGGCGAAGCTGAAACAGCACCCGGGGCTGTTTGACGCGCATCGGTTGGCAACGGCGCGCACCATCTACGAGTTCGACAACGCCGTGACGGCGCCGCTGCACGGCTTTGCCGACACGGCCGATTACTGGACGCGCGCCTCGGCGCTGCCGCACCTGCACCGCCTGCGCATACCGGCCCTGGTGCTGAACACCGGCAACGACCCTTTCGTGCCCGCCGCGGCGTTGCCGTTGCACAGCAGCAACCCGCTGGTCACGCTGTGGCGGCCGGCGCACGGCGGGCATGTCGGCTTTCCGCAAGGCCGCTACCCCGCGCGCGTGACGGCCATGCCGCTGGCGGTGAGCGACTGGCTGCTGGCCCATGCCTGAGCAGCGGCGCCGGCAGCGGGCCACGGTGTAAGGTCCGGCCATGGACGACATCGTCAAGGCCGCGATGGCCAAGTGGCCGAGGGTGCCGCATTGCTACGGCTGGCTGGCGCTGGACGCGCGTGGCGACTGGTACATGCGAGACGACCGCACGCAGGCGGCGGGGCCCTTTCCGCAGGTCAAGGGCAGCCGCATCCAGCACGACAAGCTGCTGGCATTCATCGAGCGCAACTATTCGCACGACGGCAGCGGTGCCTGGTATTTCCAGAACGGTCCCCAGCGTGTGTATGTGGAGTTGCAAGCCGCCCCTTACGTCTGGCGTGTGCAGGGCGCCCCGGGCTGGCCGCTGCAGTCACACACCGGTCTGGCCGCGCAATTCAAGGGCTGCTGGGTCTGCGAACAGGGGCGCCTGTTCGTCGACACCGATCGGGGTTTCGGCATCGTGCACACGATGGACATGGGCTTGGCGGCGCAGGCCGTGGACGCCGGCGCCTGGCAGCCGGCAGAACTGCGTTTTGCGCAGATGCCGGCGCAGTTCGGCTACGTCTTGCAGCCCGTGCCGGGCGCCGCGGCAACTGCGGCGGCTGCACCAGCGGCCTGAGCCCCGGTTCGCCCAGCGCACCGGCAACTGCCGGCGGCGGGCGGGGCTTTGGTGGGCTTATTTCGGCGCGCTGGCGGCGTCGGCCGCTGCCGCAGCCTTGGGTTCGTCGAACTTCGCGCCGCTCTTGTTGGCCATGTAAACCACCGCGCGGGCCACTTCGTGGTCGCTGTAGTCGCCACCGCCCTGGGCACCCATCGCGCCCTTGCCCTTCAGCGCCGAGTTCAGCAGCGTCTCGTAGCCGGTCTTCACGCGCGGCGCCCAGGCGGCCTCGTCACCGATCTTCGGTGCGCCCGCGGCACCCGCCGTGTGGCAGGCCGTGCAAGCGCCCTGGAACACCTGCTCGCCGGTGCGCACCACTGCGGAGGCGGCATCACGAATCTCCACCGAACCCACGCGCTGCAGCCGCTTGCCCACCGCTTCGGCCTCCAGACCCGTGCTGCCCGCGCCAGGCTTGGTGCCGAAATCCACGTAGTTGACCAGCAAGATGATGGCCACGATGGGAATCAGGAACGAAGCCAACACAGCCCAGATCAGTTGCTTGGGGGTGCGGATCGGACCTTCGTGCGGCAGGTCGTGCGCCGCGTGGTCCGACGCTGTAGGCGCAGCGTGATGTGCAGAGTCGTGCGATGAGCTCATGGTGTCCCCAGATCAGGCGCCTGGCTATGGCCAAGCACGCAGCAACGTAAACCCTCGATTATAGGGGCCCACCCTGCTGCGCCCTGACGGCTGCAACGGGCACCACGCCGCTCGCAGATCCGCCCGCCAGCGGCCGCGCAGCGCGGCACTACAATGCGCGGCTACCCGCGGCGACCGTGGTGAAGTGGATATCATTGGGCCCTCCGAAGGCTTAGTCGCAAGTTCGATTCTTGCCGGTCGCACCAGCATGCGATGTCGCCGCCCTTGAGCGCACATTTTCTTCGCGCTGGGGCCCCGCGCCCCGTCCGATAAGCACGGCACGCCCGGCCCCATTCAGCGCCGCGCGGAACCTACACCCTGCCGGCAGCGGACGCGACAATGGCGCAGCGCTGGCTACACTGCCGCAGCGCTTGCCTGGGGTGCAGAACAATGAACGGATCCGACTCTCGCATTCGATTGTCACGAGGCCTGAAGCGCGGCTGGTGTGTCAGCTTGGTGGCCTTGTGCGCCGCCACGGCGGTGGGCACCGCTGGCGGCCAGCCCCTGGCGTCAGCCCCCGGCGCGCTGGCCGATGCACCCGGCCCCGTGGGCGGCGTGCCCGATAAACTGCCCGACCTGAAGATGCCCAGCGCCGACCAGCTGCGCCTGGTGGTGCCACGCCCGGTGCAGGCCGCCACTGCCGCGCTGGGCCTGGGGCGCCAGCGGCTTGCCCTGGTGATGGGCATCGGCACCCTGGGTTCGCGCCAGGTGCTGGACAGTGCGCCGCGCGACAGCCTGGCGGTGGCCACTGCGCTGCGCTCGGCCGGCTTCGTGGTGATGGTGCGTGAAGACGCCACCAGCACCGACCTGCGCGCGGCCTTGAAGGAATTCCACGAGAGACTGCAGCCCGGCGGCATGGGCCTGCTCTACGTCACTGCGCTGGGCGCCCACGTCGATGGCCGCAACCTGCTGGTGCCGCGCGACGCGTTGCTGGACGCCGCGTCGCCCGCCGCCACGGTGGCCGACGGCCTGCGCACGAAGGGCGTGCCGGTGCAGGAGCTGGTGGACGCCTTGATGGGCACCGCCGAGAGCACGCGCATGCTGGTGGTGGACGCCGCCTACAAGCACCCGGCGCTGGACAAGCTGCCGCAGCGCGGGCTGGGGGCACAGGCGCTGCCGCCGGGCATGATCGCGCTGTTTGCGCAGTCGCCGCTGGTGGTGCAGGAGGTGCCGGCGGTGGCGCCGCTGCCCACACCGGTACCGAGCGATCCGCAACTGCTGGCCGCATCGCCCTTCGCCCGACTGCTGGTACGTTCGGTGCTGACGCCCAAACTGAGCGGCGCCGAAGTGCTGCGCAGCACCCACCGCGCGCTGGTGGACAGCACCCAGGGTGCGGTGACACCGTGGATCGCCGGCGACACCGACGCCAAGGAAGAGATGGCCGAGTTGACGCTGCTCGACGCTGTGCTGCCAACCACGCCCGAGGAATACGCGCGCGAAGGCGTGAAGCGCGCCGTCGCGCAGATGACCAAACCGGGCGCTGCGCGCGCCAGTGAACCGCCGGTGTCCGATCTGCTGCAACAAACCCAGGCTCCCACGCCCACCACGCCGCCGGGCACCAGCAGCACGCCGTCGGCGCCCGCTGACGGCACACGCACCTCGTTGCCCGAACTGCCTGCCAACACCTCTGCGCTGGGCTCGGCAGCGAATGCGCTGGGCACGGCCGCCAGCGTGGCCGGCAGCGCGGCCAGTGTGGCCGGCACCGTCGCCACCGTGGCCGTGGGCTTGAAGGCGGCACAGGCGGTGGCCGCCGCCAACGTCGCGAGTACCGCCGTCGGGGCCGCCACTTCGGTGGCGGGCAACGCCGTGGCACTGGCCACGCGGCTGGGCAGCGGCGGCTCGGGTGAATCGGGCGCGCGGCAGGCCGTGAGCGCAGCCGCGGCTGCACCCGCTGCGTCGTTGATTCCTATTTCAAGTGCGGCACCTGCGGCGCCCGCCGCGGCCGCAACACGCACGGCCAGCGCTGCCACGGCGGCCCCGCGCAACCTGGCCGGCAGCGCCGCCGAGCTGTCGGTTGCCCAGATTCTGCAAAGCGCCACACCCGCACCGGGCAGGGCACCAACAGCGCAGACGGCGCAGCCCTCCGACCGTTCCGGCCGTGCCGGCCCCGCCGCGAACCAGCCGCCCGCCACCGACGCCCGCACCACGCGCAACCCCCAGGGCGGCGAACGGCCCGTCTACACACCGCGCAGCAACAGCTACGGCTATGCCGAAGGCGACACCTTCAGCTACCAGGTCACCGACACCTGGAAAGGCGAGGTCACCGGCCGCTACACCACCGCCATCGAAGAGGTGCTGGACAACGGCCAGATGCTGGCCAACAGCCAGCAGGTGGCGCTGGATGCCCAAGGCCGCCTGAAGAGCCTGCGCAGCATCGACGGCGGCGTGCAACGCTTCGAGCCTCATCAAGACCTGTGGTGGAGCAAGCCCACGCCGGGCCAGAGCCGCGACGTGGACTTCAAGGAGATCTTCGAACGCGCCGACAAGACCCGCGGCGAGACGCAGTTCAAGGGTTCCAGCAGCGTGGGCAAGCTGCAGAAGATCGAAACGCCGGCCGGCGAGTTCGAGGCGCTGCCGATCGAAACCAGTGGCTGGTACCACGAGAAACTGGCCAACGGCACGCTCACCAGCGGCAAGTTCGAGCGCACCGTCTGGTATTCGCCGCAACTGGGGCACCCGGTGGCGATCGACATCAAGGACGTGGACCGCCTGGGCAAGCTGCTCAAACGTGAACGGGTGGAACTGACGCACGCACAGCAGGTGCGTGGCGCACCTTGAAACGGCCCCTGGCGGCAGCGGGCAGTGGCCTGGGTCTGCGACCCATGCGCGGGTGGCTGAACACCTCGGCGCTGGCCGTCACCATGCTGGCCGGATGCGCATCGCCCCCGGCCAACCGCGATGGCGCGCCCGCGCGCATACCGCCGGGCCTGGAGCGGGTGCCGGACGCCACGCCCCGCATTGAACCCATCAGGCTCAGCGGCGCCAACAAACCCTACGAAGTATCCGGCGTGCGCTATGCACCCCTGGTGACCGATGCAGCGGTGCAGGAACAAGGCCTGGCGTCCTGGTACGGCACGCGCTTCCATGGCAAGCCAACCTCCAGCGGCGAGGTCTACGACATGTTTGCGATGACCGCGGCGCACAAGACCATGCCGATCCCCAGCTACGCATGGGTGCGCAACCCGGCCAACGGGCGCGAGATTGTTGTGCGCATCAACGACCGTGGGCCCTTTGCCAGCGGCCGCGTCATCGATCTCAGCTACACCGCCGCGCTCAAGCTCGACGTGCTGCGCAGCGTGGCGCCGGTGCAGGTGCGGCGCATCACGCACGACGAGATCCGCAGCGCCAGCTGGGCAAGCCGCACCGATGACACGGTGCGCACCGAGGCGCAGCGCGCGCGCGCCCTGCTCGAAGGCCTGGATCCCTAGGTTGGCAGCGCCGCGCGGGTGCGGCAGCGCTTGATTTGCCGGCGCTTTGCGCAGATGCTCGTCGCTCCAGAAGAACGCGCAGACCGGAGAGACGACGCATGGCCATCCAGCCGACATCCAAAGCCATCACCTTCATCGTTCCGGGACAACGCCAGGCGAGCCGCGGATCGGGAGAACCCGCGCCGGCCGGCAGCGGCCTGACGGGGCGGGTGAAGGAATCGGTGCGGGTGTCGACACGCCGCTCGGGCGGCGAAACGGTGCGTGTCACCGCGGTGCCCGACGAAGACGTGGTGCTGCTGCGCATCGCCGGCGGCCCCGCCTTGGTGCTGCACCCGGAAACGGCGCGCGACCTGATGCTGGGCCAAGGCACCACGCAACGGGGTGCCACGCCCGCCAACGGCGACATCGCCGTCCCCGTGCAGCTGCGCTGGCGCGGGCTGGAGCAGGCCGCGCCCACGCGCAGCGGCGGCTTCCTGGGCGACGTGCTGCTGGCCGGCTTCGAGATCATCACCGACCTGGTGAAGGACAAGGCCGTCGACTTCGTCGCCAGCCAGGTGGTGGCCAAGGTGGATGGCCAGGTCGACGCCGGCGTCTACAAACTGAACCGGGAATCACTGGTGGCGCTGAAAGGCAGCGGCCTGAAGCTGGCCCAGGTGCCGGCCCCGGCACACCCCGCCAGCGAACCGCTGCTGGTGCTGATCCACGGCACCTTCGTCGACACCTTCAGCACCTTCGGCAAATTGTGGACGATGCACCCGCAGCGCGTGGGCGCGCTGTTCGACCACTACGGCGGCCGCGTCTACGCGCTCGACCACCCCACGGTGGGCGCCAGCCCCATCACCAACGCGCTGACCCTGGCCAAGGCGCTGCCCTCCGGCGCCAGGCTGCACCTGGTGACGCACTCACGCGGCGGCCTGGTAGCCGAGGTGCTGGCGCGGGTGGCCGGCCAGCGCCAGATCGGCGCGCAGGACCTGGCCTGGTTTGCCGACGACGAAGCCGGCTCCTACGCCACGCACCGCAAAGAGCTGCAGGAGCTGGCCGCGCTGATGGGCGCGAAAGACATCCGCGTTGAGCGTGTGGTGCGCGTGGCCTGCCCGGCGCGTGGCACGCTGCTGGCCAGCAAGCGGCTGGACGCCTACCTGTCGGTGCTGAAGTGGACCATCGAGCTGGCCGGAATCCCCGTGGTGCCGGCGCTGGTGGAATTTCTCACCGAAGTGGCGCGCCGCCGCGCCCGCCCTTCCGAGCTGCCGGGGCTGGCCAGCATGATCCCCGACACGCCGCTGGTGAACTGGCTCAACGGCGCCGAAGAAGGCATTGCCGGCGACCTGCGCGTGGTGGCCGGCGACCTGCAGGGCGACAGCATCGGCAGCTGGCTGAAGACGCTGCTGGCCGACGCCTACTACTGGACCGACAACGACATCGTGGTGCAGACACGCAGCATGTATGGCGGCAGCCCGCGCGTGGGGGGCGCCACCTTCTTGCTCGATCAGAGCGGCAAGTCCAGCCACTTCAACTACTTCGCCAACGAACGCACGGTGCTGGCCGTGGTGGGCGGGCTCACGCAGTCGGCGCCCGAGGGCTTCCGCACCATCGGGCCGCTGTCGTGGGCGGGCCAGGACTCATCGGGCCAGCGCGGTGCGCGCCGCGGCGCCGACGACGGCAGGCCCGCATCCGACAAGCCGGCGGTGTTTGTGCTGCCAGGCATCCTGGGCAGCCACCTGAAGGCCCACGACAAGCGCATCTGGTTGAGCCTGCGCCTGGTGGGTGGCCTGGACAAGCTCAAGTACCAGCCCGGCGACGCCGACGACGTGAAACCCGATGGCCCGATCGGTCTCGTCTACGACGACCTGATCGACCACCTGGCAGCCAGCCACCACGTGGTGCCCTTTGCCTTCGACTGGCGCCGGCCCATCGAAGAAGAAGCCGAACGCCTGGCCGACGCGCTGGACGCCGAGCTCGACGCGCGCAACGGCAACGGCCTGCCGGTGCGCATCCTGGCGCACAGCATGGGCGGCGTCGTCACGCGCACCATGCAACTGCGCCGGCCCAAGACCTTCGAGCGACTGATGCGGCGCGACGGCGCGCGCTTCGTCATGCTGGGCACGCCCAATGGCGGCTCCTGGGCGCCGATGCAGGTGCTGTCGGGTGACGACTCCTTCGGCAACGCACTGGCCAGCTTCGGCAGCCCGTTGCGCGACCGCGCGGCGCGACAGATGATGGCCGAGATGCCGGGCTTCATACAGCTGCAGGCCCAGCTGCTGGACGTGAAGCTGGGCCTGGACCGGCACGAGACCTGGGCCGACCTGGCGCGGCGCGATCTCAAGGCCGTGCAAGAGGCCAACTGGTGGCACCGCTCGTTTGGCGAGACCGACGGCAAGGCCGCCGACGCCGCTTACGAATGGGGCGTGCCGCCCCAGGCCGTGCTGGACCAGGCGCGCGCGCTGCGCGTGGCGCTGGATGCGCAGCTGACCGCACAAAGCGGCGGCTCGCTGCGTGAACACGCCGACAAGATCCTGCTCGTGGTCGGCCAGGCCAAGTTCACGCCCGATGGCTTCGAATGGGGCAACGAAGGTTTTGTCTACCTCAACGCCGAAGACGGCGGCGATGGCCGCGTGCCGCTTGAAAGCGCGCTGCTGCCCGGTGTGCGCACCTGGAAGCTGGACAGTGAACACGGCAGCATGCCCGACGTGGGCAAGGCTTTCGACGCCTACGTCGAGTTGCTCACCCAGGGCGACACGCGGCTGCTGCCGCGGCTGGACAGTGGTGCGCAGCGTGGCAAGGGTGGCGCTGCCAAGCCACCGACGCATGTGCGCAGCCGGCCTTCGCGCGCCCGGCCCAGCGGCCTGCCGGCCAGCGGCCAGCGCCAGGTGTTTGCGGCGTCGGGCCTGCCGGTGGGGCCGGCCGACCGCAGTTCGCAGGCCCCGCTGCGCGTCACCGTACTCAACGGCAATCTCAGTTTCGTGCGCGGCACGCTGATGGTGGGCCATTCGCGCGCGATGCAACTCACGGGCACCGAGAAGGTGGTGAACGCACTCACGGGCGGTGCGATGAAGGACTCGCTCGATGCGGGCCTGTACCCCGACGCCACCGGTTCACATCAAGTGTTCCTGAACACCTGCGCCGACCCCAACAACCCCTGGCGCGCGCCGCAGCCGGCCAGTGTGGTGGTGGTAGGCCTGGGCGACGAAGGCAAGCTCACCGAACGTGAACTCACACGCACCGTGCGCCAGGGCGTGGTGGCCTGGGTGCAGCGCACGGCCGAAGGTACGCTGGCCAGCGGTGGCGCCGCCGATGCCCAGCTGGCCGGCGCGGGCCTGGAGCTCACGGCCACCTTGATGGGCAGTGGCGGCGCCGGCATGAGCGCCAGCACCGCGGCGCGTGCCATCGCGCAGGGCGTGCGCGAAGCCAACCAGCGCCTGGGCTCCGTGGTCGACGCGCGCTGGCCACGTGTCAGCCATCTCATGCTGGTGGAGCTGTACCTCGAACGCGCCAGCGACGCCTGGCAGGGCCTGCACGTGCTGAAGATCTCGGCCCCCAATGAGTTCGACGTCACGCCCACCATCCAAAGCGGCGTCGGGCCGTTGCGCCGCCAGATGGACAGCGGCTACCGCGGCACCGATTACGACTTCATCGCTGCCACCAGCACCGCTGCCGACACCATCGCCTTCAGGCTCGACACCAAACGCGCACGCACCGAAGTCACCGCGCAGAGCACACAGGGCAAGCTGCTGCGCGCGCTGGTCAAACGCGCCAGCACGGAAAGCAACCGCGACCCGCTGCTGGGCCACACGCTGTTCCAGCTGCTGGTGCCGCCCGAGGTGGAACCTTTCCTGGCCGGCACCAGCCGCATGCTGCTGGAACTGGACTACAAGACCGCGGCCATCCCGTGGGAACTGCTGGACACACGCGGCGGCGACCGGGCGCAACAGGACGAGGAACCTTGGGCCATCCGCACCAAGCTGCTGCGCAAGCTGCAGCAGGAACACTACCGCCAGCAGGTGCAGGACGCCCAGGTCGACGACGCCGTGCTCGTGATCGGCGAGCCACAGGTCAACGCCGACGAATACGTGGCGCTGCCCGGCGCACGGGCCGAGGCCGAAGCGGTGCGCGACGCGCTCATCGGCTCGGGTGGCCTGGGCCCAGACCGCGTGGTGGCCTTGATCGACCACAACGACGCCAGCAGCATCATCAATGGCCTGTTCGAGAAGCGCTACCGCATCGTGCACGTGGCCGGCCATGGTGAACCCATCAAGCGCGACAAGGAGGGCAAGATCACCGAGGTCGGTGGCGTGGTGTTGTCCGAAGGCGCCTTCCTGGGTCCGCACGAAATCCACGCGATGCGCACCGTTCCCGAACTGGTGTTTGTCAACTGCTGCCACCTGGCCGCACTCGATGCCGACCAGACCCTGCGCGGCGGCGCCGAGGCCGAGCACATCTTCGACCGCGCCGAGTTTGCGATGGGCGTTGCCGACGCACTGATCTCCATCGGTGTGCGCTGCGTCATCGCCGCCGGCTGGGCAGTGGACGACCAGCCGGCCAAGGTATTTGCCGACACCTTCTATCGCCACATCCTGGGCCGGCGTCCGTTCATCGACGCCGTCGCGGAAGCGCGCAAGGCGGCCTGGAATGCCGACCGCAACAGCAACACCTGGGCCGCCTACCAGGCCTATGGCGACCCGGACTGGGTGTACCGGCGCGGCCCGCACGACACGATGGCGGTGACACGCAGCCCGAAGGACGAGTTCGAGAGCGTGGCCTCGCCGCTGGGCCTGGCGCTGGCACTGGAAGAGCAGGCCGTGCGCGTGCGCTGGATGCACGAGGACCGCGTGTCGCAGCTGGAAAAGGTACGCCATCTGCAGGGCCGCTTCGAGGCCCAGTGGGGCGACATGGGCGCGGTGGCCGAGGCCTTTGCCCTGGCCTACGCCGAAGCCGACGACGTCGACAACGCCATCGCCTGGTACGAAAGAGCCATCCGGGCCAATGACAGCAGCGCATCGATGAAGGCGCATGAACAGTGGGGCAACCTGCGCGTGCGGCGCGGTGGCCGGCTGGTGAAGACCGCCAGCAAGGGCTCGGCGCAAATGGCCCAGGCCCGTGAAGAGATCACCGAGGCGCTGCGCAGCCTGCAGGCCTTGGCCGGCCTGCAACCGACGCTGGAACGCCACAGCCTGTGCGGCTCGGCCTGGAAGCGCATGGCGCTGCTGGAACGCAAGTGTGGTGACGCTGCGGCCGAAACCGCGAGCTGGCAAATGGCGCTGGAGGCCTATCGCGCAGCCGAGAAGGAAGCACGGTCACAGGTCGATGGCGACCCGTTCCACCCCTTGATCAACCGCCTGGCGTTGGAGTGGATGCTCCACCACGGTCGCCGCGGCTGGCAGGGCCTGGCCGCGCGCGACATCGAGGCGGCGTACGCGACCCTGACCCACAAGACGCGCACAGCTCCTGACTTCTGGTGTCTTGTGGGCCTGGTGGAGTTGAGCATGCTGCAAGCCTTGACAGGCGGGAAGCTGGCCGACGCGAAGGCCGAACTCGTCACCGAATTCAGCAACCTGAACGCCCGTGTCAGTGCACCTTTGGCCTGGGACACGGTGGCCGATCAGGCAGAGATGGTGCTGGGCGCTTACGCGCGCAGCAGCCAGGCGGCTGAAAAAGCGACGGCGCTGGAACTGCAGAGGCTGCTGCGCGGGTTTGCGGGCTGATCGAGGTCAGCGCCCGCCCGTCACGTCCACCACCGCGCCGGTGGTGTAGCTGCTGCCCGCGCCCAACAGCCACACGATGGCCTGCGCCACCTCGTCGGCACTGCCGGCACGCCGCATCGGCACCTGCGGCGCCAACTGCGCGGCGCGCTCGGGCTGGCCGCCGCTGGCGTGGATGTCGGTCTCGATGATGCCCGGGCGCACCGCGTTCACGCGCACGCCCTCGGCCGCCACCTCGCGCGCCAGGCCCAGCGTGAAGGTGTCGATGGCGCCCTTGGCTGCCGCGTAGTCCACGTACTGCCCCGGCGAGCCCAGCCGGGCAGCGGCCGACGACAGGTTGACGATGCTGCCGCCGCTGCCGCCGTGGCGCGTGCTCATGCGGCGCACGGCTTCCTGCGCGCACCAGATGCTGCCCATCACGTTGATGGCAAACATGCGCTGCAGCCGTTCGGGCGACATCTCGTCCACGCGCGCCGGCACGTCCACCACGCCGGCGTTGTTCACCAGGCCGGTGAGCCGGCCCCATGCGCGGTCGATGCTGGCAAACATCGCCAGCAACTGCGCGTGCTCGGCCACGTCGGCCTGCAACACCAGTGCACGCCGGCCCAGCGCCCGCACGTCGGCTGCCACGGCCTCGGCAGCTCCGGCGTCACGCGTGTAGTTCACGGCCACGTCCCAGCCCTGGGCGGCAGCCAGGCGCGCTGTGGCGGCGCCGATGCCCCGGCTGCCGCCGGTGATAAGCAGGGTTTTCGGGTTCATCCCCTGATGTTAGGCGGGCGCTGCGTCGCCTAAAGTCCCATTCTCGAAAGATCCACGACTGTGCAGGCACCCGGATGACAGGCCCTCAAATCATCGTGCTGGCGACGCCGGTCTTCCTGCTGCTGATTGCGCTGGAATTCGCCGTCGGCCGGGCTCGCGGCCACAACACCTACCGGCTGAACGACACGCTGAACAGCATCGGCCTGGGCGTGATGAGCCAGGTGACGGGCGTGTTTGGCAAGTTGCTGCGCATCGGCGTCTACACGTTGGCCTTCGAGCACGTGGCGCTGTGGCGGCTGCCGGCCGATGCGTGGTGGGTGTGGTTGCTGGCGCTTGTGTACTACGACCTCTGCTACTACTGGCTGCACCGCGCCGGCCACCGCGTGGCGGTGCTGTGGGCGGCACACGCGGTGCACCACCAGAGCGAGGACTACAACCTGGGCACGGCCCTGCGCCAGACCAGCAGCGGCTTCCTGCTGGGCTGGCTGTTCTACCTGCCGATGGCGCTGGCGGGTGTGCCGCCGCTGGTGTTTGGCGTGGTGGCCCTGGTCGACCTGCTGTACCAGTACTGGGTGCACACGCAGCAGATCGGCCGCCTGGGTTGGTTCGACCGCTGGTTCTGCAGCCCCAGCAACCACCGTGTGCACCATGCCGTGAACGACCGCTATCTGGACAAGAACTACGGCGGCATCCTCATCATCTGGGACCGGTTGTTCGGCACCTTCCGCGAAGAAGACGACATCGAGCCCATCGTCTACGGCACGCGTGCGCCGTTGCGCAGTTTCAACCCGCTGTGGGCCAACCTGCAGGTCTATGCCGACCTGGCGCGCGACAGCTGGCGCGCCCGCCACTGGGCCGACAAGCTGCGTGTGTGGATCAAGCCCCCGGGCTGGCGGCCGGCCGATGTGGCAGCGCGCTGGCCCAGGGCCCCCTTCGACCTGCACGCCGTGCAGCGTTTCGACCCGCTACTGGGCCGCAGGGCCGCCTGGGCTGCGGCGGCGCTCTTTATGCTGGTGCTGGGCGGGACCAGCGTGTTCCTGTGGTTTGCGCACACCTTCACCGGGTGGCAGCAGGCTGCCGGGGCGGCTGGCATCGTGGCGCTGTTGGGGTTGATAGGCTGGCTCACCCAACCCCGTTCGCGCGCAGCGGTGTAGCCGGCGCCCGGGTGCGGTCGGCAGTTTTCGCCGCCTTGCGCCCCTGCGGCAGACCCCGGTGGGCTGAGGGTCGCAATCCACACACAATGCGCAGTTCCGAATTGCGCGAGTCGCCCCATGCTGGACTGGATCCTGAAATACAAAGTGCGCGTTCCCGGCGCCCCTGCCAAAGCGCCTGCAAAAGCGCCTGCAACGGGCGCTGCAGAACAGAGCGCAGCCACAGCGGCCAGGCCCGCCAACCCGGGCGGCGATCGCGCCAAAGCCAACACTCCCGCCAAAAAGGTGGCCGCACCGGTACCCAGTGTCGACTGGGCCGCCCGGCTGCAAGCCGCACTGGGCAACGACACGGACTTGCTCTCGCTGGCCAAGGACGCATCGCCGCTGCAGACCAAGCTGGACGCCGTGGCAGCGCTGTCCAGTGAAGAGGCCCTGAAAGCCGCCGAACGCGAATTTCGCAGCAACAACCGGCGTGTGCACAGCCTGGCCAAGCAGCGGCTGCAGGCGCAGCGCGCGCAACGCGAAGCGAGGGCCGAAGCGGCGCGCCTTATCGAAGCCGCACAGGCACTGGCCGGTGAAGCGCTGATACCCGTGAACAGCGCGGTGGAACTGGACCGCGCCTGGCAGACGCTGGACAGCGCGCTGCTGGAACCCGGGCAGCGCGAGCGCTTCGCCGCGCTGACCGCACAGCTGTCGGGCCTGACGCGCCAGCGCGCAGACCTTGAAGCCGGCCTGAAGCGCTGGCGCGCCGATTCGCTGCAGGCGCAGCAGCAGCTGCAAGCCGCCTGCACGCACGCAGCCAGCGGTGAACAAGAAACCACCGTGCTGACGCAAGCCGTGGCCAACGCGCGCGCCGCGGCCAGCGCTGCACCCGCAGGCGTGGAAGCGCCGGTGCTGCACCAGCTGATCGCCACGGCCGAAGCCTTGCAGGAACGCCTGGCGCTGCTGCAGCGCGTGTTGGCGGGTGGGCCGGCGCCGCAGGCGCAGCCAGCGGGCGAACCGGTCGCTTTGGTTGAAGGCTGTGCGGCGGCCACCGAAAGCTCTGGAAACAATGCCGCCGACGCGGCTGCCGTTGAGGCGGGGGCAGCACCCGCAGCTGAAGCTGCCGGCGCGGCCCCTGCTGAAGACGCGACAACCGAAGCCGCAACACCAGCCGCCTCGCCCATCGCCCCAGATGCCGTCGCGCAAGCTCCGGCCCCCGACGCCAGCCCGCTGGCACAGGTCACTGCACCCGACACCGCAGCTGCGGCCGAGGCGCCACCGGCAGCAAGCCTGGAGGCCGCACCAGGCACCGTCGAAACGCCTGCCGAAGCCTCATCAGCCCCGGGCACACCCGCCGACGCGACCGCCCCCGCACGCCCCCCACGCCCACCCAGGCCGCCGTCACCGGCACAGCAATGGCTGGCTCTGCCGCCGCTGGCCGACAGCCGTCTGGCGGCCCTGCTGCAGGCCCGCTTCGAGGCCTGGCAGCACGAACAGGAAGAAGCGCGCCAGCAGCAAAAAGCACAGCGCCGGGAAAAGGTGCAGGAACACAAACAGGCCCTGCGCACCGAACGCGTGGGCGCGCTGGAAGCCGCGCTGACGCGAGCCGAAGCGCGTCTGGCCGAAGGCCAGGTGGCGCAGACGCACCAGCACCTGATCGAGATCGACGACCTGTTGCACGGCGGCGCGCCAGCTGAAGCCCTGCGCGCCCGCATCGACCGCCTGCAAGCCGGTTATGCCGAACTGCGCGGCTGGCAGCACTGGGCCGGTGGCCGTGCCCGCGACGACCTGACAGCCGAGGCCGAAGCTCTGGCCGCCAGCTGTGCGCCCGGGCCCGAAGGCCAACTGCCCAAGCTGCAGCTGAAGGCCCATGCCGACCGCATCGAAAACCTGCACCAGCGCTGGAAAGAGCTGGACCGCCTGGGCGGCGCCAGCAGCCGCGCACTGTGGCAGCGCTTTGATGCCGCGATGAAGGCTGCCTTCGAACCCGTTGCCGCCGCGCGCGCCGCGCAGAGCGCCGTGCGTGAACAGAACCTGGCCGCGCGCCGGGCGCTGCTGGATACGCTGGAAAGCGTGCCCTTGCCCGCAGCCGGCGAAGCCAACACCGAAGTCGGCAGCGCCCCCGACCTGCGCCCGGCCATCAGCGCGCTGGACCACTTTCGCGTTGAGTGGCGCAAGCTGGGCCCGGTGGAACACACGGTGCCGCGCAAGGCGCAGGACCGCCTGGTTCAGCGCATGGACGCCGCGGTGCAGCGCCTGCACGAGCCCATCGACGCTGCACGCCAGGGCGCACAACTGGCGCGCCAGGACCTGATCGAACGCGCCAAGGCGCTGGCAGCCTTTGCGCAGGCCCAGGCGCAGAACGGCCCACCGCCCGAGCGGGGTGGGTATGGCGCTGCCCGGGCCGGCGTCCGCGACATGGTGGGCGAGGTGCGCGCGCTGCAAGGCCAGTGGCAGCTCAGCGCGCAAAGCCTGCCGCTGCCGCGCCAGCTTGAAAACGCTTTGTGGCAACAGTTCAAATCCGCGCTGGACGCCGTGTTCAGCGCCCGTGAAGCGGCGTTCAGTGCGCGCGACGCTGAGTTCAAGGCGCACGCTGACGAACGGCAGGCGTTGATCGAACGGGTGGAAGCGCTGGTCGAAGCGCTGCAGGCCGGCGGCGAAGCTTCGGCCCACGACACCAAGCGCACGCTGGCCGAGGTGGACGCCCAGTGGCAGCGCTGCGGCCCCGCACCCCGCGCGCAGGCCGGCGCGCTGGAAGACCGCTTCCGGCGTGCCCGTGAAGCGGCGCAGCAGTGGCTGGCCGGCAGCCGGCAGCGCAGCTGGAATGCCACCTGCGACGCGCTGGACGCCAAGCTGGCGCTGTGCGTGGCGCGCGAACAGGGCGCTGCTGCAGACGCCCTGGCACCAGACTGGGCCGCCCTGCCCGCGTTGCCCGCGGCCTGGGAAACCGCGCTGCAACAGCGTGCCGGCCTGGCCACCGCGGCACCTGAACCCCACAAGCCAGCGCGCTTGGGCGCCGAAGCGGTGCTGCTGCAGCTGGAAGCGGCCTGGAACCTGCCTTCGCCTCCGGCCTTTGCCGCGGCACGGCGGGAACTTCAACTGCAGGCCATGAAGGCCGCGCTGGAAACGCGCCGCAGTGCTGCTGCAACGGCGCAAGCGTTGTCACCCGACCAGTGGCTGGCGCTGGCGCTGCGCCAACCCACGGGCGCGGACCAGACTCTGCAGGAACGGCTGGCCACCGTGCTGGCGGCCTTGCGCCGGCGCGGGCCCGCTGCTGGCTGAACAGCGGCGCGCAGCCGCTACCGCAACCGCAACCGCAACCGGCGGCGCACCGCAGCCTGCGTCGTGTGTGCGGTGTGGTGGGGAGTCAGCCGCGCGGCGGGCCCTTGCCGGCCGGCGGCGGGTTGCGTACACCCGAAGCCAGGCGGCCTCGCCGTTCCAGCGCCTCGCGCAGCAGGTATTCAGCCTGCGCGTTGGCGCTGCGCAATTCCTGCGCGGCCAGGCGCTCCACCTCGGCCCACAGATCGGGGTCCACGCGCAGTACGAAACTCTTCTTTCCCGGGCTGGCCATCGCCCAACTCAGGAATACAGCGTGCCAGCATTGACGACGGGTTGGGTCTCGCGGTCTGAGCACAACACCACCAGCAGGTTGCTGACCATGGCCGCCTTGCGTTCGTCGTCCAGCACCACGATCTGGCGTTCGGACAGGGCATTCAGCGCCGCTTCGACCATCGACACCGCGCCGTAGACGATCTGGGTCCGTGCGCTGACGATGGCCTGGGCCTGCTGGCGGCGCAACATCACCTGGGCAATTTCAGGCGCATAGGCCAGGTGCGAAATGCGTGCGTCCTGCACCTCGACGCCCGCCGCGTCAAACCGCAACTGCAGCTCGGCCTTGAGCGCGGCGGACACTTCGTCCATGCCGCCGCGCAAGGTGGGCTCGCTGGTCGTCAGATCCTCGCCGTCGTCGTAGGCATAGGCCGATGCCAAGTGGCGGATCGCCGCTTCGGCCTGCACGCCGACATAACGCTCGAAGTCGTCAACATCAAACAGCGCCTGCGCCGTATCGCGCACGCGCCACACCACCACGGCGCCAATCTCCACCGGGTTGCCGCGCTTGTCGTTGACCTTCAGGTTGGGCGTGTTCAGGTTGCGCGCCCTCAGCGACAGCTTGCGGCGGCTGGTCAGCGGGTTGGCCCAGCGCAGGCCCGACGTGCGTTCCGTGCCCGCGTAGCGGCCAAACAGCGTCAGGCTGGCCGACTCATTGGGCTGCAGCACGAAGACACCCGTCAACACCAGGATGCCGCTCACCAGCAACGCCACCATCAACAGCAAGCCATAGGGCGCTGGCGCCATGCGCAGCACCAGCAGCGCCACTGCCGAAAGCACCAGGGCCGCGCCCAGCGCAGCCATGGTGTAGCCGCTGGCGGTGCGGGCCGAAAATTCGGTGTTCTTGGGCTGGCTGTTCATGGTGGTTTAAATGAGATTAAAGTGATATCACTTTAAGGGTATCGAAACACGCTGTCAACAACACTCGGGTGACTGGGCGCCCGCATTGCAGAAGGCCGGCGCCGCCCCCTGCAGCGCGCCAGTGCCTGCGGCCGCGCCCCGCTGTCGGGCAAAACCCGGTGGCGCTGCCGCCACCGATCCGCAGGAACACAATGCCGCATCACCCGGCATTCATCGAGTCGCGCATGGCCAAGGACTTTTCGCAGATGGAGGACAGCAACCGCTCGTCCAATCCCAGCATCCATGAGGTGAGTGACCCGGCTCGGCGCCTGCTGCTGCGCGGCAGTGGTGTGCTGGCCCTGGGCGGGTTGCTGGGCCCGCTGGCCGCCGGGCTCTCGGGCTGCGCGGCCGGCATGGGTTTTGGCGGCTCGGCGCTGGGCTTCAAGAGCATCGCCCCATCCACGGCCGACGCGGTGGTGCTGCCGCCCGGCTACACGGCCCAGGTGCTGGCGCCCTGGGGCGAACCGGTGGGGGTGGCCGGCAACATGCCCGCTTTCAAGATGGACGCCAGCAACAGCGCTGCCGAGCAGGCGCTGCAGATGGGCATGCACCACGACGGCCTGCACTACTACCCGCTGGACGGCGCGCAGCGCGGCCTGCTGGCCCTCAACAACGAGTACACCGACGACGGTCTGCTTCACCCCGGTGGCATGGAAAGTTGGACAGCGCAGAAGGTGGCCAAGGCGCAGGCCGCGCATGGCATTTCGGTGATCGAGGTGCAGCAGCAGGGCGGCGCGTGGCAGGTGGTGCGCCCTTCGCGCTACGCGCGGCGCATCACGGCCAACACACCGTTTGCCATCGGCGGCCCGGCGGCGGGCCACACGATGATGAAGACGGCCGCCGACCCCACGGGCCGGCTGTCGCTGGGCACCATCGGCAACTGCGCCAGCGGCAAGACCCCTTGGGGCACTTACCTGTCGGGCGAAGAGAACTGGGCCAACTACTTCGTGCCCAGCGACCAGCCCACGGCCCACGAAAAGCGCTGGGGCATCCGCAAGACCACCTGGTACCGCTGGAACGAACACGACCCGCGCTTCGACACCGTGCGCAACCCCAACGAACCTAACCGCTTCGGATGGGTGGTGGAAGTCGACCCGATGGACCCCACCAGCACGCCCGTGAAGCGCACCGCGATCGGCCGTGCCGCGCACGAAGGCGCCTGGGTGGCCGTCACCAAGAGCGGCCACGCGGTGGTCTACAGCGGCGAAGACGCGCGCTTCGAGTACATCTACAAGTTCGTCAGCCGCGACGCAATAGCGCCCGCCGGCAACGGCAAGACCGCCGCCCAGGCCAACGCCAGCTTGCTGGACCACGGCACGCTGTACGTGGCCCGCTTCGACGGCGACGGCCGCGGCCGCTGGCTGCCGCTGGTGCACGGCCAGGGGCCGTTGACGACGGCCGGTGGTTTTGCCGACCAGGGCGAAGTGGTCATCAAGGCGCGCCAGGCCAGCGACGCGCTGGGCGCCACCAAGATGGACCGCCCCGAGTGGCTGGCCATCGACGAGCGCAGCGGCTACGTCTACTGCACGCTCACCAACAACAGCGCCCGCGGCCAGAACGGCCAGCCCGGCGTCGACGCCGCCAACCCGCGCGCCAACAACAGCATGGGCCACATCATCCGCTGGAAGGAAGTCGGCGACTTCGACGGCACCACGTTCGCGTGGAACCACCTGCTGCTGGCCGGCGACCCAGCGAACGAGCGCGCCGAGGCCAAGGGCAACATCAAGGGCGACGCCTTTGGCAGCCCCGACACGATCGCCTTCGACCCGCAGGGCCGGCTGTGGATCGGCACCGATGTCAGCTCCAGTTCCATGGCAAAGGGCGACATGGCACGCCTGGGCAACAACCAGTTATTGGCCTGCGACGTGGCCAGCGGCGAGGTGCGCCGCTTCCTGGTCGGGCCGACCGGCTGCGAACTCACCGGCGCCACCTGGACGCCGGACGGCCGCACGCTGTTCGTCAACATCCAGCACCCGGGCGAAACACCCAGCGAAAAGACCGACCCGGCGCAGCCGCGCCGCTTCAGCAACTGGCCCGACTTCAACCCACAGGGGCGGCCACGCAGCGCGACACTGGCCATCCGCAAGGACGACGGTGGCGTGATCGGGACGTGAGGATGCGCCTGCGCGCATCCGAATGCTGGATCACGGCCGAGCGCCTGCCAGCGCGAGGCGTGATCGGGACCTGATCGGGACGTGAGGGTGCACCTGCGTGCACCCGAACGCTGGATCAGCGCTCCGGCGCCTGCAGGCGCCGGGCGTGAGGGTGCGCCTGCAAGCGCCTGCAAACACCCACCTACAGGCTGATCGGCCCAAACCCCAGCGGCGCCTGCGCGGCCAGCCAGGTCGTCACCGCCCAGCAAGCCACGTTCTGCGGCAGCGTGGCCGGGTTCACGCGGTCCAGCGTGTCGTGAACCGTGTGATGCACGTCGAAGTAATGCGTGCCGTCCTGGCTGAGTTGCACGGCGGGCCACTTGAAGCGGCGCATCAGCACGCCCGCATCAGGCCCAGGTGAACCGGTGTTGGCGCCCTCGGCCGGCCAGGCCACCCCCAGCGGCGCCAACACACCCGCCATCTGCTGCACCAGCGGCAGCGCTGCCGGGCTGACGCGGCTATTCATCTGCCACACACGGCCGGCACCGAAATCGCTTTCGCCCACCCACTGATGCGGCTCGCTGCCGTGGCGGTCGCCGTAGTGGCGCGCACCGTCGAAGCCGTTTTCTTCGTTGCCAAACAGCACCACACGCACCGTGCGGCGCGGCTTGAGACCCCTGCGCTGCAGCAGTGCCGCTGCGGCCGTGACGATGGCCACGCCAGCGCCGTCATCCTGCGCGCCGACGCCCAGATCCCAGCTGTCCAGGTGGGCGCTGATGAGCACGATCTCGTGGGCCAGGACGCTGCCCGGCACCTCGGCGATGACGTTGTGCGACTGCGCATCGACGTTGCTCTGCGCCTGCAGTTGCAGCCGCAGCCGCAGCGTCTGGCCCTGGGCTTGCAGTGCTGCCAGCGCGTCGGCGTCGGGCACTGAAATCGCAAAGGCCGGGATGCGCGGCACACCGATCTGGTACTGCATGGCGCCCGTGTGTGCAATGCGCTCGCGGTCGGTGCCGATGCTGCGGATGCCCAGCGCCAGTGCGCCGCGTCTGGCTGCTTCCACTGCGCCGTTGATGCGCGCGCCGACGGCGGGGCCATAGCCGCGGCCGTCGCGGGCGCGTTCCATCTTCTGGTCGATGAAGACGATTCGGTTCTTAGCGCGGTCGCTGGTGTCGGCCTGCAACGCTGCCAGGCTCGTGTACCAGGCGATGTCGGCTTCGATGCCCTCTGGCGCAGCGGCCACGCTGTTGCCCAGCGCGGCCATCACCAGGTCTTGCGGCACGGGGCCCAGCAGCCGCGCCGACGCCGGCCCGCGCTGCCAGGCGCGCATGGCAAAACCTTCGGCACGCACCTGCTGCAGGTCCAGCCGGCGCATCGCGGCCTGCGCCCAGGCCATGGCCTTGGCGTCAGCCGCTGATCCGGCCGGGCGCGCACCCACCTCGTTGCACAGCGACTGCAGCAGTTGCCAGGCCGTGCCATCGGTCAGCGCTGCAGTGCGCAGGCGTTCGGCCTGGGCCAGATCGGCCGCGCTGAAGCCCGGGCCCGCTGCGCCGATGCGGGCCGGGGCTGCGCCAGCCATGGGCGAGACAGCGCCCGCTGCGCTGCCGCCCGGCGTGCTGCACCCCACCAGCAGCGCCCCGGTGGCGCCGGCGCCAGCCATCAACAGGCTGCGCCGCGACAGCCGGTATGTCCGCGCCTGTGCGCGGTCTGGCAGCGGTGCACGCATCGGCCGTGCGCCTACTTGGCCGTGGGCATCGTGAACTCGGCGCCCTTGGCTATGCTGTCGGGCCAGCGCTGCATCACGCTCTTTTGCTTGGTGTAGAAGCGCACGCCTTCTTCGCCGTAGGCGTGCATGTCGCCGAACAGGCTCTTCTTCCAGCCCCCAAAACCATGCCAGGCCATCGGCACCGGAATGGGCACGTTGATGCCCACCATGCCCACCTGCACCTGGCGTGCAAATTCACGCGCCACGCCACCGTCGCTGGTGAAGCAGGCCACGCCGTTGCCGAATTCGTGGTCGTTCACCAGCTTCAGCGCGCTGGCCATGTCGGGCACGCGCATGCAGACCAGCACGGGGCCGAAGATCTCTTCCCGGTAGATGCGCATGGTGGGTGTCACGTGGTCGAACAGCGTGCCACCGGTGAAGAAGCCGTTCTCGAAGCCGCTGACGGTGTGGCCGCGGCCGTCAACGACCAGCTGGGCACCTTCTTCCACGCCCACGCCGATGTACTTTTCGATGCGGTCGCGCGCCTCCTTGGTGACGATGGGACCCATCTCGGCGTCCAGCTCCATGCCGTTCTTCACCTTCAGCGTCTTCGCGCGCTGGGCCAGCAGCGGCACCACTTCGTCGGCCACCTTGCCCACCAGCACCGCCACGCTGATGGCCATGCAGCGTTCACCGGCGCTGCCGTAGGCGCTGCCGATCAGCGCATCCACGGCTTGGTCGATGTTGGCGTCGGGCATCACGACCATGTGGTTCTTGGCCCCGCCCAGCGCCTGCACGCGTTTGCCGTTTCGCGCGCCGGTCTCAAAGATGTACTGCGCGATGGGCGTGCTGCCCACGAACGACAGCGCGCGCACGAGCGGGTGCGCCAGCAGCGCGTCCACCGCCACCTTGTCGCCCTGGATGACGTTGAACACGCCGTCGGGCAGGCCGGCCCGTTTCAGCAGTTCGGCCATGAGAAGCGACGGCGATGGGTCGCGTTCACTCGGCTTCAGGATGAAGGCGTTGCCGCAGGCCAGCGCCACCGGGAACATCCACATCGGCACCATGACCGGGAAGTTGAACGGCGTGATGCCGGCCACCACGCCCAGCGGCTGGCGCAGCGTCCAGTTGTCGATGCCGGTGCTGACCTGGTCGCAGTAGTCGCCCTTGAGCAGCTGCGGAATGCCGCAGGCGAATTCGACGATGTCGATGCCGCGCGTGACCTCGCCCTGCGCGTCGGTGAAGACCTTGCCGTGCTCAGCCGTGATCATCGCGGCCAGCGTGTCGCGGTGCTGGTTCAGCAAGCCCAGGAAGTTGTTCATCACGCGGGCGCGGCGGATGGCCGGCATGTCGCCCCAGGCGGGCTGTGCTGCTGCGGCGCTGGCCACGGCGGCGTTCACGTCCTCGGTGCTGGCCAGCAGCACCTGGCGCGCGACAGCGCCGGTGGTGGGGTTCCACACCGTCTG
>JANOZF010000025.1:0-29638 GCA_031429255.1 Rubrivivax sp.
CCGGTGTTGCACAGCGTCTCGGCCGCCACGCGGCTGCGCGGGTCTTGCTTGAAGATGGCGTCGAGAATGGCGTCAGAAATCTGGTCAGCCACCTTGTCGGGGTGGCCTTCAGAGACGGATTCGGAGGTGAAGAGGAAGTCGTTCGCCACGTTGGGGCTCCTATCGGGTTGCAGTTGCTGAGACACGCGTTGACATCTGCGTCGTCGCTGGTCAGTACTTGCCTGGAGCCGCGGCGAACGCTTTAGCGGATTTATTGAGCTGGCTGCCAGAGTTATCGGGATCGTGCTGTGATTCCACAACGCTCTGGCTGGCCTGCCCGGCGGCGCTGGTTATCCTTCGCGCCGCGATCGCCCCGCAAGTTGTCCTTTAACTCGGCGATGCCGGAAGTATAGGAAACATGCACCCTGCGTTGAAGTGGCTGTCCCGTCGACCGTTGCGGCTTTTGCACGCCGCAGGCGGCTGGGTGGGGTGGTTGCCTTACATGCTGTCACCAAGCTACCGCTCGCGGCTGCGCCAGAACACGGCCCTTGCCGGGTTGGACGCCGGCCAGCGCCGGGCTGCCGTGGCTGAAGCCGGCCGCATGGTGCTGGAACTGCCACGGCTGTGGCTGCGCCCGCCCGACAAGCCCATCGAGGACCCGCTGCAGTGGGACAACGCCGAGCTGGTGAGCGAAGTGCTGGCACAGGGCCGGGGCCTGATCTTGCTGACCCCGCATGTGGGCTGCTTCGAGATCGCGGCGCAGGCTTACGCGCAGCGTTTCGGCGCCGACAGGCCGCTGACCGCGATGTACCGGCCGGCGCGCCAACCCTGGCTGCGCGAACTGGAAGAGCGGGCCCGCGCCAGGCCCGGCCTGCTGACGGCACCGGCCAATCTGGCCGGCGTGCGGCTGCTGATTCGGGCGCTGCGTCGCGGCGAAACGCTGGGCATGCTGCCCGACCAGGTGCCGCCCGAAGGCCAAGGCGTCTGGGCGCCCTTCTTTGGTCAACCGGCCTACACGATGACCTTGGTGTCACGCCTGTTGCAGCAGACCGACGCCGCGGTGTGCCTGATCTGGGTGCAGCGCCTGCCCCAAGGCGGTGGTTATGTGGTGCATCTGCGGCCCTTGCCCACGCCGCTGCCGCCGCGCCCGCAGGCGCCCACACCCGAGCAGGAAGCGGCCTGGCTGCTGGCTTCGGCCACGGTGCTGAACCAGGCCATGGAGTGGGTGATTCGCCAGTTGCCGACACAGTATCTGTGGGGCTACCACCGCTACAAGCAGCCGCGGCAGGGCGCCGCCACATGAAGGCCGCGTTTGTGAACCGCCTGCAAGACGCTGCGGCCCGGCTGCTGCTGCTGCTGGTGTGGCTGCTGCACCTGCTGCCGCTGTCGCTGCAGGCGGCGCTGGGCCGTGGGCTGGGCCGCCTCATGCATGCCGTGGCCGGCAAGCGCCGCCAGGTGGCACTGCGCAACGTGCAGCTATGCCTGCCCGAGTTGTCGGCGCCACAGCAGCAGGCACTGGTGCGTGAACACTTCCAGTGGTTGGCGCGCAGCCTGCTGGAGCGTTCGGTGCTCTGGTATGCCAGCGCCGAGCGGCTCAAGCGCCTGATCCATGTCGAAGGCGACGTGCACCTGGCCGAGACCTCCGAGCGCCCGGTGATGTGGTTGGTGCCGCATTTCCTGGGCGTCGATGTGGCCGGCGCTGCCACGCAGCTGTTCCAGACCCGGCAGGTGTGCAACGTGTACACCGAGCAGAGCAACAAGGTGCTGGACGCAGCCTTGAAGCACGGCCGCGGCCGGTTTGGCCGTGCCGAGATGTTCACGCGCCAGCAAAGCGCGCTGCCCATGGTGCGCGCCATCAAGCGCGGCAGTGCGTTCTTCAACCCCAGCGACATGGACTTCGGCCTGCGCGATGCGGCCTTCGTGCCCTTTTTTGGCCACCCCGCGGCCACGCTGCTGGCGCCGTCGCGGCTGGCGCGCAGCCTGAACATGGTGGTGCAGCCGGTGGTGGCCGAAATCCTGCCCGGCGGCCAGGGCTGGCGCGTGCGCTTCCTGCCACCCTGGCAGGACTGGCCCACCGACGACGCCGAGGCCGACGCGGCGCGCATGAATCGCTTCATCGAAGACGAGATCAGGCACAACCCGGCGCAGTACCTGTGGGTGCACAAGCGATTCAAGACCCGCCCGCCAGGGCAGCCGCCGGTGTATTGAAGCTGCACCAGGCCCCGGGTTGGGCCGCGGTTTGCACCGACAATCGCCGCATGCGACTGCGCTTTACCAAGATGCACGGAGCGGGCAACGACTTTGTCGTTCTCGACGGCACGCGCGCGCCCATTACCTTGTCGCCAATACAGCTGCAACGCCTGGGCGACCGGCGCTTCGGCGTCGGCGCCGACCAGATACTGGCCGTCGAGCGCAGCACCGCGCCAGGCATCGACTTCAGCTACCGCATCTTCAACGCTGCCAGCGGCGACGAGGTGGAGCACTGCGGCAACGGCGCGCGCTGTTTCCTGCGCTTCGTGCGCGAGCAGGGCCTGACCACGAAAGACCAGCTGCGCGTGCAGACCGTGAACCGTGTGCTGGAGCTCTCGCTGTGCGCCGATGGCCGAGTCACGGTGGACATGGGCGAGCCCGTGTTCGAGCATGCGCGAATCCCGTTCGACCCCCGGGGCCTGCAGCCGCACTGCGATGCCGACTTTGAAACGTGGCCGCTGCACGGCGTGCAGCTGGCCGTGCTGTCGATGGGCAACCCACACGCCGTGATGCGTGTCGCTGACACCGAACAAGCTGCCGTCGCCACGCTGGGCCCGGCCATCGAGCGCGACCCGCACTTTGCGCAGGGCGTGAATGTCGGCTTTCTGCAGCCGCTGTCGCGCGCAGAAGCCCGATTGCGCGTGTTTGAACGCGACGCCGGCGAAACACTGGCCTGCGGCACCGGCGCCTGCGCGGCGGTGGTGGCTGGCATCAGGCTGGGCTGGCTGGACGCAGCCGTGGAAGTGCATACCCGCGGCGGCGACCTGCGCATCGAGTGGGCCGGCATGGGCGCCCCGGTGCGCATGACCGGCCCCGCACAAACCGTATTTGAAGGAGAGATCGAGCTGTGAGCACCACCGTCAACACACCGGCAGGCCCGGCCCGGGGCGCACCTGGCGCCAGCGCCGGGGTCCAGGGCACGCCCGGCGCCAGCGCCGGGGTCCAGGGCACGCCCGGCGCCAGCGCCGGGGTCCAGGGCATCACCGAGAACGACATCGCCCAGTACCTGGCCAACAACCCCGGCTTCTTTGAACGCCATGCCGAACTGCTGGCCACCGTGCAGCTGACCAGCCCGCACGGGCAGCGCGCCGTTTCGTTGCAGGAGCGGCAGATGGAAATGCTGCGCGAGCGCAACAAGGGCCTCGAGCACAAGATCATGGACATGGTGCGCAACAGCCAGGACAACGTGGCGTTGTTCGACCGCCTGCACCGCTACACGCGCTGCGCGCTGGCCGCGCTCGAGGCCGCTGCAATGCCCGTGCACCTGCTGCGTTCGCTGCAACACGAATTCCTGATTCCGCAGGTGGCGTTGCGGCTGTGGGGTCTGCCCGAGCAGCATGCCGATGAGCCCTATGCGCAGGCGGTGACCGACGACGTGAAGAGCTTCACCGGCAGCCTGGCGCTGCCCTACTGCGGCCTGAACTCGGGTTTCGAAGCCAGTGAGTGGCTGGACGAACCCCAGTCCATCCAGTCGCTGGCCATGATTCCATTGCACCAGGGTGACCACAGTTTCGGCCTGCTGGTGCTGGGTTCCCCCGACGCCACCCGCTACACCGCCACGATGGGCACTGAGTTCCTGCAGCGCGTGGGCGAGATCACCGGCGCCGCGCTGGCACGCCTGTACCGCCCGGCGGCCAGCGTGCCCGCTGCGGACTCGGCGACAGCCGCGGACTGAACTTCGCGCGCCGCAGCCGTGGCCGACACCTTGCTGAGTGCTGCGCTGCAGCCGTTTGTGCAGCACCTGCGCGTGGAGCGCCGCCTGGCCGAACGCACGCTGGCGATGTACACGGAAGCATTGCTGCGTCTGCAGACCTATGCCCAGGCCACAGGCGTGGAGCTGCCGGCGGCGCAGCCGCACCATGTGCGCGGCTGGGTGGCGCAGTTGCGCACGCGGGGCCTGGCGCCGCGCAGCATCGCCATTGCATTGGCCGCCTGGCGCGGCCTGTACCGCTGGTGGGGCCGTCAAGGCCTGGTGAAAGCCAATCCGGTGGACGGCCTGCGTCCGCCCAAGGCGCCCAAGCCGCTGCCCAAGGCCTTGTCGGTGGAACAAGCGGTGGCGCTGGCCGAAGAGCGCGGCGACGAACAAGGCAAGCCGGCACTGGCCGCGCGCGACCACGCCATCACCGAGCTGCTGTACAGCAGCGGCTTGCGCATCGGTGAGCTGCTGGGCCTGGACGTGGCTGCATCGGGCGTGGCCCGGGGCTGGGTCGACGCTGCCGACGCCACGGCGCATGTGCTGGGCAAGGGCAGCAAACGCCGCAGCGTGCCGGTGGGCAGCGCCGCGCTGGCGGCGCTGCAGGCCTGGCTGGCGCAGCGGCCCTTGCTGGCCCATGCTGGCGAGCCGGCCCTGTTTGTCAGCCAGCGCGGCACGCGCCTCACGCCGAACCAGTTGCGCAACCGGCTGCAGGCGCAGGCCCAGCGCAGCGGGCTGCCCACCCGGGTGCACCCGCACATGCTGCGCCACAGCTTTGCCAGCCACGTGCTGCAAAGCAGCGGCGACCTGCGCGCGGTGCAGGAACTGCTGGGCCACGCCAGCATCAGCACCACGCAGGTGTACACCAAACTCGACTTCCAGCACCTGGCCAAGGTGTACGACGCGGCGCACCCGCGGGCGCGCCGCAAGGGGGGGGCGGGATGAAGGGCTGTGTGTCGCGCTTTGCAGCCTGGGTGCTGTTGTCGTGCCTGGCGCTGGTGTGGCAAGCCGGGCGGGCGCAGACGGTGGCCGTCCCCACCGGCGTGGCTGCCAGTGCGCCGCTGGCATCGTCCGCGTCTTCAGCCGGCACGACTTCAAGCTTTCGCATACGCCCGGTGGACGACGCCTGGCGCGCTGCGTTGCCGCGTGATGCCAGGGCTGCAACCCAGGCCTACCTGGACCGCCTGCCCGCCGACGTGGTGGCGCGCTCGAATGCCTACTTCGAAGGCGGCTACTGGCTGCGGTTGATCGACTGGTTGACCGGTCTGGGGGTGGCGGCGGTGCGCAATGGTGGTTGTGGGGCAGCGCCGTGATGATGGGCTTCCTGGCGCTGATGCTGGTGGTGGCGCCGATCTGGATAGAACCACTGTTCAACACCTACAAGCCCGTGCCCGACGGGCCGGTGAAGACGGCGGTGCTGAGCATGGCGCACGCCAACGGCGTGCCGGTGGACAACGTGTACGTGTTCGACGCGTCGCGCCAGACCACCCGCATCAGCGCCAACGTGTCGGGCCTGTTCGGCACTGCGGCGGTGCGCCTGAACGACAACCTGCTGAACCGCAGCAGCCCAGCCGAAGTGCGGGCCGTGATGGGCCACGAGATCGGCCACTTTGCAATGAACCACATCCCGAAGATGCTGGTGCAGTTTGGCCTGGTGGTGATGGTCGGCTTCCTGTTTGCGCAGTGGGCGCTGCGGCGCCTGCTGGCCCGCTGGGGCCCGCGCTGGGGCATCACGGGCGTGGCCGACGTGGCCAGCCTGCCCTTGCTGGCGGCCGTGTTCAGCACCTATCTGCTGCTGGCCACGCCGGTGACCAACACCATCACGCGCACGCAGGAAACCGAAGCCGACCTGTGGGGCCTGAACCTGGCGCGTGAACCGCATGGCGAAGCCGAGGTGCTGCTCAAGCTGACCGAATACCGCAAGCCCGAGCCGGCCGCCTGGGAGGAGTTCATCTTCTTCACGCATCCCAGCGCGCGCACCCGCATCTTCAACGCCATGCGCTGGCGCCAAGAGATGTTGCCTGCCGACGCGGCGCCGTCGCGACCATGACGCACCTGGCCTGCGACGTTCACGTCATCGGCACCACTTGCAACGGCGTCTTGGCCAGACAGGGCAGGGCGTGAAGTCCATCCGCCTGCGTGAAGGCAAGGAGCGTTCGCTGCTGCGGCATCACCCGTGGGTGTTCGAAGGCAGCATCGCGCGCGGCAACGCCGACCTCGGAGAAACCGTGCGGGTGGAAGCGAGCGACGGCCGCTTCCTGGCCTGGGGCGCCTGCAGCCCCAAGTCGAGCATCCGCGTGCGCGCCTGGAGCTTCGACGAAGCCGAACGCATCGATCGCGCCTTCTTCGAGCGCCGCGTGGCGCGGGCCGTGGCCTTGCGCGCGCGTCTGCCCATTGCCAGCACCGGTGTGCGGCTGGTGCATGGCGAGGCCGACGGCCTGCCCGGGCTGGTGGTGGACCGCTATGGCGCCACGCTGTGCGCGCAGTTCGGTGCAGCCGGTGTCGAGCGCTGGAAAGACGTGCTGGCCGACGTGCTGCTGGCTGCCACCGGCTGCCAGCACCTGTACGAACGCAGCGACGCCAGCGTGCGCGCGCTGGAAGGGCTGCCATCACAGACCGGTTGGCTGCGCAGGCCCGACGGTGACGATGGCACCACCGACATCACCATCACCGAACACGACTGGCAACTGACGCTGGACGTGGCCAGCGGCCACAAGACCGGCTTCTACCTTGACCAGCGCGACAACCGCGCGCTGCTGGCGCGCTGGGTGCGGCAGCTGGGCTGCCAGCGGGTGCTGAACACCTACTGCTACACCGGTGGCTTCACGGTGGCCGCGCTGGCCGGCGGGGCACACCACGTCACCAGTGTCGACTCGTCGGCACCGGCGCTTGAACGGGTGCAGCAGCATGTGCGCCTGAACGGTTTCGACGACCAGCGCAGTGCCTGCTTCGATGCCGACGTGAACCAGTTCCTGCGTGACAGCCTGCAGCGCGGTGAACGCTTTGACGCCATCGTGCTGGACCCGCCCAAGTTCGCCCCCACCGCGGCCCACGCCGAGCGCGCCGCGCGGGCCTACAAGGACATCAACCGCCTGGCCTTGATGCTGTTGGCGCCGGGGGGCCTGTTGCTCACCTTCAGCTGCAGCGGTGGCGTGAATGCCGATCTGTTCCACAAGATCGTGGCCGGGGCGGCGATGGATGCGCAGGTCGATGGCGCCATCGTGCAGCGCCTGGAAGGCGCGTGCGACCACCCCACGACACTGATGTTTCCAGAGGGTGAATACCTCAAGGGCCTGGCGGTGGTGCGCAGCGCCTGAGCCGGGCCCGGTATCGGGCCTGCTGCAGGGGCGCAGAGGGCACTGAGCCCCGCCCCCCGCAGATGAAGAGTGTTCCCGTCGCGGTGAACAAGTGGTGATACCCGCGTGAGGGCTGCTTTCTAGG
This sequence comes from Rubrivivax sp., assembly GCA_031429255.1. Lineage (GTDB taxonomy): Bacteria > Pseudomonadota > Gammaproteobacteria > Burkholderiales > Burkholderiaceae_C > Rubrivivax. Next base: position 7,364 of record JANOZF010000025.1, read on the forward strand.
ATCCATGGAACCCGTTCACAACCATGGAGATGAACATGTTCCACACGTCCCGTTCCTTCACGCGCCAGGCCCTGGCTGCTGTCAGCCTGCTGGGCAGCCTGGGCGCCGCGCAAGCCGCGCTGGTCAACGTCAGGGTCAGCTTCAGCAACGTCGCGCCGGTCAATGGCATCGCGTTTGCGCCCTTGCACGTGGGCTTCGGCCAGGGCCTGTTCGACGCCTTCAATGCGGGTGCGGTGGCCACTGCGCCCATCGTCTCGGTGGCCGAAGGCGGCTCGGGTTCGGCCTGGCAGCCGGCCTTCATGGCCGCAGAACCCCTGGCCACGCGGGGCACCGTGGGTGCAGGCGGCCCGGTGCTGGCCGGTGTCACGCGCACGCTGGACCTGGTGGTGGACACGGCCGTCAACCGATTCTTCACCTTCGGCTCGATGGTCATCCCCAGCAATGATCACTTCATCGGCAACGACAGCCCGACCGAATATCAGGTCTTCGACGCCGCCGGCCACCTGCTGATCACGCAGATTTCACAAGCCGCCGACGAGATCTGGGACGCCGGCTCTGAGGCCACCGACCCCGCGGCAGCCGCCTTCGTGGGCAACAACGGGCTGCGCACGCCACAAAACGGCGTGGTGTCGTTCAACTTCTCGGAACTGAGCGCCAACAACGGCCTGACCACCGGTGCCGGCTATGTGTTCACCAACAACCTGGCCGCCAACACCGAGATCTTTCGCATCGGCTTCCAGGTGCTGAACAGCAACGTGCCCGAGCCCGCCAGTGCGGCGCTGGTGTTGCTGGCGCTGGGAGCGCTGGGTGCCACACGGCGCAGAGCCCCAGGCGGCTGATGCAGCGCCGCCGGCGTTGGTGCACAAAGGCTGCGCTGTAAGGCGTGGAGGCCTGGCGCCGACCCAGCCGTTTTTCCAGGCCTTGTACCCTGCCCCGTTTGGGGCCGGGCCCCCCCATCCCCACGACCGAGCGCCAAGCCATGACCGTACCCAGGCTGCTGCTGGTGGAAGACGACGCGGCGGTGGCTGACGTGGTGTTGCTGCACCTGCGCGGCGCCGGCTACGACGTGGAGCATGCGGCCGATGGGCACATGGCTCTGCGCCGCATAGAAAGCCAGCGTTGGGACTTGGTGCTGCTGGACGTGATGCTGCCCGGCACCGACGGCTTCGAGATCTGCCGCCGGCTGCGGGCGCAGGAATTGCAGGCGCCGCACGGCGCGCGTGGCCCCGTGCCCATCATCATGCTGAGCGCCCGCACCAGCGAAGCCGAGCGTGTGCTGGGTCTGGAACTGGGTGCCGACGACTACCTGCCCAAGCCCTTTTCGATGCTGGAACTGACGGCCCGCGTGCGCGCACTGCTGCGCCGCGTGGACCAGTTGCAGGCCCGGTTGCGCGAGCAGCCCGCCGAGCAGATGCTGCAGGCGGGCAGCCTGCGCATCGACGTCACCCGGCGCAAGGTCCATCTGGCCGCGGCGGCGCTGAACCTGACACTGCGTGAGTTCGACCTGCTGCACTTCCTGGCGCGCCACCCCGGGCAGATCTTCAGCCGCGCCGACTTGCTGCGGCGCGTGTGGGGCGACGGCTTCGACGGCTTCGAGCACACGGTCAATTCGCACATCAACCGCCTGCGCACCAAGCTGGAAGGCGAGGGCGGCTCCGAACTGGCGCTGCCCGACGCGGCCCCGCGATTGATCGAAACCGTTTGGGGCCTGGGCTATCGCTTCAACGCGCCCGCTCTGAGCCCTGCACCCACGCGGCAGCCCAGCGCCTGGCGCGTGGCGTCGCCCGGGGGTGCGCCATGAATGCAGCCACGCTGCCGCAGCGTCTGTTGCCCAGCAAGCTGCCAGCGCGGCTGGTCGTGTTGCTGGCCGCGCTGTTGCTGGGCTGGGGGCTCTTTGTCGGCCTGCTGTCCTGGCGTGTGGCGGCAGAAAACGAGCACGAAGCCTTGCAGCGCCTGTCCTACGGCTTGGCTGAGCACATCGTCAAGCACTGGCCCGAACTGGGCGGCGGCACGCCAGACGACCCCGCGCCGCGCCAGGAACTGCTGCGCATGCTGATGACGGTCAACCCGGGCATCCAGGTCTACGTGCTCGACCCGGCCGGCCGTGTGCAGAACTACATCGGCGAACCCGGCATGGTGCGCCAGCCCCAGGTCGACACTGGGGCGCTGCGCGCCTTTCTGGCCGGCGCGCCGCTGCCGCAATATGGCACCGACCCGATGGGCAGTGGCGTGCAGCGCCTGTTCAGCGCCGCGATGTTTGCGCCAGGCGCTGGCGGCAACGCAGGCTATCTGTACATCGTGCTCGACGGCCCCGACCGCAACGCGGTGGCGGCCCGGTTGAGCCCGGCGCGCATCTGGCGTGGCGTGGCCTGGGCCGCCGCCGCGGGCCTGCTGGTGGCACTGCTGGTGGGTGCGGTGGCAGTGCGCGCGCTCACGCGGCCGCTGAACCGTCTGGCGCACGAGATGGCAGCCTTCGAATTGCCGGCCACCTACCGTCCTGCTTTGGCAGCTGAAGCCGCGCCGGAGGGGCGGCTGGCACGCCCCGCCCGCCCCTGGCTGGCGGCGATGGCGCCCGCCGGGACCGTGGCACCAAGTGGGTCCGTGCCCTTCATGGCAGGCAGCGACGAGATCTCTGCACTCAGCCGCAGCTTCCACGGCCTGTCGCAGCGACTGGCTTCACAGCATGACCAGCAACAGCGCCAGGCAGTGGCTCACCGCGAAGTGATTGCCAACGTTGCGCATGATCTGCGCACGCCGCTGACGGCCTTGCATGGCCACCTGGAAGCGCTGCGCGCCGGCGCGCCAGAGCCCGCGCGGGCTGCGCTGCACCTGGACATCGCGCTGGCGCAAAGCGACAAGCTGCGCCACCTGACGCAGCAGCTGTTTGAGCTGGCCACCCTGCAGTCCATGGACCAGGTGTTGCATGGTGAACGTTTCCGCCTCGACGAACTGGTGGCCGACGCGGTGCAGAAGTTCAGCCTGCTGGCGGTGCCCAGCCGCGTGGCGCTGGCGGGGGCGGCGCCGGGTGCGGTGGAAATGCAAGGCGACCTGCACCTGATCGAGCGTGCGCTGACGAATCTGATCGACAACGCGGTGCGCCACAACCCGGTGGCGCAGGCGGTGCAGGTCAGCCTGCTGTGCACCGAGCGCGAGGTTTCGGTGCTGGTTGAAGACAGCGGCCCGGGCCTGCCTGCCGAACTGCGCCGACGTCTGGATGCCGGCGCCTCCGTGCGCGACCCTTCGGTCCGTCGCCACGCCGGCGGTGGCATGGGAGGGCTGGGCCTGGCCATCGCGCAGCGCATCGCCACCTTGCACGGCGGCCGTCTGCACACGCTGCCGTCACCGCTGGGAGGCACGCGGCTGTGTCTGGCCTTGCCGTTGCTGCAACGTGAGCCTCATGTGGTGGCTTAGGCGGGCGCTCTGGCAAGACGGGCCGCGCCTGCACGCTGCCGCGGCCCCCACCACGCGCAAGGGCCCGCCCAGCCGCGTCAGCCGGGCTTGTGCAAGTAAATGCGCGGGTCGAACTTGGCCCGCTTGACACTGAAGTAGGCCTTCACGTTGCGCACGTTGGCGTCTTGTGTGAACAGACGCTGCACCAGTGCGTGATATGCCGGCATGTCGGCCACGAACAGCACCAGCACGAAGTCCGGGCCTGGCGACACACGCCATACCTGCTGCACCGACCCTTCGGCCACTGCGCGGGCCTCAAAAGCGTCGAGATGCTCGACGCCTTGCCGGTCCAGCGTGATTTCTACCAGCGCTGTCAGCCCCGACGCAAGCCGGTGGGGGTTCAGTAAAGCCACGCGCCGTTCGATAAGACCGTCATCCACCATGCGGCGCACCCGCCGAAGCGCAGTGGCTGGTGATGTGAGTGCGCGCTCAGCCAAGTCCTGATTGGTGAGTGATGCGTCGCCTTGCAGCACTTCCAGCAGGCGCAAATCGGTTGCGTCGAGTTCCATGGTGAAATATTAGAGCCTCATTAATCATTCTTGTGCAATAAATGGCTGAGACGATATAAAAGAGAAATAAAGTGCCAAACAATTCATAAATTTTGGAACGAATCGTCAGAGTACCGGGCCTAGCATTCGCACCCTGGAACAACGCAAAGGCAGAGCAACATGTGTGGCATCGTCGGCGCCGTCAGCACGCGCAACATCGTTCCCATCCTCATCGAGGGCCTGAAGCGGCTTGAATACCGCGGCTACGACAGCTGCGGCGTGGCGGTGCACCAGGGCGGCGAACTCAGGCGCGCGCGCAGCACGTCGCGCGTGGCCGAGCTGGAGGCCAACGTGGCCGCGGACGGCATCGGCTCGGGCACCGGCATTGCGCACACCCGTTGGGCCACGCACGGCGCACCGGCGGTGCACAACGCGCACCCGCACTTCAGCGCCGGGCCGACACTGGGCAAGGACGCATCAGCCGCAGCCAGCGGCAAGATTGCGCTGGTGCACAACGGCATCATCGAAAACCACGATGAACTGCGCCGTGAACTGCAAGGTCGGGGATATGTGTTTTCCAGCCAGACCGACACCGAGGTCATCGCGCATCTGGTGCACAGCCTGTACGACGGCGACCTGCTGGAGGCCGTGCAACAGGCGCTGCCCCGCTTGCGCGGTGCCTATGCAATAGCTGTCTTCTGCCGCGACGAACCGCAGCGCGTGGTGGGCGCCCGCCACGGCAGCCCGCTGGTGCTGGGCGTGGGTGAAGCCGCGGCCGGCGCCGGCAGCAAAGGCGAAGGCGAGCACTTCCTGGCCAGCGACGCCATGGCCCTGGCCGGTGTGACCAGCCAGATCGTCTACCTGGAAGAGGGCGACGTGGTCGACCTGCAGCTGGGCAAGTACTGGATCAGCACCGCCCAGGCGCCCGGCGCTGGCCACGCCACCCGCTACCAGGCGGTGCAGCGTGCGGTGCGCACCGTGCACGCGCACAGTGGTGCGGCCGAACTGGGCCCTTACCGCCACTACATGCAGAAGGAGATCTTCGAACAGCCGCGTGCCCTGGCCGACACACTGGAAGGTGTGCAGGGCATCAGCCCCGAACTGTTTGGCGACGGCGCCTACCGTGTCTTCAAGGACATCGACCGTGTGCTCATCCTGGCCTGCGGCACCAGCAGCTACTCAGGCATGACGGCCAAGTACTGGCTGGAAAGCATCGCCGGCATTCCCGCCGCGGTGGAAATCGCCAGCGAATACCGCTACCGCGACAGCGTGCCCGACCCGCGCACGCTGGTCGTCACCATCAGCCAGAGCGGCGAAACGGCCGATACCCTGGCGGCGCTGAAACACGCGCGCAGCATGGGCATGGAGCACACGCTGACGATTTGCAACGTGTCCACCAGCGCCATGGTGCGCGAGTGCAAGCTGGCCTACATCACGCGCGCCGGCGTTGAAATCGGCGTCGCCAGCACCAAGGCCTTCACCACCCAGCTGGCCGGCCTGTACCTGCTGACGCTGGCGCTGGCGCAAACGCGCGGCAGGCTCAGTGCCGAGCAGGAGGCCAAGGAGCTGAAGGCGCTGCGCCACCTGCCCGTGGCGCTGCAAGCCGTGCTGGCACTGGAGCCGCAGGTGATGGCCTGGGCCGACGAATTCGCGCGCATGGACAACGCGCTGTTCCTGGGCCGCGGCCTGCACTACCCCATCGCGCTGGAAGGCGCGCTGAAGCTGAAGGAAATCAGCTACATCCATGCCGAGGCCTATCCCGCTGGTGAACTGAAACACGGCCCGCTGGCTCTCGTCACCGACAAGATGCCGGTGGTGACGGTGGCGCCCAACGACGCGTTGCTGGAAAAGCTGAAGAGCAACATGCAGGAAGTGCGCGCGCGTGGCGGCCAGCTGTATGTCTTCGCCGACGACGACACACACATCGAAAACGACACCGGCGTGCACGTCATCCGCATGCCTGAACACTACGGTACCTTGAGCCCCATCCTGCACGTGGTGCCGCTGCAGCTGCTGGCGTACCACACCGCCTGCGCACGCGGCACCGATGTGGACAAGCCGCGCAATCTGGCCAAGAGCGTGACGGTGGAGTGACGGCCGGCAGGGCGGTGATCCGTGCGTTCGCGGTTATCCTGCGGGGCCCTGCAGAATCCCAGCTGCCCGTGAATCCACTGCGCCATCGCTACGCCAAACGCCGGCTCATCGGCGTGGTCTTGTTGGCGCTGCTGCTGGGGCAGTGGACGGTTCTAGCCCACTCGATCGCCCACGCGCGGGCGCCGGCAGCCATTGCGTTATCGGACGAATCCGATGACGCCTGGGGCCACCACGCCGGCACGCCCGCCTGCCATCTGATCGACCACCTGCTCGCCGGGCAGGCGCCAGGTGTCGAAGCCGCATCAGTCCCCGGCTTGCCTCCTACAGACTTGCGGGTGGCGGCCCTGGCACCGTCGATCGGCCCCGGCGCCGCTTCGCGGGCCTACGAAGCACGCGGCCCGCCCCGGGCCTGAGTTCTCCAAGCTTGCGCCAGCGCGTCTGCGTCACTGGCATCCCTTTGCTTGATGCCGGCCCTTGAGGCCAGCGAGGACTTGTGCATGAAACACTCCATCTTGGCGGCCCTTCTGGCCGCCGCTGCGCCTGCCTGGGCGCAGCAGAAACTCCAGACCGTCGTCGTCACCGGCAATCCCCTGGGCAGCGGCGAAGTGGGCACGCCGTCATCGGTGCTGTCGGGTCCCGGCCTGGTACTGCGCCGCGGCAGTTCGCTCGGCGAGACCCTGGACGGCCTGCCCGGCGTGTCATCCAGCTACTTCGGCCCGAATGCCAACCGGCCGGTGATCCGCGGCCAGGATGGCGACCGCATCCGCGTCCTGAGCAACGCCGGCGCCTCGCTCGATGCGTCCAGCCTGAGCTTCGACCATGCCGTGCCGATCGACCCGCTGGTGGTCGAGCGCATCGAGGTGCTGCGCGGCCCCGCGGCGCTGCTGTACGGCGGCAGCGCGGTGGGCGGCGTCGTCAACGCGATCGACAACCGCATCCCTAAGGCGCGCATCGATGGGGTGTCCGGTGCGCTGGAAACCCGCTTCGGCGGCGCCGCCAGCGAGCGTGCCGTGTCGGCCCTGGTCGAGACCGGCGGCAATGCTTTCGCGCTGCACGCCGACGCTTTCGCGCGCAAGACCGACGACCTGCGCGTACCGGCCTTCGAGCGGCCGCTGGAAGACGGCAGCAGGCAGCGCCGCGCGCGCATCGCCAACTCGGCCAGCCGGGCCAAAGGCGGTGCCCTGGGGGGCTCGCTGGTGTGGGACCGCGGCTACCTCGGAGCCAGCGTCGACACCTACCGCAACGGCTACGGCATCGTCGCCGAGGACGACATCACGATCCAGATGCGCCGCGACAAGTTCGCGTTGGCCGGGGAGTTGCGGTCGCCAGACGGCTTCATCGCCACGCTGCGCGGTCAGGCCGCCAGCACCGACTACCAGCACCAGGAGATCGAGGGGGACGGCTCTGTGGGCACCACCTTCAAGACCCGCGGCAGCGATGCGCGGATCGAGGCGGTACACCGAGCCCAGCCCGTGGGCGCAGGGCGTCTTGAGGGTACGGTCGGGATGCAACTCGAGTCATCCCGCTTCTCGGCGCTGGGTGAGGAGGCCTTCGTACCGTCGACGCGCACCCGACAGGCGGCCGCCTTCCTGCTGGAGCGCTGGACCTTGGGCGACACCGGCCACGTCAGCGCGGGCGTGCGCGCCGAGCAGGTGCAGGTGCGTTCCCAAGGCGACACCCCCGGGGCCGCTCCGCAGTTCGGCCCATCACAGAAGCGCGAGTTCTCACCGCGCAGCGCGTCAGTCGGTGGCTTGGTGAACCTGAGCCCGCAGTGGCAGTTGTCGTCGAACTGGTCCTACACCGAGCGGGCGCCGACGAGTTACGAGCTCTATGCCAACGGCGTTCACGCCGCCACCGGCGCCTACGAGCGTGGCGACACCCAGCAGGGCCATGAGCGTGGCCGCAACCTCGACATCGCGCTGGGCTGGAAGGCGGGAGCCAACCGCATCAAGGTGGGCATCTTCGAGAGCCGCTTCTCCAACTACATCGCCCTCACTGCCACGGGCGAACCAGACCTCGTCGACGACGCAGGCGAAAGTTTCCCCATCTTCGCCTTCCGGGGTGTGCGGGCCCGCCTCTACGGCTTGGAGCTTGAAGCGACATGGCGCGCACTGGAAGGCGCGCGCACGGTCGATTTCGATGCCAAGCTCGACAGCGTGCGCGGCAACAACGAGGACAGCGGTGAAGCGCTGCCGCGGCTGGCACCGCGTCGCGCGACGCTCGGCGTGAACCTGCTCCAGGGCGCATGGACCGCACGCGCGGAGGTGCAGCATGCCAGCGCGCAGACCCGTGTCCCGGCTGGCGATGTCGCCACGTCGGGCTGGACGCTGGTCAATCTGTCGGCGACTTATGCACTGAACTTGGCGGAGCGGCACGTGCTGCTCTTCGTGAAGCTGCAGAACGTTGGCAACAAGCTGGCCTACAGCGCGAGCACGATCGGCACGGTGCGTGCCCTGGCGCCTCTGCCGGGTCGTGGCCTCACGGCGGGCTTGCGGCTCGCGTTCTGAATACGAGGCTGCAAGCCCTGCCGTGCGCTCTGTGCCGGTGCCCGTGATGGACATCGGGCACATGCGGGTGCTGATGGCGGCGTGGCGAATGCCGAAGCATGGGGCTGAGCTCAGGCGCCGGCATCGATTCGTGGTCGTGATCGTGGTGGCCTCCCATCCGGTGCTGGCCATCCGAGCGAGTGCAAACCAGCGCCGCCGCTCAGGTCGTGCTCAAACTCCAGACCCCGGGGGCGAGGGCGCCACGTCCCGGGTGATGTCGCCGCTGGGTTTCATGCAGCACCTGGCTGCATTGGTTCTACGCTCGCGCAGGCCTGTCTCTGGAACGTTCGGTTGACGCCCGCGGGACAACTGCTTTGTGGTAGAGCCCTTCACAATCAAGACCTCACCCCCGTTTGTTCAAGATGCCTACCTTTCATCATGGATAAATTCGTGTTGCGGCAGCAGGTGCTGGAACGGCTCGCCGAAGACCTGCTGCAAGCCGAACAGGCCGTGCGGGCGGCCCATGAAGCGGCGACTCACGAAGAAAACATCGCCGAAAACAAATACGACACCTTGGGACTCGAAGCCGCCTACCTGGCCACCGGCCAAGCTCGTCGCGCCGAAGCCATCCGCCTAGCGATGGCCCATTGGCGCCAATTCCGCCCGAGCCCCTACGACGCCAGCAAAGGTATACAGCTCGGCGCGCTGGTCTGTCTTGTGGATTCCGACGACAAGCAGCAACAGCTCTTTCTTGGCCCGGATGGGGGCAGCATGAAGTTGGTCAGCGGCGCTCAGCTCGTTCAGGTCATCAGCACCGAAGCCCCTTTGGGCAGGGCCATGTTGGGTAAATGCGAGGGTGATGAGGTGTCGATACAGGTCGCCCCAATCCGACAGCAGTTTGAGGTGCTGCGGGTTCATTGAGCCGCAGGCAAGTTCACGCCGAATTGATCAGAAATGACCCGCCCCGACCCCTTCAGGACGCTCTGCACAACTCCTGGCGAGCCATGCGGAGTTCGTTCGCGCGTGATGTGGCCGCTGGCCCAATCGGCACGGCCGGCGCCGTAGCAAGGCCACAGCGGATACCCGAACTGCCCGCCCGGCACGCTGCAGTCGGAACCAACCGGGATCGCCTGCGGCAGTTTGCAGCTGGTGCAGGGGTTGGCGCTGGCCTGCTGAGCGTCAGGCTCAGCGCTGGGCCAGGGCGGGTTCGCGGCGGATGGTGCGAGAAGACAGCGCCGCCAAACCCAACAGCGCAAACACGCTGGCGAAGAACGCCAAGGTGTGGCCGGCGCCCAGCCGCTCGATCAGCACGCCGCACAGGGCTGCGCCCGCTGGGCTGAGCGCATGCGCGATGAAGCGGTAGCCCGCGTTGACGCGCCCTTCCAGGCCCTGTGGAATCAATGCGATGCGGTGGCTGAACTGCACGACGTTGTAGACCGGCCCGAGAAACTCGATGATCCCGTAGACAACGCCCAGCCACAGCGGCGAAGGGCAGGCGGCGAACAGCGGGTACAGCAGGGCCTGCAGCAAGACCACGCCAATGATCACCTGACCAAAGCTGAAGCGGCGCTGGATGCGCCCGCCCACCCAGGCACCCAGCACACCACCGATGCCCGCTGCGCTGAAGATCAGACCGACCTCGACCGCACTGGCGCCCATCTGCTGCGCCGTCACGATCAGCAACAAGGGCACCGAGGCTTCGACGAAGTTCATGCCGCCAGTGAGCATGGCCATGCGGCGCACGATCCTTTCGCGCCACAGCCAGCGCAGGCCGGTCATGACTTCGGCTCCCAGGTGGCGCGGGCCGCTTGAAGGCGCGGCCGAGAAGTCACCGCGCAGCCGCCACAGCGTGAACGCCGACACGGCATAACTCAGCGCATCAACGGCAAACGGCAAGGCGCGGCTGAACTGGTAGAGCGTGGTGCCCAGCGCCGGCCCGGCGATGCCGGCCACGGCATAACCCGCTTGGTTCAGTGCGCTGGCCTGCGGCAGATGCTGGCGCGCCACCACGCGCGGCAGGGCTGCCACCTCGGCCAGGTTGTAGAACACCATCAAGGTGCCTTCCGCCACCGCCACCACGATGATGTGTGCCAGCGTTGGCTCACTCCAGATCATGGCCACAGGAAGGCTGCCCACCACCAGGCCACGGCCCAAGTCGCACCACAGCATCACGCGGCGGCGATCCCAGCGGTCGATCATGGCGCCCACTGGCAGGCACAGCAGCACGAAGGGCATGATGCGCAGTGCCGTCACCCAGCCCACGGTCTGGGGCGAACCAGTCAGCGCCAGCACCAACAGTGGGTAGACGATGCCTGCCGTGTACGAGCCCAGAGTGGACACGCACATGCCCGACCACAACCACCGGAAATTGCGGTCTTGCCAGGGTCCGGTGGAAGGCGCTGGGGCGCCTGCAGCAGCTTCGATGCGTGTGGTGTCTAGTTGACCGATATGCGCGTCTTGGCGGCGGGTCTTGCTTTGGCTTTCCCTATGCCCATCGCGTCACGCATAGTCTGGTAGCCAGCCGCGTATTCCGACACCGGGAGCCTGGCCAAGGTGCTCTCAATCACATCCAACGCGAGGTCCTGCAACGCCTTGAAACGCAGGCAGCCTTTGCCCATGTCCAGCTTCTTGCCGCTCTTCCCGTATTGCGCATTGAACCACTCCAACAGTGCCGGCTGTCCGTAGAAGCAAATCATGTGGAGCGCCATGTGCGATTTCTGTGACGCCAGGCTGATAACCGTCAGGGGCTGTTTGGGGTTGCCGCCATAGCCGGCTGGGTACGTGGACAGCGGAACGAACCAGCTGATCATGCCGAACTGGATGCCTTCCTGGTATCCCGGTGGCAGGGCCCGGTTGATTCCCCGGCGGACTTCGTTCAACGCGTCACGCCGATCCGCGGGTAGCGTAGCCAGGTACTCGGTCACCGTGGAAGCGGGCATGGGACACTCCTGCCGAGAGGGTCTCGACGGGCAACTGTAGTCTCAGAGCCGCGAAGCGCTGAGAGCTTGCCGAAACCAGTTTGATCGCGCCTGTGATGGAGGCCATCATGTTGCCGAGGAATTCGTCGAAGTGCCCCAGCCAACCGACGAAGCGCTGCAGGCGGTGTTGCACAGGATCAGGATCTTCTCGATCACCGGCTGTTCCAGGAGAACGCGATGCGGTAAGCCCTCACGCACCTGGGCTTGCAGGTGCGCGCGCCGCCTCCGTCTGCGGGCCGTGGCCAGGCGCTTGAGGCGGCCTGACGCTGCCCAACCGTGACGGTTCAAGCGACCCCACGCGCAGGGCCGCTGGAATCGGCTGCTTCCGATGGTTTGGCGGACCGATGGAAGCGGGCTGATGACAAGGGATAACCCGCAGACCGCGCCCGAGAAAGACGGTTTTCGGCGGCGCTGTCACAGCTCAGCAGTTCGTAGCCACCTTCATAGACCGCTTCATGTCCGTGGAGTGCCGTGTCCGGGGGGCCGTTGGCAAGGAAAATGGCGTTTGAAAATCCTGGTCACGAGTTCATCATCACCGCTCAGCCCAACGACAGGGAGCGTTCCATGCCCGCTGGCATCTTCATCAGCTACCGACGCGACGAATCGCGCCATGCCGCGGCCCGGCTGGCCGACGACCTGGGCCGGCGGTTCGGCGAAGGCCGCATCTTTCGCGACATCGAAGGCATCGAACTGGGCGTTGAATTTGCCAAGGCGCTCGACACGGCGCTGAAGTCGTGTTCGGTGATGCTGGTGCTGATGGGCCCGCAGTGGCTGAACATGCCCGACACCAAACGCGGTGGCCGCCGGCTGGACCAGGGCGACGACTGGATCCGCCAGGAAGTGGCCACTGCCCTGAAGCGCAACGTGCGCGTGGTGCCGGTGCTGCTGGAAGGCACGGCGCTGCCCGAAGCCAGTGAACTGCCCGAAGACCTGCGACCGCTGGTGCTGCGCCAGGCGATGGAACTGTCAGACGTGCGCTGGCGCGGTGACGTGCAGCGCCTGGAAGATGCCATCGCCAAGCTTCCGGGCTTTGACAAGTCGGCCAAGCCCGAACCCACCAAGCCCAGCCGCAGGAAGATGTGGTGGGGCGTGGGGGCTGCCGTGCTGCTGGTGGGTGGTGTGGCGTCGTACATGGAAGAACAACGCCAGGGCGGCGGTGACAACCCGGGGCCTGCGCCGGTGCAGCGGCAAGGGTTTGCCACCGACCACGGCATGGCGGTGTGCGCCTGCCTGGGCCCCAACCCGGCGCTGTTTGCCAATGAACCCCGGTGCGCCAGCGGCCAGGTCAAGCGCAACACCTGCAACCAGTTCTGCGCGCCGGGTGTACCGGCCTTTGCCTACGTCTGTTCGTAGTCCGGGCGGGACCGCCCGGGCGGGGTGAACGCCACCGTGCTGCAGGGTCAGGCCTTGCCGCGCGTGGTCATGCGGGGCGCGCTCACTGGCGGTGTTGAGAGCCTGGAAGGCCGCCCCGTTTACGTGCAGGTGGTGGACCCGGCCGAGCTGTTCCAGCCCAACGCGCTGCTGGCCGTGGAACGTCTGGTCACCGGCTGGCAGTACAGCCTGGACCTGAACGGGCGTGTGCTCACCGCCCTGGGCAAGCGCACCGGCACCCTTCAAGTGCTGGCCTGCCTTGACGCCGCTTGCACGCAGCCGCTGGCGGGCAGCCCGGTGCGCGTGCCCTTCGACGTGAACGTCGTCGCCGGGCTGGCCCTGTCGACGAACCTGATCGAACTGTCCGTGCCCTTCGGCACCCAGCCGCCGGTGCAGACGGTGGACGTGACGCTGTCCGGCCTGAGTGACGGCTTCGTGGCGCGTAACGCCACCCCCTATGACCCCAACCGCGCACAGTCGGTGATCGTGGCTGCAGGCGGCGCCTTCAATGCCGCCGGCTTGCCTGTCAGCGGCGCCGAAAACAGCCTGCGGCAGGCCCTGGGCCCGTTGGCCATCACGCTGCTGCCTGCAGCGCCGGGCCGTGTCGACGAGACCATCACCGTGAGCAGCAACGTGGTGCAGGGCCCGGGCCTCGGCTCGACGCTGTTCGAACGCAACATCACCGTGCGTTACACCGTCACTCCCAACGCCGCGCTGGACCATGTGTTCTACCCGCCCCGCCTGGACATCACCCGCAGGGCCGGCGACACCACGGTGGCTTTCCACGGCTACACGCTGGTGCCCGGTACCGGCCGCGCGGCGGTGCTTGAAGGCGTGGACCTTCTGACAAGGCCTGCCGGTGCCAGCACCGGGCCGTTGGGCAGCTGGTTGCAAAACTTCTCCAGCCTGAGCAGCACGGTCTGCGCCGGTTCGACGGACCCGGCCGGAGGGGGCGTGCTCTTCAGCTGTCTGCCGCCCGGCCAGTACACCGCACAAGTGCGTTGGCGCCTGCAAGGGGCCGACAGCAGCCGGGTGGTGGTGTTTCCAGTCACGATGACCGTGACACCCTGATCGCGCCCAGCTTGGCGCGGGCCGCCCGGTAGGCGTCGCCGCGGACCAACAGGTGGCGCCGAAGATCGCCTTCATGATGGCCGCGGCGAGCCCCACGCTGCGCGCGCCGTCGGCGATCAGCCCTGCTCGGTGCCCGGCGCCTGCGGTGGTTTGTCCACGGCTGTAATTCGTCAGAACACCTGTCATGCTGGGGACCCAGAACAGGCCCAGTGTCGAAGAGGTCATAGGCGGCCGACCGCTTGTTCGCGTTCCAGTTGCGTTGACAGTCTGGGGATGGGCGCGCGTGGTGTCGCCCGCTACGCTGGCGCTCCCCACAACCCGCCAGGAGTCCCCGCATGCCCACCGTCGTCACGACAGCAGCCGCCAATGTCGCGCTCGAACTCGAAGGCAAGTTCGGCGCCTTCGTCGACAAGGTCTCGCTGCCGGCGTTGCTGTTCCCGGCCGCGGGCCCGCCCACGTTCGGGGCCTTCGAGGCGAGGATCAACGTCAGTACCGCGTCGGCCCTGCTCGACTGGGCGATGTCTCTGGTCCGCCGCAACGGGTCCGAGCCGGCCGGCGCCGTGCTGGTGGCGAACCAGAACTTCGACCTCCAGCGCCGGATCGACTGGTCTGCCGGCCCCGTGACCGAGCTGGCGCTGGACCCGCTGGACGCGCGCGAAGGCAAGAAACCCTTCACGATCAACGTCAAGTGGCAACCCTCGGCTGTCAAGCACAGCAAGGGCTCGGGCAAGGTCGGCGGCGGCGTGGCGAAGAAGGCCAAGGCCTGGCTGTGCTCCAACTTCAGGTTGACGATGGGTGGCCTGCCCTTCGACGGCAAGCGTGTCTCGCGCGTCGAGTTGCCGACCGTCAAGAGCATGGGTCAGCCCAAGATCGGCGCGCGGCGCCTGGCGCCGACGCCCGAGGTTGAATTCGGCCCGCTGCGCCTGACGGTCTCCGGCCCCGGCGTCGACGAGGCATTCGCCTGGGTGCAGAAGGTTCAAGACCATGGCGGCGTGGTCGCGGGCGACCGTTTCGACCTGTCGATCGAGATGCTCGACGCCACGCTGGCCAAGGTGCTAGGGACAATCACCGTGCAGGGCTGCACGCTGCAGTCCTGGGAGGAGCCGGCCTTCGAGTCCGCCAACGGGGCCGTCCGAATGGCCGTGCTGAGCTTCGCCGTGCAGGGCCTGGATCTGGTGGTGGCAGCGGCCTGATGGCCGGCCGGCCCGGTCGGCGATTGCTGCGGCAACGTCCCCGCCAGCAGGATCGACCGGTCCATAGTGGAGCGGCCTTTCTGCGACGCACCCCAGAGGTTCAAGGTCAGACGACGCTGCGTGCAGCGGCAGGCCACCGCAGAGTCGTGCTGCCCCACGCTTCTGTGTCAGCCACGCCCGACGAAGCCGGCAGGCAGCGTTCACCTGGCCCAGAGCCGCGCTGTGCTGGTCGCGGCCGCCAGCGCAGCCGTTCCCGCGCCCAGCCACAGCGCCCAGACTGCGCCTTGCGTGCCGGCCAGGCCGAAGCACAGGGCCACCAGTGCCGCACCCGTGGCCTGGCCCAGCAGCCGCGCCATGGCGATCACGCCGCTGGCGCCGCCGGCGCGCTCGAGGGGCGCGCTGGCCATCAGGGCCCGCAGGTTGGGCGACTGGAAAAAAGCAAAACCGACGCCGCAAAGCACCATGCGCGCGACGATGTCAAGCACGCCCGGCTGGGCCGGCAGCAGCGCCAGAGAAGCCATGCCCAGTGCCAGCATGCCCAGACCGATGCCGCCCAGCAGACCGGGCGCGTGGCGGTCGGACAGGCGCCCGGCAAGCGGCGCGATGGCCGCCACCACCAGGGCCCAGGGCGTCATCAGAAAGCCGGTCTCGATGGGATCACGGCGCAGCACCTGCTCGAAGTAGAAGGGCAGCGATGCCAGAGCAAGACCTTGCGTGGCGAAGGCGCACAGCGAGGTCGCGGCTGATAGAGCAAACAGCGGCCGCTTCAGCAGGTCGACCGGCAGCATCGGCGCCGGGTGGCCGGCCTGCCGTCGCAGCAGCAGCGCGCAGGCGGCCACCGTGGCCAGCAGCGCCAAGCCGAGCCAGCGGGCATCGCCGCGCTGCGCGGCGAGCCCCAGGGAGAGCACCAGCCCCGAGAAGGTGAGGCCTGTGAGCACGGCGGTGGCCGGGTCGAAGCGGTGCAAGCCGGGCTCGCTGCGCGGCAGCGTCCGAAGGCCAAGGCCCAGGCACAGCAGACCCAGCGGTACGTTGATCGCAAACAGCCACGGCCAGCTGGCCACGCTCAGCACCAGCGATGCCACGATGGGGCCGCATGCGAAGCCGACGCCGACCACGAGCGCATTCAGACCGACGCCGCGGCCCAGCCGATGCGCTGGGTAGATGAGCCCGATCAGCGCGATGTTGACACTCATGATCGCGCTGGCGCCGACGCCCTGCAGCGCCCGGGCGAGCGTCAGGGTCACCAGGCTGTCAGCCAGCGCGCAGCCCAGCGACGAGACCGTGAAGAAGGCCAGGCCGCCGAGAAACACTTTGCGGGGCCCCCACAGATCGCCCATCGCCGCGAAGGGCAGCAGCGTGGCCACGATGGCCATCTGATAGGCATTGATGATCCAGATCGAGGCCGCGGGCGTGGCCTGCAGGTCGGCCGCGATGGTCGGCAGCGCGGTGTTCGCGATCGACGTGTCCAGTGAACCCAGCGCCACCGACAGCAGGATGGCCAGCAGTGCGCGGCGGTCGGCGGCGCTGAGCGCGTCGCCGGGCTTGGGGGGCTCTTCGGGCAGGGTCACCGACCGCACGACCTGTGGCCCCGCGCTCATTGTTCGATCTGCAGATTGGTATCGCGCACCAGTTGCGTCCACTTCGCCACTTCCGACTTCAGGAAGGCCTCGAACTGCAGCGGCGTCAGCGGCGTAGGCTCAGCGGCCATCTCATGGAGCCGTGCCTTGACGTCGGACAACCCCAGCGCGTCGTTGAGCGCCTTGTTCAATCTCGCAACCACAGGCTCGGGCGTTTTGGCTGGCGCACACAAGCCCCACCACTGGATGGCGCTGAAGCCTGCGAAGCCCTGCTCGGCCACCGTGGCCACGTCAGGCAACAGGGGGTCGCGCTTGACCGAAGCCACGGCCAGCGCACGCAGTTTGCCTGCCTTGATGTGGGGCAGGGCCGTTGTCAGGCTGGGAAACATCGCATCAACCTGGCCACCCAGCAAGTCCTGCATGGCGGGAGCGGCACCCTTGTAAGGCACGTGGAGAAGATCCACCTTCGACTGGTTCTCAAGATATTCCATGATCAGGTGCGTGGCCGAACCCGAGCCCGCCGATGAATAACTCATGCCACCAGGCTTGGCTCGGGCCTGCGCCAGAAATTCCCGCAGGTCTTTCGCCTTGTTCTTCTCGCCCACGACGAGCACGTTCGACGTTTGCGCCATCATGCCGACCGGCACGAAGTCGGCCACGGGGTCGTATTTGAGTTTCAGCACGGCCGGGTTGGTGCTGTGGGTTGCCACAAAACACTGCATCAGCGTGTAGCCATCCGGCGCAGCGCGTGCAACCTCCAGCGCTGCAAGGGAGCCCGAGGCACCCGCCTTGTTCTCAATGATGATCGGCGTACCCAGCGACAGCGACATCTTCTCGGTGATCATGCGCGCCACCGCATCCGCCCCACCGCCCGGCGCAACCGGCACGATGACCTTGATGACCTTGTTCGGGAACACCGCTTGTGCGATGCCGGAGAGCGGCAGCAGCAGGGCGACCAGGGGGACGGCCAGGTACTTGCTGACGCAGCAGCTCACGAGGCTGAAATTCATCAAAGGTCGGCTCCAGGGATAGGCGCAAGTGAGTCAGGTCATCTGCTCGTGGCAAATCGCCTGACGACGCGATTCTGGCGCCAGGTTGGTGAGAGTCACCGCTGCACAGCAGCAGGCAGTGCGCTGGATGTCGACTTGCGGCTGGTAGCGTGCCGCGTCATCAGGGCGTGGCTGTTGGCACGAGAACGATGCGCATCGGACGCGGCCAGTGCCCAGTGCAGGATGTCCCAGCTCTCCTCGATCACGCCGCCATCGGACCGCGGCGTGCAGGCCGCCTTCAGCCCAGGAAGAGGAACGTGACGCGCACCGTCGAGCCGTTGCTTTCCATGCTGACCTGGCCGTGGCCGGTGTCCAGCCCGGCCCGGGCCAGCCGGATCATGTGCTCGTTGCCGGCCATGATCTCGGCCACAAAGCCGCGCACACCGCGGCCGCGCGCGTGCTCGGCCATGCACTTTTGCAGCGCGTGGCCCAGGCCGCAGCCTTGCCAGTCGGGGTGCACCATGAAGGCGGTCTCGGCCAGGTTGGTGCCGGGGTCGGTGAAGTAGCAGCTCTGAGCCACGATCTGCGGGTTCTCGCGCGTGCCGCTCACCGCCACGAAGGCCACCTCGGTCTCGAAGTTCATGTTGCACAGCCGCTGCACGTCGCGGTTGGACAGGCCGCGGATCTTGCGGAAGAAGCGCGTGTACCGGTCGCGGTCGCTCATCCGGTGGAACAGGTCGCGG
This sequence comes from Rubrivivax sp., assembly GCA_031429255.1. Classification (GTDB taxonomy): domain Bacteria; phylum Pseudomonadota; class Gammaproteobacteria; order Burkholderiales; family Burkholderiaceae_C; genus Rubrivivax. The sequence goes on from JANOZF010000025.1 coordinate 25,804, forward strand.
ATGCCATCGCCGTCGTTGCTGCCGGCCGGGCGCAGCAGCACGCTGCGACCGTCCTTGAGCTTGAGCGTCAACTCTTCCTCCACCGGGTAGGCGCGCAGGTTCTTCAGCGTCTGTTCGGCGCCGATGTAGCCCAGCGCCTGCGCCCGCTGGAACAGTTCGGCGCGGAAAAGGGGGTGGGCCACCTCGATGAGCGCGACGGCCCGCTCGCGGATGCTCTTGCCAAACAGGTAAGCGATGCCGAATTCGGTGATCACGTAGTGCACGTCGGTCCGCGCTACGGTGACGCCTTCGCTGGGCAGCAGCTGCGCCCGGATGCGCGACTCGGTGGCGTTGCTGCCGGGGCCGTCGGTGGCATCGGTGCTGGCCAGGCAGATGATCGGCTTGCCGCCGGGCGAGCGCGACGCGCCGCGCAAGAACTCGCCCTGCGCTGCCAGGCCGCCGTAGAAGTCGCCGCCGAACTGGTCGGCGCACACCTGACCAGTCAGGTCCACCGCGAAGGCCTGCGTCACCGACACCATCTGGTGCTGCGTGGCCAGGGTGTGGGGGTCGCATACCGCGTCGATGGGCTGGAAGCTGAACAGCGGGTTGCCGTCGATCAGCTCGTACAGGCGCCGGCTGCCCATGGCAAAGCTGGTGACGATCTTGCCGCGGTGGTGCGTCTTGTGGCGGCCAGTGATGATGCCGCGCTCCAGCAGCGGGATGATGGCGTCGGTGATGCAGTCGCTGTGGATGCCCAGGTCCTGGCGGTCGGCCAGATGCTTCAGCGCCTCGTTGGTGACGCGGCCCAGGCCGATCTGCAGCGTGCTGCCGTCTTCGATGATGCCGCCGATGTAGCGCGCGATCTGTTCCATGGCCAGTGCGCCGGCCGGCAGGTGCTGGTATTCGATCACCGGCGTGTCCACCACCACCAGGGCGTGGATCTGGTCGACGTGCAGCGTGCTGTCGCCCATGCTGCGTGGCATGGCCGGGTTGACCTCGGCCACCACCAGGCGGGCGCGGGCCACGGCGGCCGGCACCACGTCCACCGACACGCCCAGGCTGACGTAGCCGAACGCGTCGGGCAGCGACACCTGGATGAAGGCCACGTCCACCTGGATGCGGCCAATGGCCATCAGTTCGGGCACGCGCGCCACCGACAGCGGCACGTAGTCGGCCTGGCCCTGCTTCACGGCGGCCCGCATGTCGGCGCCGACGAAGAAGCTGCGGTGGCGGTAGGCCGTGGTGGCCTCGCCCTGCAGGTTGTGCGGCACGGCGTGGTCGGTGAAGAAGTGCAGCAGCTCGACGTCGGCCGGTCGCAGGGCCAGCTGTTCCAGCGCCGCCACCAGGGCCCGCGGCGTGGCGCAGGCGGTGCCGACGAAGACGTGGTCGCCGGACCGCACCTGCGCGGCCGCCTGGGCGGCGGTGCACACCTTGTGCGCGTGGGGGCGCAACAGCGGGTGCACCGACGGGGCCGACGCGTCACCGCGGTCCGGCGCACGCAGCGCCGCAGTGGCCGCAGGCGCTGCGGCGGTCGCGCCACCCAGCGCTGCCTTCACGCTGCCGGCCAGCTTGCCCAGCCACGTGCCGTTGGGGGTGTCTGGGCTCATGGTGCGGCGCCTGGGTTGCGGTAGGGTTGAAGAGCCTGCGGGGGCAGCACGTCCAGCACCTGTTCGGCGTACTGGCGGCCTTGATCGACGATGCTGTCGAAAGCTTCACTGCGCCAGTCCAGCAATGATGGTTATGCGTGGGAGGCATGGCTTGTGCAGCGGATGCTACTGGTTCAAGGTCGCCATCCTCGCTGGCGCTTTCCCGCGTTCCTGCTTCCGCGCCGCACCACCGGCCCAGCTACTGCGTCACCGCCGCATCGCCGGCCATCGCCTGGCACAGCAGCCGATGGAAGTGGTGCGTGCCCTGTTCGTGCTCCGGGGCGTAGCGGCCGTGGTGGTACAGGCGCGAACGGATGCCCTGCTGCACGCGCACCACCACCGCCTCGTCCTCCATTTCCACCGGGTCGAGTGCGCCGCCAGCGCCCTGGCCCAGCAACGATGCATCGGCCACGAAACAGCGGAACAGCACGCGCGTGCGCGCCGGGCCCAGCGGCTGCACGACGTTGATCGACAGCCCCCAGGGGTAGACGTTGAACATCAGGTTGGGGAACAGCCACCAGTAGTAGGCGGCCACGCGCTGGCCATGATCGGGGCTGCCCGCCGGCGGCTCGAAGGCCGCTTCACCGTCGCGCGCCAGGGCCAGCTGCAACACGCCGGCCCTGCCCAGTTCATAGCGGTAGGCGGCCATGTCCAGCGTCTGGTTCAGCGCCGGGTGCACGAAGGGGATGTGCAGGCCCTCGAGGTAGTTCTCGACGTACAGCGCCCAGTGGGCATCGAATTCGAAGCTGCGTGCGCGGCTGGCGTCGGCCTGCCAGTTCTGCACCGGCAGCCAGGCCAGTCGCTGCGCCATGTCGCCCAGCCAGTCGTTCAGCGGCAGGCGCGGCGCCAGCGACGTGAAGCCATGGCCGGCCCACGCGCCCAGCGCCAGCTGGGGCAGATCGTCAGTGGCGCTGGGGAAGTTGCGCGCACCTTCGAAGCCCGGCATGAAACGCAGCCGGCCGTCGAGCTCGAAGCGCCTTGCGTGGTAGCTGCAGCGGATGTGCGTGGCATGGCAGGGCGCGTCGACCAGCCGGTTGGCGCGGTGCGTGCACACGTTGGACAGGCAGCGCAGCGTGCCCTGGCCGTCGCATGCCAGCAGCACGGGCTCGTCCAGCAGCCCTGGCAGCAGGTCGTGCGGCACCAGGCTGCCCGGAGCGGACGCGGCGGCCAGCGGGCCCAGCCAGTGCCAGGCACAGGCAAAGACCTTTTCGCGCGCGCTGCGGTACACCGTTTCGTCGAGATAGAAGGCCTTGTCGAGCGTGTGCGCGACCGTGATGTCGGCGTCGACGTGGAAACGGGGTTCGGTCATCGCCGGGCTCCTGGGGACTGCGTGAACACCGAGCATAGGGAATTCGCCGTCCACCGGGCGCGCCACGCGAATCGTCAGCCGCCCGCCTCGTCGACGTGGCAGGTGCTGCGCTTCATGCTGTCGCGCAGCGACCGCAGGCGCTTGATGGCGCCGCTGCGATCGTCGAATTCGGCCACCATCAGGTCCAGTGCGCCCCGTTGTTGGTGCACTTCCACCGGCAGCCAGGGTGCGCCGAGCCGCGCCCATTGCGCATCGCTGAGCAGCAGCTCGCCGGTCAGGAAGACTTGCCGGCCCGACGCGCCCGTGTCAAAGGATGGGGCCACCGCCTGTCCGGCGTCGCCGGGCCTGCACAGTCCGTGCGCCATCGTCTGGTCGAACACCAGCAGATCACCTGGCGCCAGGGGCAGGCGCACACCGGCGTGGGGCATGACGAATTCGACCTCGGCGGCCTGCAAGGTGAGCAGCCAGAACAGGCAGCGCGACCAATGGCCGTTCACGTCGTTGTGAAAGCCCGCGCCGCATGCGGCCAGGTAGTCGATGCGGGTGTCCAGGCTGGCCTGGTAGGGCGCCAGCAGTTCACCCAGCACACCGGTGCGCTGCAGGGCCCGTGCAATCTGGTCGATCAGACCGGGCAGTTGTGGCGCCGCGCGCGCCAGATCCTGTGCCGAGGTGACGGCGTAGTCGATGTCGGAGAAGGCCTGCAACTGCACACGCGACAGGCCCTGGGCTACGATGCCCTCCAGCGCTTGGCCCTGCAGAAACTGCGTGCGCACCACATGCACCCAGGCATAGGGCGCACGGGCGCTGGTGGCGTGCACGGGCTCGTCGCTGCGCACCGCCAACTGGCGAAAGGGCCGGGGCACCCCTTGCACCGCAGCGGGCAGACGCTGGTGTGTGGTGT
>JANOZF010000026.1:0-37836 GCA_031429255.1 Rubrivivax sp.
ACGTGGGCAGCACTGTCGCTGCTGGACGCCGGCAGCTGGCACGGCCGCAGCCATGCCGGCGAGCCGATGCCCGCCCTGGCGGCGGTGGCGCGCTACGTGCAGGCCAACGGCTTTGCACTGAACATCGAGATCAAGCCCACGCCGGGCAGCGAGCGCGAAACCGGCCTGGCCGTGGGCCAAGCCTGCACCGCGCTGTGGCAGGGCAGCAGCACGCCGCTGCTCTTCAGCTCGTTCCGGCCCGACGCCCTGCAGTCCGCGAAGGAAGCAGCGCCGCAGATACCGCGCGCCTTGTTGCTCGACACCTTGTGGGACGGCTGGCTGGGCGTGGCGCAGGCACTGGACTGCGTGGCCGTGGTGAGCAACCACACGCTCATGGACGAGGCGCTGATGGCGCAATTGCGCTCCAGCGGCCTGCGCGGCCTGTGCTACACGGTGAATGAAGCGGTCGACGTGCAACGGCTGTTGGCGCTGGGCATCGACGGCATCATCACCGACGCGGTGGACCGGTTTTCACCTGCAGTTGCCTGAACTGCTGAGCCATCCATGATCTCTTCGTCATCGATATGCGACCGTCATACGGTACACTGATCGATATGAATACCGTCACCGTGTCACCCAAGTTTCAGGTAGTCATTCCTCTCGCGGTGCGGGAGCGCATGAAACTTCGCCCCGGTGAAAAGTTGGCCGTTGTGGAATTCAATGGTGGTCTGCGACTGATGCCACTGCGCCCCGCCGCGGAGCTGCGCGGCATCGCGCGCGGCATCAGCACGACCGTGGACGACGAGCCTGACCGCGCGCTGTGATGGCAAGCAGCCATGAACCTGCGCCATCAGGCGCTGTAACCAGCGCAGCGCCGCGCGCCAACAAACCCAAACGACCGCCCGCTTCCAAGGCAAGCAAGCAGGCGCCAGCCGCCCGTCCGGCGCAGAGGTCTTCTCACAGGCCGAAGCCGCTGATCCTGGACTCTTCGTGCTGGCTGGAGTTTTTTGCCGACAGCCCGCGGGCTGATTTGTACGCTGCGGCATTGGACGACATCGAAGCGGTGGTGGTGCCGCTAATCGTCTTGTACGAGGTGGCAAAGAAGCTGCACCGCGAGGCAGGTGAAGAAGTGGCGACTACTGCGTTGGCGCTGATGCAGCAGGCCCAGTTGGTGCCGCTGGACGCCCCGCTGGCACTGGAGGCTGCCGTCAACGGCCTGCCGCTGGCCGACAGCCTCATCTACGCAACCGCCCGCAGGCATGGCGCCGAACTTTGGACCCAGGACGCGCACTTCGACGGCCTGCCCGGCGTGCGCTTTTTCCCCAAGGAAAAGGGCCTCGGCTGACCTTTTGGACTGTCGGACAGACAGATAGCCAGACAGGCAGATGCTGCCCCTATCTACTGCGGCCTGACCTCGGCTTCCACACCCAGCCACTCTGATTCACGCTCGGGCTCGGGCAAGCGCCTGAGCTCGCGGATCATCGGCAGCCGCCAGGCCACCAGCACCAGCAGCACCGACACCAGGCCGGCGAACCCCAGGCCCCAGCGCAGGCCCACGTGTTCACCCAGCCAACCGCCCAGCAGCGCACCGGGCGCGGCAGCCAGCAGCGTGAGCCAGCGCATGGTGGCCGTCATGCGGCCCAGCAACCGCTGGGGCGTGACGGCTTGGCGCAGTGCCAGGAAGTTGATGAAGATGAACACCGCGCCGGTGGTGAACAGCACCAGCATCAACGCAAAGGCGGCCACACCCCAGGCGTTGGCCGGGGCCACGGCCACCAGCAGCCAGCCCAGCCCGCAGATGGCATAACCCACCACCAGGCAAGGGCCGGGGCCGATGCGGTGGCTGACGCGGCGGCCCAGCATGCTGCCGGTGATGGTGCCCACGCCCATGCCCATGTAGCACAGCCCCACCGCATGTTCGCTCAGGCCCAGCGTGCGAGTGGCAAACAGGATCTGCACCGTGAGCGCCGCGTAATGGCACATCTGCCACACGCCCATCAGCACGGCCAGCGTCATCAGCAGCGGCGTGCCGGCAACGAAGCGCAAGCCGACCAGCAAGTCGCGGCCAAAGTGAGCGTTGGCTCTTCTGTCCACACGCTCGTCGATGGCCACGCCTTTGAGGATGAGCGCCGAGCCCAGCAGCAGCACGGCATTGACCAGCAGCGACAGCGGCGCACCAAACACCTTGATCAGTGCGCCAGCCAAGGCAGGGCCGGTGACCTCGGCGCCCGAGGTGGCCAGCGCGTTCTTGGCGTGCGCTTCCACCAGGCGTTCACGCGCCACCACCTGCGTCAGCACGATCTGCGCCGCGGTGCCGGCCACCGTGTGCACGAGCCCGATCACGAAACCAGCGGCATAGAGCCAGCCCATGCTCAGCCAGCCCAGCCACCAGGCCAGCGGAATGCTGGCCGCCGCCGCAGCCACCAGGCTTTCGCCGGCCACGTAGACGGGCAACTTGTGCACGCGGTCCAGCCACACGCCCGAAGGCAGCGAGAAGATGAGAAACGGCGACAACTCGATGGCCGTCAGCAGACCCATCTGGGTGGGTGACGCGTTCAGCAGCACCGCCGCTGTCAGCGGCAGCGCCAGCATCAGCACCTGGTTGCCGAAGCTGCTGGTCAGGATGGACGCAAACAGCCGGCGGTAGGCCGGGTCGTGCAGCAGGTCGTTGGCCGGCAGCCGGGGCAGCCTCACGCGTCGTCCATCAGTGGCGAGCCATCACGACCGATAGTCGGCGTTGATCTTCACGTAGTCGTACGACAGGTCGCAGGTCCAGACGGTGGTCTCGGCGGTGCCACGGTGCAGCTGCACGCGCACGGTGATCTCGCTTTGTTTCATCACCCGCGCGCCGTCTTCTTCGCGGTAGGCGGTGTGGCGGCCACCGTGCGTGACCACGTGCACGTCGTCGAGATGCAGGTCGATCAGGCTCTGGTCGAGGTCGGTGATGCCGGCGTAGCCCACCGCGGCCAGGATGCGACCGAGGTTGGGGTCGCTGGCAAAGAACGCGGTCTTCACGAGCGGCGAATGCGCGATGGCGTAGGCCGCCAGCTTGCATTCGGCTTCGGTGCGGCCGCCCTGCACCTGCACGGTGATGAACTTGGTGGCGCCTTCGCCGTCGCGCACGATGGCCTGGGCCAGTTGCTGCGCCACGGCCACCACGGCGTCGCGCAACACCTGGCCTTCGGCGCTTTGCAGCGACGTGATGGTGCTGTTGCCCGCCTGGTGCGTGGCGGCGAGCATGAAGCTGTCGTTGGTGGAGGTGTCGCCGTCGATGGTGATGCGGTTGAAGCTGAGGTCGGCCGCCTCTTTCACCAGCGCCTGCAGCAGCGCTGGCGCGACGGCCGCATCGGTGGCCAAGAAACCCAGCATGGTGGCCATGTTGGGGCGGATCATGCCGGCGCCCTTGCTGATGCCGGTGACGGTGACCGTGTGACCGCCTATGCTGACCTGGCGCGACGCGGCCTTGGGCAGCGTGTCGGTGGTCATGATGCCCTGGGCAGCCTCGGCCCAGCCGTCGGTTCGCAGCGCGGCCAGCGCCGCCGGCAGGCCGGCTTCGATGCGCTCCACCGGCAGTGTTTCCATGATCACGCCCGTGGAAAACGGCAGCACCTGGGCCGGCTGCACGCCCATCAGGCCGGCCAGCGTGGCGCAGCTGCGACGCGCGCGCGCCAGGCCGTCGGCACCGGTGCCTGCGTTGGCATTGCCGGTGTTGATGAGCATGGCGCGGATGGTGCTGCTGGCGCCCGCAGCGCCCGCGGCACCACCCGCGGCCAGGTGTTCCCGACACAGCTGCACGGGCGCGGCGCAAAAGCGGTTGCTGGTGAAGACGCCAGCCACGCTGGCACCTTCATCCAGCACGAACAACACCAGATCGCGCCGGTTGGCCTTGCGCACGCCGGCCATCGCCACGCCGATGCGCACGCCGCGCACGGCATGCAAAGTGGAAGGATCGGGGGCGGTGAGGTTGACGGGCATGGTGGACGGAGGGATGAAGGGAAGAATTGACGACGGTGGGTGAAGCGCTGTCGCTGGCCGGTCTTGCTCCCTCTCCCTTCAAGGGAGAGGGCAGGGGTGAGGGTGCGGTGGTGGACTGATGACGCAGCGGGCCGCGCACACATCGACCCTCACCCCAACCCTCTCCCTGGAAGGGACAGGGAGTGGATTCAAGGTATGGCTGAATTGTAGGAAGCAAACAGCACTTGCTCGCCAAGCCGGCCCTGCGCGTCACGCTCGAAATTGCGCAGCACACCTTCACGCTTGAAACCCAACGCCGACTCGGCAAAACGCAAGGCACGCAGGTTGGTGGCTTCACTGAGCGCCTGCACCCGGGCGGCGCCGAGCTCGAAGGCCAGCTGCACACAGGCCAACACGGCTTCCCGCATCAGGCCCTGGCCTTGCGTGCGCACGTCACCCACGTAGCCGACCTCGCAGCGGGGCACGCTGAAGTCCCAGCTGTGCAGGTCGACGCGGCCCACATAGCGGCCGCTGGCACTTTCGAAGGCGTAGAAGATGAGGCAGTCACCCTCTTCCACATACGCCAGCCCGCCGACCATGAACCGTTCGGCCCAGGCCAGCGTCTGTGCGTGCTGGCCCCAGCCGATGAAGGCCAGACCGGGCAGGCTGGTGTTCAGGCTATCGACAAAGATGGGCGCGAATTCCGCCCGTGGCGCCTGCAGCACGAGGTGCATCGTGCGCAGCTCGCGCGGGGCCTGGATCAGGTGTGCGCGATCCAAGCCCAGGCCCTGCGTTGTTCAGCTGAGCTTGCCGTGGCAGCTCTTGTACTTCTTGCCGCTGCCGCAGGGGCAGGGGTCGTTGCGGCCGACTTTCGGCACCGTCTGCGCCAGCGTGTCGGGGTCGATCTCTTCCGAGACACTGCCGTCTTCGTTGGGGTGCGTGTAGGTCACGTTGCTCAACTGGCCGGCCTGTTCTTCCAGCGCCTGAGCGGCGGCGGCCACCTGGTCTTGCGTCTGGATGCGCACCGTCATCAGGATGCGCGTGACTTCCATCTTCACCACGTCCAGCAGCTGAGAGAACAGATCGAAGGCTTCGCGCTTGTATTCCTGCTTGGGGTTCTTCTGCGCATAACCGCGCAGATGGATGCCCTGGCGCAGGTAGTCCAGCGCAGCCAGGTGTTCGCGCCAATGGCTGTCGATGTTCTGCAGCAGCACCATGCGCATGAAGGGCGTGAACTGCCCGTCACCCACCAGCTCGACCTTGGCCTTGAAGTGCGCGTCGGCGGCAGCCACCACCCGGGCGAGGATGTCATCATCGGTGATGCTGGAGGCCTTCTCGACGGTGGCCTTCAGCGGCACGTCAAGTTGCCATTCCTCACGCAGCACCTTTTCAAGACCGGCCAGGTCCCACTGCTCTTCCAGCGACTCGACCGGCACGTAGGTGCGAACCACCTCGGTCATCGCACTCTTGCGCAGACCGGCAATCTGTTCGTCCAGGCTGGCCGCCTCGAGGATCTCGTTGCGCTGCTGGTAGATGACCTTGCGCTGGTCGTTGGCCACGTCGTCGTATTCGAGCAGCTGCTTGCGCATGTCGAAGTTGCGCGCTTCCACCTTGCGCTGTGCGCTTTCGATGCTGCGGTTGACGATGCCGGCTTCGATGGCTTCGCCTTCGGGCATCTTCAGCTTGTCCATGATGGCGCGCACGCGGTCACCCGCGAAGATGCGCATCAGCTGGTCGTCCAGGCTCAGGTAGAAGCGGCTCGCGCCGGGGTCGCCCTGGCGGCCTGAGCGGCCACGCAACTGGTTGTCGATGCGCCGGCTCTCGTGGCGCTCGGTGGCCACGATGCGCAGGCCGCCGGCGGCCTTCACGCCTTCGTGCAGGCTTTGCCACTCGTCCTTCAGCGCCTGCGCGCGGCGGGCCTTTTCGTCGTCGGACAGGGCCTCGTCGATCTCGAGAATCTGGATCTGCTTTTCGACGTTGCCACCCAGCACGATGTCGGTGCCGCGGCCCGCCATGTTGGTGGCAATGGTGATGACGCCGGGCCGGCCGGCCTGGGCCACGATCTCGGCCTCCTTGGCGTGCTGCTTGGCGTTCAGCACCTGGTGCGGCAGCTCGGCAGCCGTCAGCATGGTGGAGATCAGCTCGGAGTTCTCGATCGAGGTCGTGCCCACCAGCACCGGCTGGCCACGCTCGTGGCAGTCGCGGATATCTTGCGTGACGGCGTGGTACTTCTCCTTGGCCGTCTTGTAGATGAGGTCGTTGTCGTCCTTGCGGATGGTGGGTTTGTTGGGCGGGATGACCACCGTTTCAAGACCATAGATTTCCTGGAATTCGTAGGCCTCGGTATCGGCCGTGCCGGTCATGCCCGAGAGCTTGCCGTACATGCGGAAGTAGTTCTGGAACGTGACCGACGCCAGCGTCTGGTTCTCGCTCTGGATCTGCACGCCTTCCTTGGCCTCGACGGCCTGGTGCAGGCCGTCGCTCCAGCGCCGGCCCGTCATCAGGCGGCCGGTGAACTCGTCGACGATGACCACTTCACCGTCTTGCACCACGTAGTGCTGGTCGCGGTGGTACAGGTGGTTGGCGCGCAGCGCGGCGTACACATGGTGCATCAGCGCAATGTTGCCGGGGTCGTAGAGGCTGGCGCCTTCGGCCAGCAGGCCAGCCTGCGTGAGCAGCTGCTCGGCCTTTTCGTGGCCCGCTTCGGTCAGGAAGATCTGGTGCGCCTTTTCGTCCACCGTAAAGTCGCCGGCATCGATCACGCCTTCACCGGTGCGGATGTCTTCCTCGCCAATCTGCTTCTTCAACGCCGGCACGATGGCGTTGATGTGCACATACATCTCGGTGTGATCTTCGGCCTGGCCGCTGATGATGAGCGGCGTGCGCGCCTCGTCGATCAGGATCGAGTCCACCTCGTCGACGATGGCATAGCTCAGACCGCGAGCCACGCGGTCGGCCACGTCCTGCACCATGTTGTCGCGCAGGTAGTCGAAGCCGAATTCATTGTTGGTGCCGTAGGTGACGTCGGCGGCAAAGGCCGCCTGCTTCTCGGCGCGGTCCATGCCGGGCACATTGACGCCCACGCTCAGACCAAGGAAGCTGTACAGGCGCCCCATCCATTCGGCGTCACGGCGCGCCAGATAGTCGTTCACCGTCACCAGGTGCACACCCTTGCCGGCCAGCGCGTTAAGGTACACCGGCAGGGTGGCCATCAGCGTCTTGCCTTCGCCCGTGCGCATCTCGGCGATCTTGCCCTGGTGCAGCACCATGCCGCCCACCAGCTGCACGTCGAAGTGACGCATCTTGAGCACACGCTTGCTGCCTTCACGCGCCACGGCAAAGGCCTCGGGCAGCAGCGAGTCGAGCGTGGCGCCATCGCTCACGCGCTTGCGGAACTCATCGGTCTTGGCGCGCAACTCGGCGTCGCTGAGTTTTTCGAACTGGGTTTCCAGCGCGTTGATCTGGTCCACCACGTGGCGATAGCCCTTGAGCAGGCGCTCATTGCGGCTGCCAAAAATCTGGGTCAGGATCTTGGGGAACATGCGGTGTGGCGGATGAAAGTGAGGGGAAGGCGGTGCCCGCAGGCACGCCAAAGACACAGCCGCTTCATCTGGGGTCGCGGCGTCGGCTTGCAAGCACCGCCCCGGGTAACCACCCCTGAGTCAGGGTCGGCGCCTGGGCGGCAACCAACGGCCTCGCTGTGGCGACCGTCTCGCTGGCCGGCGCCGCGGCCTTGCGGCGGCGTCCAGGGAAAGCCCTTCAGTCTATCACCCACCCCCCGTCTCAGGCAGGGTCGGCGGCCCGCTCAGGGCCGGACTGCAGGCCGCGCCGCAAACTCCATCCGGGTGCTCTTTGCCGCTCCCGCCAGAAAGCGCACCGGGTCGTGATGCACGCCCTTGACCAGCACCTCGAAGTGCAGGTGCGGCCCCGTCGAACGGCCTGTGTTTCCCACGCGGGCGATGGCCTGGCCACGCCGCACCAGCGCACCCACCGGCACGTCGATGGCCGAGCAGTGCGCGTAACGCGTGATGACGTCGTTGCCATGGTCGATCTCGAGCATGTCTCCATAAGACGGGTGGTTCTCCCGCGTGATGACGATGCCACCCGCCGCGGCACGGATCACGGTGCCGGGCTCGGCCGGAAAGTCCAGCCCGGTGTGCAAGGCCTGGCGGCTGGTGAAAGGGTCGACCCTGAAGCCGAACCCCGAGGTGTGCATGCTGTCCAGCGGCATTTCGCTGGGAATCATCAAGGTGCTGAGCCGGCTTTCCAGCAAGCGCGACTCGAACAGCGTGTAGAGGTCGGTGTTGAAGTCGGCCGCCTCGTCCAGCGCGGTGACCTGCCCTTGCAGGTGCTTCAGCGACGGCGTCGAGCCCGGAATGTAGGGGCCACCGCTGCCCAGCAACCTCGCCGGGGTGGGTGTGCTGCTGCCACCCGCGCCAGTCGCAGAAGCCGGGTTGGCCGGCCGCTGCAGCGGCTTGATGTCCTCGGGTTTCATGTTGACGACGCGCGCCACGCGTTCGCCCATGGCTTCGAGCTTGACCAGCTTTGCCTGCATCTCGCCCACCTTCTGCGCCATGACGTCGAGGTTCTCGCGCATGAAACGGTCACGCTGCTCGAACTCGTCACGCACCACCAGGCGCACCAGCTGGCCCACCACCGGCCAGCCTTCACGCGCCGCCTTCAGGAAGACCAGGTGATAGACGGTGCCGGATATGGCCAGCAGCAGCACCACCACGGCCGCCACGGCCAGCATCAACTGCCAGCGCGCAAACTGCAGCACGCGCGTGCGCGCGGCGCCGTTGTTGGTGATCATGACTTGCATCGATAAACTCCGTTCATGGCGAATCGGCACACACCCCGCGCGACGCCACCGGGCAAATTGCATGTTGCCATGGGTGAGGCTCTGCGCAGCAATGAAACCCTGGGGTCGCTGCTGCAGCGGCTGCAGCGTTCGCGTCAGCGCATGGCCTGCATCGAGCCTCTGCTGCCACCGGCCCTGCGTGACAGCGTGCAGGCCGGGCCGCTGGACGAAGAGGGCTGGTCGCTGCTGGTGGCCAACGCTGCTGCAGCTGCAAAGCTGCGCCAGATGGTGCCGCACTTGGCAGCAGAGCTGCTGGCGCAGGGCTGGCCAGAAATCCCCATCCGGCTGCGGGTGCAGGCGCGACGATAAACGATGGCCCGACAGACACTTGAGCCACCATGCGAAGCCCTGCCCCCAAGGCCGTGGTGCCGGCTGTCAGAGTCGAACTGACGACCTTCCGCTTACAAGGCGGGTGCTCTACCAACTGAGCTAAGCCGGCGGACCTGGGAATTGTAGGAGGCTGCAGTGGTCGAGAACCGATGCCTCGCCCACGCAGATTTCGCGCTATTTGACTCGCTTCAACGAAGGTCGGGGGCCCTTGGGTGGCGTGTGCTCGGGCGGCTCGTCAGCCGCGGAGGGTCGAGAGAGGCTTGCGGGCTCCACCGCGGGCGCCGAGGCGGTTGCGGCAGGCCGCTCATCGGCTCCCGAGGCCAGCCGCAACGCACGCGGCCCAGCGGCGGCAGCAACCGCTGGCGTCGCGGCCACGGCAGCCGGCGCCGTCGGCACACCCACTGGCCCGCGAGCGCCGTCGGTGGTGGGCACCGGGAACGCCATGCCCTGACCGTTTTCGCGCGCATAGATGGCCACCACGTGGTCCACCGGCACCACGATGTCACGCGACACGCCGCCAAAGCGGGCACGGAATTCAACCACCTCGTTGCCCAGTTTCAAGCCGGAGGTCGCTTCGAAACCGACGTTCAGAACAATCTCGTTGTTCTTCACATGTTCGAGCGGCACCTGCACCGTCTCGTCAACGTGCACCGCAATGTAGGGCGTGAAACCGTTGTCGGTGCACCAGTCGTGGAGGGCCCGCAGCAGGTAGGGCCTGGTCGACGTGCCCTGGTTGTCGGTGATCGTGGTCATGCGGTGGAGATCGCGCGTATCAGCGGATGGTTGCGCTTACTTGCGCATGACCTTTTCTGAAGGCGTCAGCGCCTCGATGTAGGCCGGACGCGAAAAGATGCGCTCGGCATACTTCAGCAGCGGCACGGCGTTCTTCGACAGGTCGATGCCGTAGTAATCCAGGCGCCACAGCAGCGGCGCAATGGCCACGTCGAGCATGCTGAAGTCGTCGCCAAGCATGTACTTGTTCTTCAGGAAGATGGGCGCCAGCTGCGTCAGACGGTCGCGAATCACCTCACGCGCCTTTTCAAGCTGCTTCTCGGTGGCCTTGACGCCACGGCCTTCGAGCAGGTTCACGTTGGCAAACAGCTCCTTCTCGAAGTTGAACAGGAACAGGCGCACGCGGGCACGCGCCACCGGGTCACCGGGCATCAACTGCGGGTGCGGGAAGCGCTCGTCGATGTACTCGTTGATGATGTGGCTCTCGTACAGGATGAGGTCGCGCTCCACCAGGATGGGCACCTCGTTGTACGGGTTCATCACCGCGATGTCTTCGGGCTTGGCGAAGATGTCGACGTCGCGAATCTCGAAGTCCATGCCTTTTTCGAAGAGCACGAAGCGGCAGCGGTGCGAATAGGGGCAGGTCGTTCCGGAATACAGCACCATCATGGCGGGGGCCTTTCGTTTTCTCTTCAACAAACCAGCATGGGGCTGTGCAAACGCCTGTGCAAAAACACGGCCCCGACAAAAGACAAACGCAGTGGGTGCTGGAAGCCCCCACTGCGCAGCAGGGCCCGCCTCACAACCCAGTGAGACAAGGCCCGACCTGGACTACTTGATGTCTTTCCAGAAAGACGCGTTCAAGCGCCAGGCGATCACGGTGAACACCGCAAGAAACAGCAGCACCCAGACGCCCAGGCGCTTGCGGTCGCTCTGGTTGGGTTCGGACATCCACTGCAGGAAGGCCGTCAGGTCAGCCATCGCCACGTTGTAGTCAGCAGCCGACATCGTGCCGGGTGTCACTTGTTCGAAGCCCTTGAACACGTGCACCGTCTTGGCGGCGTCGTGCGGGTCTTTCTCGTCAGCGAACACCGCGCGCTGCTGGCCCTGCAGTTCCCACAGCACATGGGGCATGCCCACGTTGGGGAAAGCCATGTTGTTCCAGCCCGTGGGCTTGGTCTCGTCGCGGTAATACGAACGCAGGTAGGTGTAGATGTAGTCGGCACCCGAGCCCTTCGCGCCGTCGGCGCGCGAACGGGCGATCACGGTCAGGTCTGGTGGCACCTTGCCGAACCAGTCCTTGGCGTCTTTGGGCGTCAACGAGGTCTTCATGGTCTCGCCTACCTTGGCGCCCGTGAAGATCAGGTTGTTGGCAATCTGCTCTTCGGTCAGGCCGATGTCGCGCAAGCGGTTGAAGCGCATGAACGAAGCCGCGTGGCAGTTCAGGCAGTAGTTCGCAAACAGCTTGGCACCGTTCTGCAGAGCGGCCATGTCGGTCAAGCGGCCGGTCGGGAACTTGTCCCAGGCGATGCCGTCGCCAGAGGCCCGCGCCGGGGCCAGCACCATCAGGCCGGTGAGCAAGGGAAGGACAAAGGCGAGAAAGATTCTTTTCATGGTTGTGTGGCTCCGCGCCGTCAGTGAGGCTGGAAGGTGACGCGATCGGGCACGGCCTTGAACTCACCGATCTGGCTCCACCAGGGCATCAGCAGAAAGAAGCCGAAATAGAACAGCGTGCCGGCCTGTGACACCAGCGTGCCGATGTCTGACGGTGGCTTGATGCCCAGGTAACCCAACACGAAGAAGTTGATCACGAACAGCGCATACAGGTACCGGTTCCAGTTCGGACGGTAGCGGATGGACCTGACCGGGCTGCGGTCCAGCCAGGGCAGCGGGAACATGATCAACACGCCCAGGCCCATGATCACCACGCCCCAGAACTTGGCGTCGAAGGTTTTGAGCATCACGATCACCGCCAGGGCCGCCACCAGCACACCGCCCTTGACGGCCGTGGAGAAGCCGCCCTTGAGCACCGCCAGCACCGCGCCCACTGCCACCAGCACCGCGAATACGTTGACCAGCGGGTCGGTGACGGCACGCAGCATCGAGTAGTAGGGCGTGAAGTACCAGACCGGTGCAATGTGCAGCGGCGTCGTCAACGGGTCGGCCGGGATGAAATTGTTGTACTCCAGGAAGTAGCCACCCATTTCAGGCGCGAGGAAAATCACTGCGGTGAACAGCATCAGGAACACGCTGATGCCCACGATGTCGTGCACCGTGTAGTAAGGGTGGACCGGGATGCCGTCCAGCGGGATGCCGGTCTTGGGGTCTTTCTTGGCCTTGATCTCGATGCCGTCGGGGTTGTTGGAGCCCACCTCGTGCAGCGCAATGATGTGTGCTACCACCAGACCCAGCAGCACCAGCGGCACCGCGATGACGTGGAAGCTGAAGAATCGGTTCAGCGTGGCGTCGCCCACCACGTAGTCACCGCGGATCAGCAACGACAGGTCGGGGCCCACGAACGGGATGGCTGCAAACAGGTTGATGATGACCTGCGCGCCCCAATACGACATCTGGCCCCAGGGCAGGAGATAGCCCATGAAGGCCTCGGCCATCAGGCACAGGAAGATGGCGCAGCCGAAGATCCAGACCAGTTCACGCGGCTTCTTGTAGCTGCCGTAGATCATGCCGCGGAACATGTGCATGTAGACGACGATGAAGAACGCGCTGGCGCCGGTGCTGTGCATGTAGCGCACCAGCCAGCCCCAGGGCACGTCACGCATGATGTACTCGACCGACTCGAAGGCCTTGGCCGCGTCGGGTTTGTAGTGCATGACCAAGAAGATGCCGGTGACGATCTGGATCACCAGCACCAACAGCGCCAGGCTGCCGAAGAAATACCAGAAGTTGAAATTCTTGGGAGCGTAGTACTCGGACAAATGCTCCTTGTACAGCTTGGAAGCCGGGAAGCGGTTGTCCACCCAAGTCATGAACTGCGTGCCTACAGAGGCGCCGGCGGGTGCTTGCTTGAATTCAGCCATGTGACGGTTGTCCTTAGCGTGGTGCTGTTCAGCCCTGCTTGTCTTCGCCGATCACCAGGACCGAGTCGGACACATACATGTGTGGCGGCACTTCGAGGTTGTCGGGAGCAGGCTTGTTCTTGTAGACCCGGCCGGCCATGTCGAAGGTCGAGCCATGACAGGCGCACAGGAAGCCACCGGCCCAGTCGTCTGGCAGCGAGGGCTGCGGCCCGGGGGTGAGCTTGTCGCCGGGCGAGCAGCCCAGGTGCGTACAGATACCGACACCCACGAAGTACTCGGGCTTGATCGAGCGGTGAATATTGCGCGCATAGGCGGGCGTGAGGTGCTGGTTGCGTGCCGATGCGGGGTCGGCCAGCAGCGTGTCGAGCTTGCTCAGGGCCTGCAGCTGTGCAGGCGTGCGGCGCAGGATCCACACCGGTTTGCCGCGCCACTCGACCGTGAGCTTCTCGCCCGGCTGAACGGAACTGATGTCAACGCGCACCGGAGCGCCAGCGGCGCGTGCGCGCTCGGACGGCGCAAATGTGCTGATGAACGGCACGGCGACCGCTGCACCACCCACGGCACCGGCGCCGCAGCTGATCGCGATCCAGGTGCGCCGGCCCTTGTCGATGCCTGTTTGAACAGCGGCGTCGCTCATGGGTAACCTCTGGTTGCTTGGATGATTGGGGACAACCCGGGATTCTAGTGCCTAGCCGCGTGGGCTCTTGACCACACGCCGGTCTCCCCTTCGCGGGCGCTGCCATCAGTCAAAGGCACAAGTAAGCCCCGGGCGCAACCAACCATGGTCCGGTTGACGCGAACCTTACGGCCGTCTAAGGTTGCCCTGCTCGCGGAAACGAGACGCAGGGCGCGCGTGCAAGCCCATGGGCTTGCACGCGCTTTACGAATATTCAAACAAACAGGAGTTGAAAGAATGAGCTTTTCTTCGGAATTCAAAGAGTTTGCCCTCAAGGGCAATGTGATGGACCTGGCTGTGGGGGTCATCATCGGTGGCGCTTTCGGCAAGATTGTCGATTCGCTGGTTGGTGACCTGATCATGCCCATCGTTGGCAAGATCTTCGGTGGCCTGGACTTCAACAACTACTTCCTGCCGCTGGCTGGGCAGACCGCCACCACGCTGGTCGAAGCCAAGAAGGCCGGCGCCGTGTTTGCCTATGGCAGCTTCATCACCATCGCGATCAACTTCATCATTCTGGCTTTCATCATCTTCATGATGGTCAAGCAGATGAACCGCATGAAGCGCGCCGAGCCGCTGGCGCCGCCCGCGCCGCCCGCGCCGACGCCCGAAGATATCGTGCTTCTGCGCCAGATTCGTGACTCGCTGAAGAAGTAAAGGCGCAAGAAGGGGGCGCGATAGGCCATTGTTCGGGCGTTATACGCCCCCCTTGAACGCCCCGCTGTACGGGGCCGTGCAGCATACTTGGTGGCCACCTCCGGGTGGCCATTTGCTTGTATGAAACCGCACCCCGCTCAACCACTGCCCGCTGCCCTGGAGTCCGCCGTCCAGCGCTTGAAGCTGGCCGCGCGCGACGCTGCGCAACGCACTGTTGAAAGCCTGGGCCTGGCGGGCCTGTCGGCGCTGAATGCCGGGCAGCGCGAGCAGATGCTGGCCGCGCAGTTCGAACTCAACCGCAAGCTGGGCGACTTTGCACGGGCCTTCAACGAGGCGCTTGACGAGCGGCTGATTCGCGATCTGGGTCGTCGTGTCAGCCTGGAACTGCCCCATCGAGGTGCCGACGCGGATTCGATGTGGGACAGCCTGCGTCTGGTCGACGACGTCGAGTTGGAAGCGCAGATCAGCGCAGACCGCTTTGCGATGGACCTCGCGCATGGCTGCGAATGGGAATTGCGTGAGCTCGACGCCTATCTGGGCAGCGTGCTGCCCGAGGGTGCTGGTGGGCCGGCGCGAAACCCGCTGCGCCCCGAGTTGGTGGGCCACGCGCTGTTCAAGGGCATCAACCTGCTCACCGAACGCACCGAGCTGCGCAAGTTGCTGGTGGCCGAAATTGGTCGCTCGCTGGGTACGCTGTTGCGCGCCAGCTATGCCGCCATCGTGGCCGACTGGAGGCAGAGCGGTTTGCGGCCCGCCAGCCTGGCCGTGCGCCGGCGGGTGCAGGCCCAGGGTGGCGAAGCGGTGTCCGACTCGGCCGCCGACCACCCTGCATCAAGCGCCATGGGCGGCGATTCGGCATACCAGGGCCTGCCTGGCAAAGAAAGCGCCGCATCGCGTACACCCGGCGGCAGGCACTCTGGTTTCGACGCTCGCAACGAGAGTGGCTTTGGTGAAGCCGGCTCCTCGGGTGCTGGCCGGCGCACCTCTCGCGAGCGCCTGAGCGGCAGTGGGGCCGCTGACCTGGGCAAGGTGGATTCGGGACTGATGTCGCTGATCCGGCGACTGGCCTACAGCGCCGTGCCCGAAGTTCCCGCAGACCCGGGAAGGCCGATGGGCGCGGGCGGCGCGTTCGGTGCGGCCACCCCTTTTGCCACCGAAGAAGTGCCGGGCAACCTGATCCACGCCCACCGTGACGAATTGCGCCAGGCGGCCACGGGTGCGCTCGATCACATGGTGATCGACGTCATCGGCTTCCTGTTCGACCAGATCCTGTCCGACCCCAAGGTGCCGCCGCAGATGGCACGCCTGCTGGCGCGGCTGCAATTGCCGGTGCTGCGTGCCGCGCTGGGTGATGCCTCCTTCTTTGCTTCCCGCCGGCACCCAGTGCGGCGCTTCGTCAACCGCCTGGCCACGCTGAGCGCATCGTTCGACGACATCGGCAACGCCGACGCGCAGGCCTTCCTGACCAAGGCCGGCGCCTTGGTGCAGGAGGTGGTGGAGGGCGACTTCGACCAGATCGGCCTCTACGAAGAGAAGCTGGCGGCGCTAGAAACGTTCGTCGTGCAGCAGCAGGCTGAAGCCATGGACAGCGCCGGCAGCGACGCTGCAGCGCTGGTGTCGCTGAAAGAAGACGACATGCGCCTGCATCAGCTGTATGCAGAACGCCTGGCAGGCGACCTGCGAAGCGTGGCGGCACCGCTGTTCGTGCTGGACTTCCTGAGCCGGGTCTGGAGCCATGTGCTGCTGGCAGCGCAGACGCAGGATGCGCAGCAAAAACCACCCGGTCAGAAAGCGGCCAGGCTGCGCCCGGTGGCCCGCGATCTGGTGCTGAGCGTGCAGCCCAAGACCACGCCCGCGCAACGCAAGGAACTGCTGAGCGAGTTGCCGCGCCTGATGCTGGCGCTGACCGAGGGCATGGAACTGGTGGGCTGGCCCCAGGAGCAGCGGTGCGAATTCTTCGGTCAGCTGATGCCTGCGCACGCCGAGGCCCTGAAGTCGACCGCGGGCCGCCAGCTCGACATCAACCTGACGATGCGCCAGGTGGACGGCGCGCTGTCACGGCCGCCACCATCGCGCGCCGACCTGACACCGGGCTACGTGGTGCCGGTGCTGCGCGACGTGCTGGTGCCAATGAAGTTCAGCACCGAAGAGGCAGAACGCATCGGCCTGGTGGACGAATCTGCGGTGCAGTGGGACGGCCAGCTCGACATCAATGTCGACGAACTCGAGGCGCAGGCCGCGCCGGCACCCGTGGCTCTGCCCGGCATGCCCGAATGGGCCGTGGATGCCGAACCATTGACCGCGCGCGAGATGGCCGACCAGGTGCAGATCGGCTTTGCCTACGAGATGCACCTGGAAGGCGAGTGGCACAAGGTGCGCCTGTCACACTTCAGTCCGGGGCGCAGCTTCTTCATCTTCACGCGCGGCTCGCGCCACCAGAAGATCGTCTCGCTGACCCATCGCATGCTGGTGCGCCTGTGCGAGGCCGAGCGCTTTCGCGCCATCGAGACGCGCACGCTGCTGGAACGCGCCACGGTGCGCGCGCGTCATCAACTGGCGGAACTGGCCGCGTCGTCACGCACGGGGCACGCTCGGCTGCACTGACGGCACGGTGAGCTGCCGCGCCATGTGCACGGCGGCCACCAGGCTGGCGGGGTCGGCGATGCCCTGGCCCGCAATGTCGAAGGCGGTGCCGTGGTCCGGGCTGGTGCGCACGAAAGGCAGGCCCAGCGTCACGTTCACGCCCTGCTCCACGCCCAGGTACTTGACGGGTATCAGGCCGTGGTCGTGGGTCATCGCCACCACGATGTCGAACTCGCCGCGCCGCGCTCGCATGAAAACCGTGTCCGGGGCGTAGGGCCCGCTGACCTGCAGCCCTTGTGCAGCGCCAGCCTGCACGGCCGGCGCTATGAACCGCAGCTCCTCGTCGCCGAAGAGTCCACCCTCGCCGGCGTGCGGGTTCAATCCCGCCACCGCGATGCGTGGGTGGGGCATGCCCCAGCGCGCGGCAGCCTGATGCGCAATGTGCAGCGTGCTGAGCACCGCGTCGAAGTCCAGCGCGTCGATGGCCCTGCGCAGCGACAGGTGGATGGTGACCAGCACCACGCGCAGCTCCTCGTTGGCCAGCATCATGCGCACCGGGGGGGCAGGATGGCCTGGCACCGCGGCCAGATGCTGCAGCATCTCGGTGTGCCCGGGAAAGGGCACACCGGCTGCGGACAGCGCTTCCTTGTGGATGGGCGCCGTGACGATGCCGGCGCCCTGCCCCGCCTGCACCAGGCGCACCGCATGTTCGATGCAGCGCGCAGCTGCAGCACCTGCGCGCGCATCGACCTGGCCCCAGCGCACAGCGTCCAGATCTGCAGGCAGTCCGGGCGCCTGCACCACTGGCAGGCAGCCCGGCGGAACGTCTGCGATGGCGGGCACGTCGTCGAACAAGGCCAGCATGCCCAGCCCTGGGCCCTGCCGCAGCACCTGGTTCACGCGGCGAAGGACCTGCAGGTCGGCCACCACCACCACGTTGGCCAGTTCACGCCGGGCATGGGCGTGCAGGATGATCTCGGGCCCGATGCCTGCGGCATCGCCCATCGTCAACAGCAGCGGCGGGCCGTCGCTGGCGGGCGGTGAGCTGCTGTTTTCGCGAGTCTTCATGCAGCCACTCCCAGAGCTCGCAGCCGGCATGCAGCGAGCACATGCACGCAGGTGCATGTGCACGTCCTCACGCCGCCACTCGCAGAGCTCGTGGCCGGCCATGCAGCGCATGAATGCGCGCAGGCGCATTCATGCGTCCTCATGCCGGATTGTCCACGTCGATGAATCGGTGCTCCAGGCCCAGCTGCGCGGCCAGTTGTGCGGCCACGGCGGGGGCGCCGTAGCGTTCGGTGGCGTGGTGGCCACAGGCGAGGAACGCCACGCCGGTCTCGCGCGCCAGATGGGCCTGCGGCTCGGAGATCTCGCCGGTGATGAAAGCGTCGGCTCCAGCGGCCACCGCCGACTCGAAGTAACCCTGGGCGCCGCCGGTGCACCAGGCCACCCGCTGCAGCGGCCGGCCGTCTCCAGGCAGCACCACGGGCTGACGGCCCAGCGCCTGCTGCACCTGTTCGGCCAGCGACGCCACCGTGCTGCAACCCGCCGCGGCCGGGCCGATGAAGCCCAGCGCCTGTTCGCCAAAGCGCGCATCAGCCTGCAGGCGCAGGCGCACTCCGAGCTGCGCGTTGTTGCCCAGTTCGGCATGCGCGTCAAGCGGCAGGTGGTAGGCAAACAGATTCACCTGCTCAGCCATCAGCAGCCGCACGCGCTCGGCCAGCCAGCCCGTCAAGCGCCCGTCCTGCCCCCGCCAGAAGAGGCCGTGGTGCACCAGCAAGGTATCGGCGCCCCAGGCGATGGCCTGCTCGATGAAAGCGCGGCTGGCGGTGACGCCCGACGCGATGCGGCGCACCTCGGCCCGCCCCTCGACCTGCAGGCCGTTCGGCCCATAATCCTTGAAAGTGTCGGGCTGCAGCATCATCTGCAGGCACTGTTCGATGTCTTTGCGGCTGGCCATGGCGGCATTCTTGCCCGAATTGCATCGTCAGGCCGCGCCTGCGCCATCACGCTGCCGCTGCAACTCGGTTCAGTGGCCCGCGTGCAAACCCAAATCCTCCCAGACATCACATGTGGCGCAAGAGCTGGCTGATATTTTCCCAAACCGTGACCGTGGCGGTGGCGGCGCTGTTCGTGCTGGCGACGTTCAGGCCCGCCTGGCTGGGCGACAACCGCAGCGCGTCAGCTCCCTGGTGGCCCAAGGCCAGCCTGCAGCAGGCGCCGCAGCCTGCCGTGCTGGGGCCCGCTGCGGCCGCCTCGACCGCAATGGCCGGGCCCAGCAGCTTTGCAGCCGCGGCCAAGCGCGCGGCCCCGGCCGTGGTCAGCGTCACCGCCACCAAGCTGGCGCGCAACCCCCATGCCGATGACCCGCGCTTCAAGTTCTTCTTTGGCGACCGGGCACCCGACAGCGCGGCCAGCCGGCAGCAACTGGGCCTGGGCTCGGCGGTCATCGTCGCGCCCGAAGGCTATCTGCTGACCAACCACCACGTGGTGGATGGCGCCACCGAGATCGAGGTGCAACTCGCGGACGGCCGCAGCACACAGGCGCGACTGGTGGGCAGCGACCCCGAGACCGACATCGCCGTGCTGAAGATCGACCTCGACAACCTGCCCGTGCTGCCGCTGGGCGATGTGCGCGCATTGCAGGTGGGTGACCCGGTGCTGGCCATCGGCAACCCCTTCAACGTGGGGCAGACGGTGACGGCGGGCATCGTCAGTGCACTCGACCGCACGCAGGCAGGCTCGCAATACCAGAACTTCATCCAGACCGACGCCGCCATCAACCCGGGCAATTCAGGTGGCGCGCTGGTCGACGGCAACGGCTATCTGGTGGGCATCAACACCGCCATCTTCTCGCGCGGCGGCGGCAACCTGGGCATCGGATTTGCGGTGCCGGTGGACACCGCACGCCAGGTGATGGAAGCCTTGATCGCCGGGGGCAAGGTGCAGCGCGGCTGGATTGGCGTGGAGCCTCGCGAGCTGACGGCCGAGCTCGCGGAGAGCCTGTCGCTGCCCGTCAAGAGCGGCGTCATCATCAGCGGCGTGCTGCAGGACGGCCCCGCGGCCCAGGGCGGCTTGCGGCCTGGCGACGTGGTGCTGAAGGTAGACGACAAGCCCGTGCGCAACACGAGCGAGCTGTACGCTGCCGTGGCGGCGCTCAAGCCCGGCAGCACGGCCAACTTTGTGGTGCAGCGCGGTGCGGAACAAGCGCAAGCCAAGGTGCGTGTGGCCGAGCGGCCGCAGGCCCCCCAGCTGCAACAGCAACAGCAACAGCAACAGCAACAGCCGCGATAGACCGGGCGGCTTGTGGCAGGCCCTTGATGAGCGGCAGGCACCCCGCTGCAGGCCCCCGGCGCACTACAGCATCGGCGCCAGCCGCTCCAGGATCAGCACCGCGAAGAAGCCCAGCGCGGCGACGATGGTCCACTTCACGATCACCATGCCGCGCTGGCGCCACACCGCCTGGCCGGTGCCGATGTAAACGGCAAAACACAGCAGGCCCGCCACCAGCAAGAGGCCGAAAACCAGTCGAAACAGCATCATCGGGTGGGGTCCTCAGCCAGTGGTGCGCGGCGGGCCTACCACGCGGGCGCCAGTTGCGCAAAGCCGGCTGGTGCATCGGTTTCGCGATCAAAGGTCACCACGTCGAACGCCGTCTCATCGGCCAGCAGCTTGCGCAGCAGCTGGTTGTTCAGCGCGTGGCCGCTCTTGTAGGCGCTGTAGCTGGCCAGCAGTGGCTTGCCGGCGATCTGCAGGTCGCCGATGGCGTCGAGGATCTTGTGCTTGACGAACTCGTCGTCGTAGCGCAAGCCCTCGGCATTCAGCACCTTGTAGTCGTCGATGACGATCACGTTGTCCATGTTGCCGCCCAGGCCCAGGCCACGTGAACGCATCATTTCCACGTCTTTGGTGAAGCCGAAGGTGCGCGCGCGTGCGATGTCGCGCTTGTAGACGCCGCTGGAAAAGTCGAATTCCACGCGCCGGCCGGTGGCGTCTACTGCCGGGTGGTTGAACTCGATCTCGAAACTGAGCTTGTAGCCGTGGTGCGGTGCCAGCCGCGCCCACTTCAGCGTCGCGCCTTCGCCTTCACGCACCTCAACCACCTTCTTCAACCGCAGGTAGCGCTTGGGCGCCTTCTGCAGTTCGATGCCGGCGCTTTGCAGCAGGTAGACGAAGGTGGCCGCGCTGCCGTCCAGGATGGGCACTTCCTCAGCGGTGATGTCGACCACCAGGTTGTCCAGACCCAGCCCGGCGCAAGCCGACATCAGGTGTTCGATGGTCTGCACCTTGGGCGCGGCGGGGTCGCCGCCCGCGCTGATGGTGCTGGCCATGCGCGTGTCGCTGACGGCGAAGGCGCTGACCGCGATGTCCACCGGCGGCTGCAGGTCCACGCGCCTGAACACCACGCCAGTGTCGACTGGCGCCGGGCGCAGCGTGAGTTCCACCCGGTGGCCGCTGTGCACGCCCACGCCCACGGCGCGGACGACGGTCTTCAGGGTGCGCTGCTCGATCATGGCCACGATTCTGCGGGCAAAGCGCCGCGGCTGCGCGGGAGACGACTCTACCGACGAGGGCGGGGTCAGAATCGGGCCATGCAGGGTTTCGACGTGGTGATCATGGGCGCTGGCATGTCCGGCCTGTGCATGGCGGCGGCGCTGAAGCGCGCCGACAAGCACAACTTCCTGGTGCTGGAAAAGAGCGCGGGCCTGGGCGGCACCTGGTGGGACAACCGCTACCCCGGCGCCCATGTGGACGTGCCGGCGCCGCTGTACAGCTTCTCCTTTGCGCCCAACCCTCACTGGCATCGGCGCTTCGCAGCCGCGCCCGAGATACAGGCCTACATGGGCGACGTGGCCCGTCGTTTCGGCGTCGAGCCGCACATCCGATTTGGTCATCAGGTGCTGGCGGCGCGATTTGACGCCGAGACCGGGCTGTGGAACATCGACGTGCAAGCCGACGGCCAGGCACCGT
Organism: Rubrivivax sp.; assembly: GCA_031429255.1. Classification (GTDB taxonomy): domain Bacteria; phylum Pseudomonadota; class Gammaproteobacteria; order Burkholderiales; family Burkholderiaceae_C; genus Rubrivivax. Next base: position 21,782 of record JANOZF010000026.1, read on the forward strand.
TCACCGTGCAGGCCCCCTTTTTCGTGTGCAGCACGGGCCCGCTGAGCCGGCCGCGCTGGCCCGACATCCCCGGGCTGCTCGGCTTTGGCGGCACGCTGCTGCATTCATCACGATGGGACGCACACGTGCCGTTGGCAGGCCGGCGTGTGGGCGTCATCGGCACCGGCAGCACGGCAGCGCAACTGGTGGCACCGATCGCTGCGCAGGCCGCTTCGCTGACGCTGTTCCAGCGCACCGCCAACTGGGTGCTGCCGCGCATCGACCGCCGCTATGGCGCCATCGACCACTGGGTGGCGCGACAGCCCTTGCTGGGCGCGGCGGTGCGAGCCGGCTGGAACCAGGTGATGGAATGGGGCCGGCGCGGATTCGATGAAGGCACGCTGGCACGCCGCATGATGCTGCGTGCGGCGCGGCATCACCTGGAACGAGGCGTTGCTGACCCCACGTTGCGCGAGCAGCTGACACCTCCCTATCCGCTGGGCTGCAAACGCATCATCTATTCGAATGACTACTACCCGGCGCTGTCGCGCCCGCACACCGCGGTGGTCACTTCAGCCATCACGCAGGCCGCTGAGCACGGGCTGGTGACCGCAGACGGCCGCACCCACGCGCTGGATGTGCTGGTGTGCGCCACCGGTTTCGATGTGGAGCATTCGTTGGCCGGGGTGCCCATCACGGGGGTGGGAGGCATGACCCTGGCGCAGGCCTGGCAAGACGGCCCGCAGGCCCACCTGGGTTTGACGGTGGCGGGCTTCCCCAACCTGTTCCTGATGCTCGGGCCCAACACGGCCACCGGCCACACCAGCACCTTGCTCTTCATCGAGCCCAGTGCGCAGTGGGTGCTTCAGGCCATGACCGAGGTTCAGCGCCGCGGCGCGCGCTGGCTGTCCGTCAAGCCGGCTGTGATGGCCGCCTTCAACGCCGCCCTGCAACAGCGCTTGCAGGGCTCGGTGTGGAGCCAGTGCCGCAGCTGGTACCGCAGCGACACAGGCCGCAACATCGCCATCTGGCCCGGCTTCACGCGCGAGTACGTGAGTGCCGTGCGCGCCCAGCGATTCGACGACTTCGAGTTTGGTTGAACGGCACTTGTGCCGGCAAGCAGCAGGCGCAGCCGCTGCCAGGACCGTGGGCGGCAGAAAGACGTCGGCTGCAAAGCGCGAGAAAACGGCGTCCTCCGGCATCACCTGCGGCGCCCACGCTCCTAGCGCGGCATGTCGCGCCCAGCCTCGATCGACGAACGCAGGACGCCAAAGCGACCGACCGCTGCCGCCACGCGCCAGTGCGCACGTGTGAGGTTGGCGCGCGATTCGGCCCACTGCAGCCGTGCGTTGGCGGTCGAGGTCTGCGCTTGCAACAAGTCGGTGAAGTTGCCCACGCCGAGACGGAAACGCTCGGTCGAAGCCTGAAGGGTTGCTTCGGCACTGTCCAGCAAGCCGCGGCTGGCGCGCAGTGCCGATCGCTCGCCAAGCAAGGCCTGCGCCTCTTGCCAGACCTGCAGCGACGTCTGACGCTCCGCTTCTTCCAGCTCGGCAGCCCGGATCTGCGCGCGGCCCTGGGCGTCCTGTATCTGCGAGCGCAGCACGCCGCGGTCCAGCAACGGCACGCTCCATTCCAATGCAGCACTGACGTCGGTCCTGGCGCTGCCACTGCCGGTGACGCCGCCCACGGCCCGCGATCGCCCTGCACGCGCGCCCAGCGACACCGTGCCCCAACGCTGCGCCTGCAGGCCGGCGGCGCGCGCCTGCGCTTCGCTCTGACGCGCCTGTGAAGCGGCCACGCGCGGGTGGTTGGAGCGCGCTTCCAGCATCAGTGCTTCCAGGTCCAGTGGCGCTTCGTCTCTGGACTCCACGGGCCCGTTGGCGGCCGCCAGCACCAGCGGGCGCGAAGCCGGCCAACCCATCGCCAAAGCCAACTCGCCACGCGCCGACATCCAGGCGTTCAGCGCACGCGCGTAGTCCAGCCGCGTCTGTGCCAGGGCTGTTTCTGCTTGCAGTTTCTCCAGTTGCGACGCCGCGCCTGCGTTCATGCGCGCCTTGGCCATGCGCTGGCTTTCCAGCGCCGTGCGCACATTGATGTTGGCGGCCTCGAAGCGCCAAAAGGCGGCCTGCGCCGCGGCATACAACTGGGCGGCCTGTGCAACGGCGTTCAACACCTCGCTGCCTTGTTCGTCCAAGGTGGCTTGCAGGGCCGAGCGCGATTCACGAACCGCTGCAGATGTCGCGCCGAAGTCGTACAGCACCCATTGCAGGTCGGCCGCTGCACTGCCCTGCGCCTTCTCTGCGCGTGCGCCGTCCACGCCCCCGCGCAGCGTGACGCTGGGTTGCCAGTTCGACTGCGCCCGGTCCAGTTCGGCGCGCGCCTGGGTGACGCTGCCGCTGCTCTGGCGCAAGCGGGTGTTGTGGCACACCGCTGCGCGCAGGGCGGCGGCCAGCGGCACGGCCCGGTTGACGTCTTCAGACACCAGGTCGCGGCAGCGCGCCGGCTCGAGCAGCCAGCGGGTGATGTCAGCCGTTGTCGCAGACGGCACCGCGGGCTGGGCCAGCGGCTGCGGCTGCGACTGCAGCTGCGGCTGCGAACGCACCGGTGTGGTCAGCAGCACCGTGGCGCAAGCACAGGCCACTGCCGCGGCAGGCAGCCGACCACAGAAAGTCATGCGGCGCGCCCCCCCGACAGCACCGCCAGGCGCTTCAGATAATCGATCGCCCGGTCGTCGCGCACGATGCAGCCATCGGCCATTTCGACCACACGGTCCACCGTGGCCAAGGTCTGCGGCCGATGCGCGACGACGATGCGTGTGATGGCCATCGCTGCTATCGCGCGCCCGACTTCGGCTTCACGCGCCACGTCCAGGTGGCTGGTGGCTTCGTCCAGTATCAACACGCGCGGGCGTCGGTACATCGCGCGCGCCAGCAGCACGCGCTGCTTCTGCCCGCCCGACAGCGTGGTTCCCATGTCGCCCACCAGCGTCTGGTAGGCCATCGGCAGCTGCATGATGTCGTCGTGGATGCTGGCCATGCGCGCGCATTCCTCGATCCAGCCGCGGTTGGCCTGCGGGTCGAAGAAGCCGATGTTGTCGGCGATGGAACCGGCAAACAGCACGTCGTCCTGCATCACCGTGCCGACCTGCATGCGCCACTGGTCCAGCCCCATCGTGGTGACGGGAATGCCATCGATCTTGATGGCGCCGCGCTGCGGCAGGTAGACACCCATGATCAGGTTGACGAGCGTGGTCTTGCCGCAGCCCGATGGGCCGGCAATGGCCACCGACTGCCCCGCCGGTATGTGCAGGTTCAGGTTCTCCAGCACGTCGGGCGCGCCCTGGGCGTAGCGGAAGCTCAGGTTCTGGACCTCGATCTCGGGCGCACCGGCGCGACGCACCTGCGCGCGGCCCACGGTGTCGGGCTCAGCCGGCGTCAGCACGATGTCGGCCAGGCGCTGCGCGTCCAGGCCCAGCATGCGCAGCTCGAAGTACTTGTTCACCAGCTCGGTGAAGCGGCTGTCGAACTGGCCGCGGTAGGCCAGGAAGGCCAGCAACATGCCCACCGACATCGTGCCGGCGATGACGTCGCGCGCGCCCAGGCCCAGCAGCAGCAAGGCAAAAAGGCCCGACAGCGTGCGCCGCACCAGGCTGTACAGGATCTCCAGCTTCTGGATCCGCAGGTCGGCGTTGACATCACCCACCATCAGCGACTGCCAGGCGCCCATGCGTTCGGTGTTGCGTGCAAACAGTCGTATGGTGCGGATGCCGCGCACGGTTTCCAGCAGGTGGCTGGACTCGGCTGCCGAGCGCACCAGGTGTTCTGAAGTGGCGCGCTTCAGCGGCCCATACCAGGCTATTCGGATGGCGGTGTACAGGGCCACCGACAGCACCGCCACCGCCGTCAGCACGGGGCTGTACAGCAGCATCAGCACCAGCGACAGAATCACCATCAGGCCGTCCAGCGCCACCTCGACGAAGGTGCTGGTCAGCACCTTCTGGATGTTGCTGATGGAGCCAAAGCGCGACATCACGTCACCCAGGTGGCGGCGCGCAAAGTAGTCCAGCGGCAGCTTCATCAGGTGCGCCAGCACGTTGGAGCGCCACTGCACACGCAATTGCGTGCTCACGCGCAGCAGCAGCCATGAGCGCACCAGCGTCAGGAACTGCTGCACCACCATCAACAGCACAAAACCCACCGCCAGCGTGCCCAGCAGATCAAGGTCGCGCGAGATCACCACATGGTCGACCACCCACTGCATGAACAGCGGGCTGATCAGCGTCAGCAGTTCCAGCGCCAGCGACACCGCCAGCACGCGCCAAACCGTCGTCCACAGGCCAGCCACGCGCCCCACCAGGCGGCCCAGTGAAATGCGCTGGCCTTCCTGCTTGGGCGCAAAGCTGTCGCCCGGCCAGACCTCGAGCGCCACGCCAGTGAAGTGGGCCGACATTTCCTTGAAAGTGAAACTGCAGTCACCGACCGCGGGGTCCAGCACCTCGCAGCGGTCGGCCGTCACCTGGTGCAGCACCACGAAGTGACCCAGGTCCCAGTGCAGGATGCAGGGCAGGCGCAGGTCTTTCAACTCCTCCACTTCCAGTCGCACGGCGCGTGTCGTCAGCTGCTCGGCCTGCGCGACGCGGATGATTTCGCTCAGCGTCATGCCTTGCGGCATGGCGCCGTGGCGCGACCGCAGCGTGGGCAGATCGGTGACGGTGCCGTAATGCCCCAGCACCATCGCCAGGCAGGCCAGGCCGCATTCAGAGGCCTCCGACTGCAGCACCACGCTGGCGCGCTGGCGCAGGCCCAGGTGCAGTCGGTTCAGCAATTGCATCGCGGCTGCCGGTCAGCGGGTGTTGATGTGGGCACGCGCCGCAAACAGCGGCTCCAGCACCCACTCATACAGCGGCCGCGTCTCGTGCATCAGGTCGGCCTCCACACGCATGCCCGACTGCAGCGCCAGCGGCTGTCCACCGCCACCCATCTGCTGTGCCGGCAGACTGACGGTGATGGAAAAGTACAGCTGCCCGGCCGCGTCGGCCGCCGGCGCCAGACCCGCCAGCCCCTGCAACTCTGAAGCGGCCACCGCAGCGGTGGAGATCGACTCGACCTTGCCCACCTGCTGGCCGAACTTCTGGTACGGAAACGCGTCGTAGCGCAGCAGCACCTTGGTGCCCTTGTCGATGAAACCCGCTGCCCGCGTGGGCACATACAGGCGCGCAATCAGGTTGGCCGATGCCGGCATCAGGTGCGCCAGCGGGCGTGCCGTGTCGGCGGTTTGCCCCACATCGGCCTGCACCAGTGTCAGGCGGCCATCGGATGGCGCGGTGACGACGATGCGACGGCGCGCTTCGATCTCGGTGTACTCCTGCTTGGCCACCAACATCGCACGCTCCAGTTCAGCGCGCTGGTTGATGAAACGCGCTCGCAAGGACTCCACCTCGCGCTGCGCCACACCCAGCTCCCGCTCCACGGCCAGGCGCTCACGGCGCTGGCCCTCCAGGCGCGTGCGTGCTTCATTGACCTCGGTCTCGCGCGTGCGCAGCTCGTCACGCGAAACATAACCCTGGCGAAACAAGTCCTGGTAGCGACCCAGCGCTTCGGTGGCGCTGCGCGTGCGCTGCTCCTGCAGTTCGCCTTGGCGCAGCACCTGCGTGGTTTCTGAACGCAACAACGCGATGCGCCGGTCCAGCTGCGCCAGTTCGTCGGCTTCGGCCTTGCCCAGCCGCCGCAACTCGTCTTCCAGCGAACGTCGGCGGGCCTCGATCTGGCTGGCGATACCGCGTTGATAGTCCACCGCATCAGGGCCGATGCGGTCGCCCGAGAGCACGAACAGCACGTCACCCTTGCGCACCAGCTGGCCGGCCTGCACCTTGTTTTCGACCACGATGCCGGGTTGACTGGGGGCCAGTCGTATCAAGCCTTCGGTGGGTTGCAGCTGGCCCATCACGGTGGAGCGGCGCGTGTAGCTGCCACGCTCCAGCAGCAGCACCAAGGCGGCGATCAAGGCCAGCGATGCCAGTGCATAGAAGCGCGAAGAAGCTCCCGGCAACAGCACGATGGCGCCATGCTGTTGCGGGCGCTGCGCCTCCAGCGCTTCGTGCCTGAAGAGCGGCGAGACCTTGTTGTCGGGGGTCGGTGGTTTGCTCATGCTCGTGGTGCACGATTGTGCGGTTCACAAGCTTTTTGCCGCACCCGCCATGGTGTGACGCCTGCCACGGGCTGAGCACCCAAAGCTGAACTCCGTGGCACATGACACGCTGGCCGTGGCACCGCATCGAGGTGCTGAGCACCGGACGGGAAAAGGAAAAGCGAGCAAGCCACCGGAATGGGTAGATTGCTCGCCAGGTTGCCCGAGGCCCAGGTGCACTGGGCCCGGTAGGCGGTTCAGTGCAGGATGCGCATCACGCAGCCACCCTGCAGCGGGCCCTGAAGACCCGCAGGCTGGAAATCAGCAGCGCCGGGGGCGGCAACCGCTGCCCTTGCCGCCGTTACCGTTGCCCTTGCCCTTGCCCTTGCCGTTGCGGTTTTTGTTGCCCTTGCCCTTGCCATTGCCATTGCCATTGCCGCAGCCTTTTTTCTTGCCGCCGCCAGCCACCAACAGTTGCTCTTCGAGTGTCAGTACACGCATGATTTTCTCCAAAACAATTAGCTTGATTAATGAATCGCCACTGGCCGACCGCCAACCAGTCCCCGTGCGGTTAACAAACAAAGAGAACCAACGTCTGGTTTCATTTGTTGACCGAGATTGAATAGTAGGGATGTCTCGAGTTCGTCACATCCCCGTGGGTGAGGGGAACGCGAATTCAAAGCGTCGAACTGCGGCATTTGTCATGCGTTTCAGTGGTCCGCATCATCGGTGGTCGAATTCTGCAAGATGGCACATCTGATACTTATAGATACACTGGAAACCAATTGTTCGCCGGCCATTACAAGATCACCTGCAATAGAGGCGTGAGAGGCGTTACAGATCGTTTCGTTGCCGCGGCCGCGGCTACAGAGATGCGCGCTTGACAGCGCGCCATGTCTTGCGTGGCGGCTTCTTGCAGGGCGCCACCACAAAGGATTGAGGCAAGGGCATCCTCTGCACCCGGCCAGGAAGGCCACCTCCAACCGCCCGCGTCGACGCGTCGGGCCGCTGATCTTTACTCACGTCTAGACACTTCGAGTTACACCGACATGGGACTTGATTCATCTGGTCCACCTTGTTGTTGTGTTGATTCCGCATTGCGCTTCAGTTGTCGGAATCGGTACCATGGTTCGGGCTGCCTGTGTGCCTGCCTTTGTGCCTGCCTTTGCGCCTGCTTCGCGGGCGGCGGCAATCGGGGTGATTTCACGGTCGTGTGCTGAAGTTAACAGCCAGCCGGCTATCCCTGGTTTATGTGGGCTTCGCACGGACGGGCAGACAGAGACAATGCAAAGTCGGGCCTGCAATGCAAATGCCGACCCCGTTTCAAATCAAGACCAATCGGAGAACCAAGATGGGCCTGCGTGACCTGAGCAAATTCGGCGATGACAGCAAAGCACTGGAATGGGCGCACCAGGCGTTTGCTTTTGACCATGTGGAAAGGATCAGCCAGGCCACCTGGGCTACCACCTACCGTCTGGGCAAGCAAGCAGCGCGAGGCCCCAAGTCACTGGCCAAGCAGGCCTATCTGAAGTTGATTCCGACGCGCTTTGCAGGCGTGGCCGGGCGCACGCAGCAACTGGCGACGCGCTTTGTGGCGCAAATCCCCACCGTCATGGCCTGCGATGACCAACGAGGCTGGCTGCTCAGCGCCGACCACGGTGGCACCACGCTGGACTACGAGTCGCCCGATGTCGACTTGCTGGCCATGATCCGCAGCTATGCGCGTTTGCAGGCCAAGGCCCGCCACGACTCCGCCTTGCTGGCGGCGGCACCGCACAGTGACGTGCTGACGCTGCCAACGCGTTTGCTTGACTTTCTACGGCCCAGCAACGGCTTGCCCGATGCCAAGGGCTGCGTGCGGGCCGATTTTTTTCTGGGTGCCGAGTTCGCCGCAGATGCTTTGCATACCTTGCAGGGTTACGCCAGCCTGCTGAACGAATTCATCAAGCCGGCGCTGGACTTGCCAGCCACCATCAATCATGGCGATCTGCGTCCACCCAATGCCGCCGTGGGCGCCACCGGCGAAACGGTGTTGATGGACTGGGACGACGCCAGCGTGGGCCCGGCCGGGATGTCACTGCACGGCATGTTTGGCGGCTGCACCACACCCATCATCTTGCTGTCGGGCAGCGCCTTGGCGCGTGCGCAAGCCCGCACGCCCAGTGCCAAGACCGTGCGCGCCTATGTGCAGACGCTCGTCGCACAGGGTTACGCCAGCCGCAAGGCTCTGCTGCGCTCTTTGCCAGCCAGCATGTGCGCCGGCATGATCCAGTTCATCCTGACGTTTGGCCGCTTCCCGGACCAGAACAACCAGCACGCTATCCAGGACACGATGCAGACACGCATCACCAACCTGGTGGACTTGTGTGACCTGCTGGCCACGCGCGACCCGGCCCTGGCGCGCCAACGTGCGGCCTTTTATGAGCAAGACGGCGCCTGGCGGCGCGCGCGCGCGTTGCTGCAAGACCTGGTGGCGCGCAACCCGCTTGAGCTGGCACTGTATTCACGCCTGGCAGTGGCTTGTCAGCACGAAGGCGACGTCGCCCTGGCCGAACAACTGCTGCAGCATGTGGCCCAGGAATCACCGTCTGATGCCCAGGCACAGCAGCAGCTGGGCAATTTCCACCTGGCGCGCATGGAACTGCGCCAGGCCACGCAGTCACTGAAAAAGGCGCTGACGCTGGAACCGCGCAACCAGGAAACCAAGGCCGCACTGGCGCGCATCGCCGACATCCAGGCCATGCGCAAAGCCGCCGCCGTGCGCACGAACGTGCCCATCCTGCGTTATGAACCGGGCGACGCGCAGGCCAGCCGCGAACGCCCCGAGCTGGCAGCGCTGGGCGCGGAAATGTTTGAAAAGTACGGCATCCTGCAAATCGACAACGCCTTTCCGCTTGAACTGATCAAGCGGCTGCAAAGGAAGTTTTTCGAGCGTTACTCAGCCTACTTTCAAACCGAAAACCACCCCGACACCCTGCATGTGGGCGACATGCGCTACATGCTGACGGTGGACATGGAAGACGGTTTTGACGACCCGCAGCTGTTGGGTTCTTCCACCGTGCTGCCCATCATCAAACGGGTGCTGGGCGACGAGTGCGTGCTGGGCGCTTTCACCGCCGTGATCTCCCTGCCGGGCGCCCGAGACCAGCGCCTGCACAAGGACCACCCGGCGTTGTTCCCCGACACGCCGTTCCATTTCTCCGCGCCGCCTTTCACCGCGCAGATCATCATTCCGCTGGTGCCGCTGAATGAGTACACGGGCACGACCCGTTTCTACAAGGGTTCACACAAGGTGAAGACCGCCCAGTCGGAAGCCCTGGGCCACCAGGATCCGATGGCGCCTTTGGGTTCTTGTTTGCTGAACGACTACCGCTGCGCGCACAGGGGACTGGGCAACCGTTCAGACCTGGTGCGCCCGATCCTGACCCTGATCTTCAACCGGCCCTGGTTCCGCGACTACGCCAACTACGGCAACCAGCCGCCGTTGCGGTTGCCGCAGGCCAGCTACGACAAGATGCCCGAAGAAGTGCGCAACCTGGTGTCGTGGTGGAAAGAAGAACAGACGGTGGTGAAGATGGAACAGCAAGCCCTTCGCTGACTCGTGCGTTTGACAGTCACCCTCGCTGTGTTCGACGGCCCTTGAGGCCGACCATTTGTGCAAAAAAAGGCCGCTGCCCACCATGGCAGCGGCCTTGTCGCCTGTGGCGGCGCGCTGACGTTCAGCCCATCAGGCCAACTTGTCCAACGTGCCCGTGGCTTCAGCCAGCAGGTAGTAGAAGGTGACGCGGCTCTTTTGTTTCTCGGCCTTCATCTTGGCCACCACCTGGGCGATGCCGGCGTCAGCCGCTGCAGCGCCAAGGCCCAGCTTCTTGGCTGCAAAACCGTCGCGCACGGTGCCCAGCTCTGAAGCGTCGGTGGCCGACACCAGCGACGAGTCCTTGTTGCGCAGCGCAATGCCGCAGTACCTGACGATGCTGGCCACCGCGGCCTCGCTGGCATTGGGCGCGTAGCTGCGAACGTTCTCGAGATATTCGGACATGCAATGCTCCTGTGGGGACAACCGGTTTGTGATGAAGCCGGCGCCGCGCCAGCCTGCCTTCCTGTCAAGTCACGCATGCTAGACAGGCGCACAAATCATAGGGCCATCCTTGGGGATGGTTCGGCAATGGATGGTGTTCAGCGAACGGTGTCAGACGGGCTGCGGCGCAGCAGCCACCCGCTCAGCCAGCGCGCGGCCCACATCGGCGGTGCTGGCGCGCCCACCCAGGTCGGGTGTGCGCGGCGCCTGCGGGTCGGCCAGCAGGGCCTCGATGGCGCCGACGATGGCGTCGTGCGCATCGGTGTGGCCCAGGAAGTCCAGCATCAGTGCGGCTGACCAGACCTGCCCGATGGGGTTGGCCACACCCTTGCCCGCGATGTCGGGCGCCGAACCATGCACGGGCTCGAACAGGCTGGGCCACTGACGGGTCGGATTCAAGCTCGCGGACGGCGCGATGCCGATGGTGCCGGTGCAGGCCGGGCCCAGGTCGGACAGGATGTCGCCGAACAGGTTGCTGGCCACCACCACGTCGAAGTGCTGCGGGCGCTGCACGAAGTGCGCGGTGAGGATGTCGATGTGGAACTGGTCCACCGCCACGTCCGGAAAATTCTTCGCCATGGCCGCCACGCGTTCGTCCCAGTAGGGCATGGTGATGGCGATGCCGTTGCTTTTGGTGGCCGATGTCAGCTTGCGGCGCGGCCGGCGCATCGCCTGTTCAAACGCGAAGCGCAGCACGCGGTCGACGCCGTGGCGTGACATCACCGTTTCCTGCACCACCACCTCGCGCTCGGTGCCTTCGAACATGCGCCCGCCGATGGCCGAGTACTCGCCTTCGGTGTTCTCGCGCACGATCAGCATGTCGATGTCGCCGGGCTGCAGCGGCCGGCCCTGGCGGTCCACCAGCGGGCTGCGGATGCCCGGCATCAGGCGCGCCGGGCGCATGTTGATGTACTGGTCGAATTCGCGCCGGAACTTGATCAGGCTGCCCCACAGCGAGATGTGGTCGGGCACGGTGGCCGGCCAGCCTACCGCGCCAAAGAAGATGGCGTCGTGCCCGCCGATCTGGTCTTTCCAGTCGCTGGGCATCATCTGGCCATGACGGGCGTGGTAATCGCAGCTGGCGAAGTCGAAGGCATCGACCTGCAGCGAGATGCCGAAGCGCCGCGCGGCGGCGTCCAGCACGCGCAGGCCTTCGGGCACGACTTCGGTGCCAATGCCGTCACCGGGGATGGCGGCGATGCGGTGGGTGGTCATGGGTGAGGTCTCCTTGCAGGTCGATGAGGGTGCAGCGTGGCCTGTGAAGCGGGGCCGGGGTGGGGGTGGGGGTGGCTGTTGGAACTGGGGCCAGGTGTTGGGATTGGGGAAGGTGTTTGGGGCAGAAACAGCCGGCTATTGGGCGCCCATTTCGGTGCTTGGCCAACCTGGTGGCTGCGCATCATTGTGATCATGAAAGCAGACACTGCCCGCAACGCACGCCCGTGAAAAATGTCTCAACCGTGCTTGAACACCATCGCGGCAGCAGAGACTGCGGAACCCGCAGCGGCCGAGGCGGGGGGGCGAACGCCTCTCGGCGGCGGCACCACCTTCGGGCCTGAGGCCTGGGGCCCTGTGCGCGGAGTCGGCGCGCGAGGCTTCGCTGCGGGCGCACCTGCGGCACCCACCCCGTCTGCATCCGGGCCTGTCTCCGACGCCGCCACTGCAATCTCAGCTGCGGCCTCTGCCGCGACACCGGCGCCGCCTGCAACGCCATCGGCCTCAGGCAAGTCGGTGGCGCCCACCCCTGCGCTGTCGCGCAGCGCATTGGTACTGCGCCTGCAGGCACGCGCACTTGAACACGAACGATTTGGCGCTGCGGCCACGGCGGTGGTCACAGAGATGGCCCAGCTGCTGCGCTGCGAGCGTGTCAGCGTGGGTTTTCACCACAACGGCCGCATCCGCGTCACCGCGATGTCGCACGGCGGCGACATCCAGTCGCAACAGAACCTGGTGCGCCAGCTGGCCGCCGCGATGGACGAGGCCCTGGACCAGCGCGGCCTGATCGTGCACCCGCTGCCACGCAACAACGCACCGGGCCTGACGGTGGCCCATGCCGAGCTGGCGCGCACCAACGCCCGGCTGTCCATCTGCACGGTGCCCATCGCCAGCCGCGGCCGCATGTTTGGCGCCTTCTTGCTGGAACGTCGCGAAGGCATCGACATGCCCACGCTGGACGCAGCCAAGGACGCTGCCACCTTCGTCGGCCCGCTGCTGGAACTGATGCACCGGCTGAACCAGCCGCTGGGCGGGCGCATCGCCGACGCCGTGGCGCCACCGGGAAGGCCCACCGGGCGCGTGCGCCTGAGCAAGCCCGTGGCGGTGCTGGCCGCCGTGGCGTTGACGGCGCTCTTGCTGGCTTTCTGGCCGACCACGTTGCGTGTCGTGGCCACGGCACGTGTCGAAGGCGCGGGGCAACGCGTGGTGGCGGCGCCGGTGGACGGTTTTGTCCACAGCGTGCTGGTTCGTCCTGGTGAAACCGTCAAGGCCGGCCAGTTGCTGATGACGCTGGAAGACCGCGACCTGGCGCTGGAACGCGACAAGTGGGTGGCCGAGGCTTCGCAGCTGGACAAGGTGTACCGCGAAGCGCTGACGCAGGACGAAGCCTCGACCATCGTCATCGCGCGCTCCAAGCTCGAACAGGCACAGGCGCAACTGGGCCTGGTGACACGGCAGATCGAGCGCTCGCGCCTGGTGGCTCCGATGGACGGCATGGTGCTGTCGGGCGATCTGACGCAGGCCGTGGGCAGCCCGGTCAAACGTGGCCAGGAACTGATGACGGTGGCGCCTGCCAAAAGTTTTCGCATCGTCGCCGAGGTCGACGAACAGGACATCACGCTGCTGCGCGAGGGCCAGCGTGCCGACGTGATGTTCGGCGCGCTGGTGGGCCAGCCGCTGGCCATGACGGTGAGCCGCATCGCACCGGTGGCCACGGCACTCGAGCAAGGCAATGTGTTCGAGGTCGACAGCCAACCGGTCGACGCGGCGCAGGCGCTGGCGCTGCGCCCGGGGCTGCGCGGTGTGGTGCATATCGCCATCGAGCCCAGCACGCTGGGACTGGTGTGGTGGCAACGTGCACGCCAGTGGTTGCAGCGCACCACTTGGCGGGTACTGGGGTGACCACGGCCACCCAGCTGCCGCCGCTGCTGTCACCCGACTGGTATCGCCTGGCGCATCTGAAGCCCCGGCTGCGCGCCGGCGTGGGGGTGTCGCGCCACCAGTTGCGCGGCGAAACCTGGTTCATGCTCACCGACCCGGTATCGGGCCGCCACCACCGATTCAACGACCTGGCCTATGCGCTGATCGGTGCCTGCGACGGCCAGACCACCATCGACGCCATCTGGTCGGCACGTGTGACGACACAAGGCGACACCGCGCCCACGCAGGCCGACACCATCCGCGTCTTTGCGCAGGCCTTTGCCGCCAACCTGTTTGCCGGCGACGTGACTCCTGATGTGGCGGCCATCGCCCGCACCCATTCGCGCACACGCGGCCAGCAGCAGCGCAGCCGCCTGAACCCGCTGTCGTTCCGCGTGCCGCTGTGGGACCCGGACCGCTTTCTCGCCGCGCACCACCACCGCCTGGCAGGGCTCTTCAGCCGCCACGCGGCCTGGGCCATCGGCGCCTTGCTGCTGCTGGGCACGGTGCTGCTCGCCGTGCACGCCGACGAGGTGGCGCGCCACGCCCACCATGAACTGGGCAGCGGCCGCATGCTGCTGCTGATGTGGCTGGTCTACCCGGTGATGAAGACGCTGCACGAGTTTGCCCACGCCTTCGCCGTCAAGCACCATGGCGGCGAGGTGCACGAGATGGGCATCACGCTGATGATGCTGACGCCGGTGCCCTACATGGATGCTTCGGCGTCGATCGCCTTCACCAGCAAACACCGGCGCATGCTGGTGGCCGGCGCGGGCATCCTCGTCGAGGCCGCGCTGGCCAGTCTGGCGCTGCCGCTGATGCTGCTGGCCGAGCCCGGACTGCTGAAAGACCTCGCCTTTGCCATCGTCTTCATCGGCGCGCTGTCCACGCTGGTCATCAACGGCAACCCGCTGCTGCGCTTCGACGGCTACCACGTGCTGTGCGACGCCGCCGAGCTGCCCAACCTGGCGGCGCGCAGCGGCCGCTGGTGGCAGACCCTCTTCAAACGCCAGGTGTTGCGCCTGCAGCACCTGCGCTTTGGCACGCTGTCGCGCGGCGAGCTGCCGTGGCTGTGGTGCTATGCCCCGCTGTCGGCCGTCTACCGGCTGCTGATCAGCGCCGCGCTGGTGCTGGTGGCGGCCCGCTGGCACGCCAGCGCCGGGCTGGCGCTGCTGGCCTTGCTGACCTGGCAGATGGCGGTGCTGCCCACCTGGGCCGCGTGGCGCTGGCTGCGCCAGTCGCCCGAGCTGCGCGGCCGGCGGCACCGCGCCACGGCCACTGCCAGCGTGATGGCTGCAGCGCTGCTGGCCGCCGTGCTGCTGGTGCCGCTGCCGCACCGCACGCACGCGCCGGGCCTGGTCTGGCTGCCCGACGATGCACTGGCGCGCACCAGCAGCGACGGCTTTGTCACCGCGTTCTTCGTCAGCGACGGCCAAGCGGTGAGCGTCGGCATGCCGCTGGTGCAGCTGGCCAATGAAACGCTGGAACTGGAACTGGCCAACACCGACGCCGAGCTGACGCGCAAACGGGTTGAACGGGCGCTGCAGTTCGAAGCCAGCGCCCGCCGCACCGCCGATGCCGACGAAGCGCTGACGCGGCTGCAAGCCACGCGCGAGCGCCTGTGGCAGCGTGTGCAGGGCCTGACCATACGCGCCGCCATCGACGGCCGCGTGGCCATCGACCCCAGCCGCGTGCGGCTGGGCCAGATGCTGGCCCAGGGCGAGGTGGTGGCCCAGGTGCTGCCGCCCGGCCAGCCGCTGGTGCGCGCGCTGGTGCACAACCAAGATATCGCGCTGCTGCGTGAAAACCCAGGCGCCATCCAGGTGCAACTGCCGCACCACGGCCACGCGCAGGTGGCGCAGCTGGCGGCGCAGACACCACGCGCCAGCACCGCGCTGCCCACGCGCGCGCTGGGCGAAAGCGCCGGTGGTGCGATTGCGCTGGACCCCGCCGACCGCAGCGGCCGCACCGCGCGCGAGCCGCTCTTTCAGCTGGATCTGAGGCTGCCCGAGGCCAGCCTGGCGCCCATCGGCGCGCGCGTGCTCGTCACCTTTTCGCACGGCCAGGCCAGCGCCGCCGAGCTGGCGCTGCGCTTCGTGCGCCAGTCGTTCCTGCGCCATTTCGAACGATGAACGATGAGCAGGCACATGCCTTCGCTCCCTCTCCCTGGTAGGGAGACGGAGCAACACCATGCGCCTGCCGACCCCGGGCCTCGCCTTTGGCGACTACCCGCAGCGCAGCCCCGACGACGGCATGGCGGGCTGGCTGGCGCTGGCGCGCACGCTGGGCAGCCGCCTGGGCGCGCGCCAGGCACCGCGCCTGCCCGCCGACACGCTGGCCGCCTACCGCACCGCGCTGGCTGGCCTGGGCACCGCGGCGGCGTTGTCGCCGGCCACCGCCCAGGTGCGCGGCCGCCTGCGCCGCGAGGGCCTCAGCGACACCGCCAGCGGCCAGGCCCTGGCCGTGGCCGCGCTGGTGATGCACAGAACGCAGGGCCTGATGCCCTACGACACCCAGGTGCTGGCCGCCTGGCTGATGCTGAAGGGCCACCTGGTGGAGATGGCCACCGGCGAAGGCAAGACCCTGGCCGCCGCACTGGCCGCTGCGGTGGCGGCGCTGGCCGGCACGCCGGTGCATGTGCTCACCGCCAACGAATACCTGGTGCAGCGCGACCAGCAGACGCTGGCACTCTTCTTCTCCGCGCTGGGCTTGCGCAGTGCAAGCGTCACTGCACGGCTGG
>JANOZF010000027.1:0-11719 GCA_031429255.1 Rubrivivax sp.
TGTACCTTTAGGAAGCCACCAAGCACCAGCAGCCCCAGCACAGATGCCAGGCCAGGGCTGGGCTGGGCAGCAGGCGGGGCCTTCACCAGCGCTGGTGACCATTTCTGCTGAACAAAAGCTGGAGTTGCTGGAGTACTGGCGCAGCATCACCAAACGCAAGTGGGCCATTCTGGCCCTGGGCCTGGCGGTGGCGGCGCTGGCAGCGGTCATCAGCTTCGCCATCACGCCGATCTACAAGACCAGTGCCACCGTTTTGATAGAGGCCGGCAAGGGAAAGATTCTGGCCGTGGAAGAGGTGTACAGCGTTGCGCAGCAGCGCGAGCACTACCAGACCCAGATTGAAATCCTGAAAAGCCGGGACGTGGCTGAACGCACGGCCCGCGCCTTGAAGCTGTGGGAAAGGCCCCTTTTCGACCCCCGCAAAGTTGAGCCAGGCTGGCGGGACAAGGCCTTGTCTGCGCTGGGAATTGGCGGCACCGAGGTCAAGCGCGACTGGAAAGAAGACGAGCTGTCGGCCTCAGCGGTGCGCGCGCTGATGCGTAACCTTTCGGTGACCCCAGTGCGTGGCAGCCAGCTGGTGCAGGTGACTTTCGAAAATCAAAATGCCGAGCTGGCGGCCGAGATTGCCAACGCCGTTTCTCAACAGTACATCGAAGCCGAACGCGACGAGCGCTACAAGGTCACCCAGCAGGTCAGCCAGCAACTGCAAGAACGCCTGTCGGACCTGCGCGACAAACTCACCAAGTCTGAACAGGCGCTGCAGGCCTACCGCGAAGGGCGCGGCATCGTGGCCCTGGGCGGGTCAGCGCAAGCGGTGGCTGGCCAGACCATCAACGACAATTTGAAGAGCCTGACCGAGGCGCGAACACGCCGCGCCACGCTGGAAGGCGAATACCAGCAGGCCAAGGCTGCCGGGGCCGACTACGGATCGATACCTTCGGTTGCACGCAACCCGGCAGTGGGTGTTGCTCAAGTGGCCGTCACTGCCGGCCAGGCCAAGCTGGCCGAACTGCAGCAGACGCTGGGGCCCGCCCACTTCAAGGTGCAGCAGGCCGAGGCTGAATTGGCCGAGCAGCGCGCCACGCTGAGAAAGCTTCAGACAGCTGCGGTGTCGGTATTGATGCGTGAATACGAAGCCGCTCGAAGCACCGAACAGTCTTTGGCTTCTGCCGTGGGATCGGCCCGCAACGCGGTGCAGGACGTGAACCGCCAGGAGTTCGAGCTGTCGGTCTTGGACCGTGAATACCAGGGCAACCGGCAGCTGTATGAAATGTTCACCAGCCGCGCGAAAGAAACAAACCTGACGGGCACCATCCAGCCGTCGGCGGCCCGCGTGATCGACCGCGCAGTGCCCAATTTCACGCCCGTCAAACCCAACAAGCAACAGATTGTGCTGGTGGCCCTGCTGCTGGCGCTGCTGCTGGGCGCCCTGGCATCGGTGCTGCTGGACCGCATGGACAACACCATCAAGGGCAGCGACGACGCCGAATTGCGCTTGAAGCTGCCGGTGCTGGCCGCGCTGCCGGTGATGGCAGACCAGGAACGCGCCAAGATGGCGCAAGTCTTTTTGACCGACGCACACTCGCACTTTGCCGAAGGCATACGCACCGCGCGCACAGGCGTGATGCTTTCGAACCTGGACGCTGAACGCCAGACACTGTTGGTAACCAGCACGCTGCCGGGCGAGGGCAAGACCACGGTGTCCATCAATCTGGCTCTGGCGCATGCGCAGTCCAAGCGCACGCTACTGATAGACGGCGACATGCGGCGGTCGCAAGTGGGTCGTGCGCTGGGCTTGGCGCACGCTTCGAAGGGGCTGACCAACCTGGTGGCGGGCACGGCCACGGTTGAGGAATGTGTTCAGCAGGTTGAAGGCTCGCGGCTGATGGTGATGAGCGTGGGCGACCTGCCGCCCAACCCGCTGGAACTGCTGCTGTCCAACCGCTTCAAGCAAGTGCTGGCCGAACTGGGTGACCACTTCGAGATGATCATCATCGATTCACCCCCGGTGGAACTGGTGAGTGAAGCGCTGGTGCTGGCGCCGCTGGTAACCAGCGTCACCTTGGTGGTGAAGGCGATGAGCACGCCCGCGCCGCTGGTGCGCAAGAGCCTGACGCGGCTGCAGCGCGCAGGCGGGCGTATGCTGGGCGTCATCGTGAACCAGCTCGACTTTGCGCACTCGCAAAAATACTACGGTGAATACGGCAGCTCTACCTACAGCTATGGCAGCTATGGCTATGCGCCGCGCGTCGCTGACCCGTCTTCCGGCACCGAAGACCGCAAGACGACGCCTTCACTGGCCAGCAACGAAAACCCTGGCAAGAAGCGCGCGTGAACTGGTGCGCAAGGGCCGGGCTGGCGCTGCATGATTGACATTCATTGCCACCTGCTGCCGGGCATAGACGACGGCCCACCCACCGTGGAAGCAGCCATGGCGCTGGCTTGTGCGCTGGTGGAAGACGGCGTGACGCAGGTGGTGTGCACGCCGCATGTGTTTCCGGGGCGGTTCGAAAACCGGCGCAGCAGCATTGCCGACGACTTTCTGCGCTTTTCTGCGCTGATTGAAGATGCCGGCCTTCAGCTGGAATTGCTGTGGGCCGGAGAGGTGCGCCTGACGCCCGAGGTGCTGGACCTGCTGCGACTGCAGGAACTGCCGCTGCTGGGGCAGGTGGGCTCGACCAAGACCATGCTGCTGGAACTGCCCGACGGCCAGGTGCCGTTGGGCGCCGAGCAGTTTGTGCGCCGGCTGATGACCGCCGGCATACGCCCCGTGGTGGCGCACCCCGAGCGCAACCGCATGGTGATGGACCACCCGGAACGGATTCGTTCGCTGGTGGACGAAGGTTGTGCCCTGCAGTTGACGGCAGGCTCGCTGCTGGGCGACTTTGGCCAGCGCGCGCAAGCCACGGCGCAGGCGCTGCTGGACGCCGGCTGGGTGCAGGCAGTGGCCAGCGACGCCCACAACCTGAGCGGCCGGCGCCCGCGCATGAAACCGGCGGCGCAGTGGCTGACGCGCCACTATGGCGCCGAGGCAGCCCACCAATTGACCGTGGGCGGCCCGGCCAGCCTAAGCGCCAACAACCTTCGCGCCAACGACACGGCACCCGGCCAGTTGCCCGTGACCAGTTGAGGCAAGGCCTGGTCAAGTGAACCCGCCAGGCACGGCCCGGCCGGTAGTGCCCTGTTGCAGATTGGCCCCATTTCATGTAACAGCACCCCCGGGTTCATGGGGTTTGGGTGGAAATGGGTGGCAAATCGCCTGAACTACCCACCCCAGGTGCGTTGACCCGGCCAGCGATGCGATGGTATCTTCCACCTCATCGATAGAAGACGCGGGAGAAGGCAATGGTCAAAAGCAAGATTTCAGTTCTGTTCGGCGGTTTGTTGCTTGGCGCGAGCCTGGGAACTGCGCAAGCAGCCACGGTAGAACGGGTGGCCGCGACGGCACCGGTGGTAGTCGCTGCCCAGCAAGCTGCGCCCGTTACCGCCCTGTTCGTCTTTGTGCGCCCCCCGCCGCGGGTGCCGCCGCGGATTCCGCCCCGGATTCCTTCACGCGCCTGATGCAGCACGGCGTGTTGATCCAACCCCAGGGAAACTGACGCACGCGTAGCCGAAAGCAAGACTCCCTCAAAGCCGCAAGGCCCCGTTCATGGGGCCTTTTTTTCGTCCAGCCTTTGCCGCATGATCCCTTCAGAAGTCGTACGCAAGCCCCATGCCGCTGCCAACGAGATGCCGGCTTACGGCAAAAAGCTCGACAGCGCCGCCTTTTTCCTGCTGTTGCTGACCGTGGTGTGGGCTCCATGGCCATTGGGAAGCAACCGGCCATGGGCGGTGGCCATCCTGGCCGCCATGTTGTGGACTGGCCTTGCCCTGGCGGCGTTGGCCCGCCTGGCCCCGGATGGAGATGCGCTGCAGGGTGCGCTTCGGTCAGGCACCCGATGGGTGCCCGTGGCGGCCCTTTCAGGCTTTGCGCTGCTGCAGTTGGTGCAACTGGTGCCCGGCTGGGGCGAAGGCGGCGGCACTGTGTCAATCGACGTATTTGCCACGCGCCGCTACCTGTTCACCACGCTGGTTTACGCAGGGGCCTGGCTGCTGGTGCTGCTGACCACCACCAACCAGCAACGGGCTGCACAACTGCTGGCTGCCGTGGTGGCTGCGGGCGTGTGCCAGGCGACGGCTGCCGTGGTCTTGTATTCCACGAACTGGCGCTACGAACTGTGGTTTGCTGCCTTCGAACAGGGTGGCCGCAGCATGGGGACTTTCGTCAACCCCGACCATCTGGCCGGATACATGGAGCTGACGCTGTCCGCGGGCCTGGGCTGGCTGCTGGCGCAGTTCAAGCTGCAAGAAGGCACGCGTGGCACCACTTGGAAAGCAGGCATGTCAACCATGCTCACCTTCCTGCTGTCACCAAAGATGCTGCTGCGCCTGCTGTTGGTGGTGGTGGTGATTGCACTGGTCATGACGCACTCGCGCATGGGCAACGGAGCTTTCTTCTTTGCGCTGTTTGCGGTGGGCGCTGTCGTGGCCTGGCGCAGCCAGCGCCTGCGCCGGCCTGCGCTGTGGCTGGTGGTCAGCATGGCTGTGGTGGATGTGTTCATCATCGGCCAGTGGGTGGGTCTGGACCGCGTGGTGAAACGCATTCAGGACACCGCCGAGGCAACGATTGCTTCGCCGTCGGCCACAAACGCGCCAGTCGCATTCGGCACGGCGGCACCCACGCAAAAGCCGCCCAGCGAACAATCTTTGCAGGAACGGCTGGAGGTGCCCCGGCTTTCGTTGCAGTTGGTGACCGCCAGGCCGTGGCTCGGGCATGGCGGCGGCACCTATGTGACAGCCTTTCCACCTTACAAGGTGGACGGGTTGCCGCTGCTGTGGGACCAGGCGCACAACGACTTCGTGCAAGTGGCCAGCGACACCGGGCTGCTGGGTCTGGCGCTGTGGCTGACGGTAGGCGTGGCGTCGGCTTGGCGGGCACTGCGCTTGATAGATGACCAGCAGACCGCCAGCAACCGCGGCATTGGCGTCGCGGCCTTGATGGCCTCGGTCTGCATGGGCCTGCACAGCATGGTGGACTTCAATCTGCACATACCGGCCAACGCTTTGACCTTTGCGATCTTGTTGGCCTTGGTGTGGGCAGTGCCTGAACAGCGACGCAGCAGGCCAGGCAAGCGCAAGCGCAGCCAAGCAACTGCAAAGGCGGGAACATGAGCCCGCGCCTGAAGGGGCAGTGGAAGCGCTGGAGCCTGGCTCTGGCGGTGTTGCCACTGGCAGGATGGATGCTGTTTGAAGCGCAACGCACCTTTCGGGCCGAAGTGGCAACCCTGGCGGCGCGCGAACAGGTGCTGCGGTGGCTGGCGGCCGACGGCGTGCCGAAAAGCGCGCCGGGCTGGGAAACGGCTTTGCAAGCGTTAAACGACGGGATGACCTTGACACCCGACGACCCCGAACTGCATGAGCGAATGGGCGACCTTTACAGCGTGGCCGGCAGAACCAACTGGAGCGACGCCACCTTGCGCACCCAGTACTACAAGCAAGCGGCCGTATGGTACGAAAGCGCACTGCAACTTCGGCCCGGGTCGGCAGCTGCCTGGGCAGCATTGGCCGCGTCGCGCCAGGCCATGGGCGATTCGGCACCGCGGGTGCAAGAGCCCTGGAACCGGGCGCTTCGGCTGGGGCCGTTCGAAGGCCATGTTCAGCCGGTGTTGCTGCAGGTGGTGCTGGTGGACTGGGATAACGCCACGCCGGCGATGCAAAGCTGGGCCAAAGCCTTGTTCGACCGCAGCGAACCGGCCGTTCAAGCGCAGATCAACGTGCTGGCCCGCTACTATGGTTTGGCGTTCTCGCCCGAAGGCACCGCTGTGGGCGCCAAAAAATGACCCGGCGCCCCGGTGAACGAACCCGAAATGTGTAATCAAATCGCCCAGCTATCCCCCGGGGTCAGGGGGGAGAAATTCTGAGCTTGCTCTGCTATCCTGAGTGCATCAGAACGGCGCTGGGCTCACCCCAGAGGACTCCTACGCAACGGCGTAAGAGCTCCCCGACCAAGCGCGCACAACCCATCCACGGGAAGGATTTGAACCATGAATAAGCTGGCTACTGTTTTGGCTGTGTCGTTGCTCGGCGCCTCGATGGCGGCAAACGCCGATGTGCTGGACTTCAACACCACCGCGGTGGGCGTGAGCGGCAACGCCGTGCCGCTGCTGTCAGCCAGCCTGCCTGGTAGCCCGGGTGGCTTCATCGATGAGATGCAAACTTACAAGGGTTTCACGTTTGAGTACCAGACGCTAGCTTCGCCAGTGCCCACCAACCACGCCTGGATCTGGCTGACCGAAGGGTCGACCTTTGCCAGCTTGGGCGATCGGTACAACTCGGTGCCCCCCAACGTGATGAACGGGTTCTTGGCGCACGGCTGCATGGACACCGGCTGCAGCGCTACGTCCACCACGTCTTTCGCAATCTCGAACCCGACGCCGTTTACCTTCCAGAGCTTGGATATGGCCCGTTTCAGCGGCGATGCGGCGACGATCAAGCTGTACACGAACGTGGCCGACTTGGCACCTTCTCAGACCATCGTGGTGCCCGTTACACCCAATCACTACACCCCCATCACGGTGATGAACACGTTGTTCCCAGCCCAGCTGTACCGGAAGATCACGATTGATGGCTTCAAGGGCTACTACGGCATCGACAACATTCGGTTCACGGCATCACCGGTGCCCGAAGCCAGCACGTACGCGATGATGTTGGCTGGCTTGGGTGTTGTCGGCTACTTTGCCCGCCGTCGCAAGTTGGGCTGATTGGCGCAACGACCTTGACGTAAAAGTGGGGCACTTCGCTGCCTCTGTGTTGATAGGCGCACCAGCCATTGTGTTGTGGCGCCTTTTTTGTTTGACCTATCAGGCTGCAGAGAGAACCCCTCATTCGGGGGTTCATCAGTAACTCTCTGCTTCAAGACGGTTGTAATTGCATTTGGCTTGGAACAAACTAGATGCATCGGTAGAAGGGGCGGCAGGTTGTTGGCTTCTTTGCGCTGAAAGTCCACGATTCAGTTCGATGAAGCGGCTACCGCTGAATTACATGATTAGCAAAAGGATTCACACCATGAAGTTTTCGTCGCTGGCTCTGGCTGCTTTCACAGCCCTCTCGGCAACCGCAGTGCATGCGGACACGCTCGTCATCGATTATGACTATCTCGGCCCCAGCTTCGATTACACAGCGATGTTGACCACCCCGTCGCAGAACATCACAGCGTCGCCGTATCTGGTGGACAACCTCACCACGGTGTCCACCTTCGTGGCCTTCGACCTCGAGCCGTTCGTGCCGCTGAGCCCGTCTACGTTCGCGGTTCCGGGCAACAGCACCTACTCTTCAGCCACGCCCTACAACATCGCCGCTGTGAAGGCGCTGTACAACGGCTATTACACCAACGCCTTCGCGCCAATTGAGGCCGCCGCATTCCAGTTTGCACTGTGGGAACTGGTAACTGAAACCAGCCTGCCGCCCAACATGACCAACGGCAGTTTCGCATTTGCCAACGGCGCCGACCCCGCTGTAGCGCGCGCCACGGTGATGCTCAGCGGCGCAGGTGCTGCCAGCAACAACTACAACTTGTTTGCCTACACCACCAGCAACGTAGGTGGTGACCGCTCGGCAAACATCCTGACGGCCACGCCCGTTCCTGAAGTCGGCACATACGCGATGATGATTGCAGGCTTGGCCATGGTGGGTGCAGCAGCAACTCGTCGCCGCAACGTGGCCTGAGTTTGTGACCAGGCCGAAAGGCCTGAGTTTGTGACCAAGCCGAAAGGCCTGGGTTTTTGACAAGACCGAAAGGCCAGTGTCGCTGACTGCTCGGTCCAAACAGTAACGGCTGAAGCGCCATGCGCTTCAGCCGTTTTGCTTTTCAGGCCGATTTCAATTCGGCCTGCGGTTCATTCTGTCGCGCGCCAGGCGGCTTGAAGCGCCGGGCTCGACTGGGCATTACGGCCGCGTCTGTGCGCCGTTGCAGCCAGAAAGGATAAACCCAACGCCAGCAGCGCGGCCGAGCCCACTTCGGGCACAGCGCTGATATTGACCGTGTAGCCGATGTCTTCGAACGACGCCACGGTGGTCTGGCTGACAAAGGTGGGGGTGTTCAGCCAGCCGGTCATCAGCTCGTATTGAAAGTCGCGGCCTTGTGAGTCGACCACGCCCGTGGGCGACCAGCCTAAATCGACCTCATTCCAGTGACTGAACGCCGTGCCAGGGCCGCCGCCCTTCTCGACGGGCACATAGCTGGCTGCGGGTCGGTTGAATTCGATCTGATAAGCCGCCAGTGCGCGGCCGCCGGTGTAAAGGCCGGAGCTGCTGTTGTACACACCGTTGGCCTCCCACAGGGTGCCAAACCCAAGCACGTGTGCCATCTCGTGCTTGATGACTTCGCCGAAATAGCCGCCCGAAACCATTGCGGAAACGTCAGCGGTGTCGAACTGCATCACACCCGTTGTCGCAAAGGTAAAGGAGCCCTGGGAGGAATCAGACGATGGGCCTGCTTGCCCCAGAACGCCGTCGATCCCGTCGATTGGAACGGATGAGGCGCTGATGGCAACACCCGCTATCGGCCCAGCAGCCTGGTAGCCCGTGATGACAGATTCCCAAAAACCTTTTGCGGCGACGAAATATGCCTGCTGATCGGCCGTGAGGCCGCCAGAAAAGGTGAGATTGATACTGAAAGCCTGCGCGCTGAACGCGCTGGAACACAGCGCGACGGCTGTAAGACGGTTGCGCCAAACGTTGGCGACATAACGGACACGCAGTTGCATACAGCTCCCAGAAAGAGAGCCAGAGTACTCATGACCAGTTGTGACAACAATACCCGATCTGCGGGGTTTGGCAGCCAATACCCAAGCTGGATGCCTCTGGTGTTGCGCCTGTGCTTAATAGCGCCGCGCCTTGATCAGCAGGGCAAAGCAGACCACCCGACAACAGCCTTGAAACGACGCCGGCAAAGCTATACCAGCACCCGCTCGATGCCCCCGCTGTTGGCCTTGGCCACGTAGTCGGGCAGCCAGTTTTCGCCCAGCATCAGACGCGCCATTTCGACCACGATGTAGTCGGCTTCGAGCAGGCCGCTGTTCAGGTCGTCTTCATAGCGTTTCAGGCCTTGCAGGCAGCTGGGGCAGCTGGTGAGGATCTTCACATTGGCCTGCGCCGCCGTGCTGAGGTTCGGGGTCTGCGCCATCAGGCTGCGCAGAGCAATTTCACCCTTCTTCAGCTCTTCTTCCTTGCGAAACCGCACCTGCGTACTGATGTCGGGGCGCGTCACGCCCAGGGTACCGCTCTCGCCGCAGCAACGTTCGTTCTTGATGACGTTGGGGCCCACCAGCGCCTTTACCGTTTTCATCGGCTCCTGCAGCTTCATCGGGCTGTGGCAGGGGTCGTGGTACAGGTAGCCGCCTTGCTGTTCAGCAGTCAGCGTGATGCCTTTTTCCAGCAGGTATTCGTGGATGTCGACGATGCGGCAGCCGGGGAAGATGTCTTCGAACTTGTAGCCCTGCAGCTGGTCGAAGCAGGTGCCGCAACTGACGACCACGGTCTTGATGTCCAGGTAGTTCAGCGTATTGGCCACACGGTGGAAGAGCACCCGGTTGTCGGTGATCATCTTCTCGGCCTTGTCGAACTGCCCGCTGCCCCGCTGCGGGTAGCCGCAGCACAGGTAGCCCGGCGGCAGCACGGTCTGCACACCGGCGTGCCAGAGCATCGCTTGCGTGGCCAAGCCCACCTGGCTGAACAGGCGTTCGCTGCCGCAGCCGGGGAAGTAGAAAACCGCCTCGGTCTCGGCGGTGGTGGCGCCGGGGTTGCGGATGATCGGCACGTATTCCGCGTCCTCGATGTCGAGCAAGGCGCGCGCGGTTTTCTTGGGCAGGCCGCCAGGCATCTTCTTGTTGATGAAGTGGATGACCTGTTCCTTGATGGGCGCGGCGCCCAGCGTGGCGGGTGGTGCGCCGGTCTGCTTTCGCGCCGCGGGCTTCATCAAGCCGTTGACGAAGCGCTGAACCTTGAAGCCCACGCCCACCATGGCGCTGCGCATCAGCTTGATGGCCTGCGGGTTGGTGGCGTTCAGGAAGGTCATGGCCACGGCGTTGCCGGGGCGGAAACTCTTCTGGCCCATCTTGCGCAACAGGTTGCGCATGTTCATGGTGACGTCGCCGAAGTCGATCTGCACCGGGCAGGGGCTCAGGCACTTGTGGCACACGGTGCAGTGGTCGGCCACGTCTTCGAAGTCTTCCCAGTGCTTGACGCTGATGCCGCGGCGAGTCTGCTCTTCGTACAGGAAGGCTTCGATCAGCAGCGACGTGGCCAGGATCTTGTTGCGCGGGCTGTACAGCAGGTTGGCGCGTGGCACATGCGTCGCGCAGACGGGCTTGCACTTGCCGCAGCGCAGGCAGTCCTTGATGCTGTCGGCGATGGCGCCGATGTCGCTTTGCTGCATGATCAAAGACTCATGCCCCATCAGCCCGAAGCTGGGCGTGTAGGCGGCGCCCAGGTCGGCGTTCTGCGTGCCTTCCATGCGGCCGCGCAGCAGTTTGCCTTTGTTGAAGCGGCCTTCGGGGTCGACACGCTGCTTGTAGTCGGCAAAGGGCTGCAGTTCCGCGTCAGTCAGAAATTCCAGCTTGGTGATGCCGATGCCGTGCTCGCCGCTGATGACGCCGCCCAGCTGCCGCGCCAGAGCCATGATGCGGGCCACCGCTTCGTGGGCCGTTTGCAGCATGACGTAGTTGTCGCTGTTGACGGGAATATTGGTGTGCACGTTGCCGTCGCCGGCATGCATGTGCAGCGCCACCCAGACGCGGCCACGCAGCACTTCCTTGTGGACGCGGCGGCATTCGGCCAGGATGGGTTCGAAGGCGCTGCCGGCAAAGACATGCTGCAGCGGTTTCAGGATCTGCGTTTTCCAGCTGGCGCGGTCGCGCCAGTCTTGCAGGCGCGCGAAGCAGGTTTCGCCGGGGTCGTCGCCGATGGGGGGCTGCACCACGTCCAGGTTGTCCAGCCAGTGCTGCCACTGCGCGCGCACGTCGGTAATCAAGGCATGGGCCTGCTGCACGCGGTCTTCCAGCAGCTCGGCGCTGGGGATGTCACCCGCGTCGTCGCTTTGGCCCAGTGGCAGGCGCTTGGCATCGGCGCCGGGGGCGAACAGGGCCTGCAGCGCCTGCGCCAGCTCCAACTTGTTGCGCAGGCTCAATTCGATGTTGATGCGCTCGATGCCTTCGGTGTATTCACCCATGCGCGGCAGCGGGATGACCACGTCTTCATTGATCTTGAAAGCATTCGTGTGCTTGGCGATGGCGGCGGTGCGCTTGCGGTCGAGCCAGAACTTCTTGCGTGCGTCGGCACTGACGGCAACAAAGCCTTCGCCTGCACGCGAATTGGCGATGCGCACCACTTCGCTGGTAGCTCGGGCTACGGCGTCTTCGTCGTCGCCCACGATGTCGCCCACCAGCACCATCTTGGGCAGGCCGTTGCCTTGCAGCGAACGCTTGCTCTTGGTGGCGTAGCCCACGGCTTTGAGGTAGCGGTCGTCCAGGTGTTCAAGGCCAGCCAGCAGCACGCCCTGGCTGGCCAGCGAAAACAAATAGTCCTTGATCTCGACGATGCTGGGCACCGCGTCCTTGGGCTTGCCGAAGAATTCCAGGCACACCGTGCGCACGTGTTTGGGCATGCGGTGCACCACCCAGCG
>JANOZF010000028.1:0-3009 GCA_031429255.1 Rubrivivax sp.
CGACCTACAGCCACGGCGCAGACAAGCTCAAGGCCAAGGGCGCTCCGGTGGAATGGTTCGCGCTCGCCCCTGCCGTGGGGCGTGCCAACGGCGTGGCCATTCCGCGCGGCACCACGCACCCGCATGCCGCTGTGCTGTTCACGGATTTCCTGCTCAGCGCGGAGGGGCAAGCCGTGCTCGCCCAGGGCGGCTACGTGCCCGCCAACAAGCGCCTGCCCAACCGCGCCCACGCGCTGCCACTCGTCTTTGTCGACCCCGCGGTGGTGCTGGACGAAACCGAGAAATGGAAGAAGCTGTACGCCGAAATCGTGCTCGGCGCCAGCCGCTGAGCAAGCCCAGGACGCCATGAACCCCGACACCCTCGACCCCACCCGCACAGCGCTGCTCGTCTTCGATCTGCTGCACGGCCATGTCAACAAGGACGCGCGGACACGCGTCCGCTTCGAGCCCGTGATCGCCAAAGCCAGGCTGCTGCTGGACGCCATGCGCGAAGCCGGCTGCATGGTGGTCTACGCGCACGCCGATCACCGCGCCGACCGCGCCACCAGCGCCGTGACCCTGCGCGACACCGACAACCGGCTGCGTCCCATCGCCCCGGGCCAGGCGTCCTTGCACAAGCCGCTGCTCACCGGCGGCACGGCGCAGACACGCATCATCGAAGAACTGCAGCCGCGGCCCGAGGACTACCTGATCCCCAAACACCGCTGGAGCGCCTTCCACGGCACTTATCTCGAGCTGGCGCTGCGCACGCGAAATATCCAGAACCTGGTGCTGTGCGGCGGCAGCACCGATGTCGGCGTGGCCAGCACCGCCTTTGCGGCACGCGACCTCGACTACGACCTCGTCATCGCCAGCGACGCCTGCACTTCGCCGGAGGCCGACAACCACGAGCAGTTCGTGACGCGCATCTTCCCCCGCATGTCGCGCGTGCGCACCGTGACGCAGTTGCTGGAGATGCTGCGGCCTGCTGCGGGCTGATCGAAGGGCAGCGCCGGCACACGCGGGCATGCGGTTCGAGAAGCTCCGGCTGCGGTAGCTGGCGTCGGCGTGCGGCTCTCAGGACCAGCCGGCGGTGGCGAAGCGCCAGGCCGCGGCGTCTGCGGCGTTCAGCTGCGGGAAATACAAGGGTTGCCGTGCCAGGTTGGTGGCCGCGCTCGGCGCCGTGTACCGCTTGAACTCGCCGTGCTGCAGCCGGCACGCCGGTCAGCGGCGCGCCGGGCGAATTCGAGTTCGATGCCATTGATCGTCAACTTCGGCACGTTGACGATCTTGGCCACCATAGCCCCCGTCAGCGGGGCCGTGATCGCGTCGAGGAACTGAAGTTGATCTGAACCACGTCGATCACCAGCAGCCTCTCGAGAGTCGAGCGCGTGCGGGTCTGGCCGGTAGCGAGAGGTCGGTCAGACTGTTGGAAAGCGGCCGCTCGCGGCCGTCTGCTCCTGACCGTTATGCAAGTCCTGCCATAACGGCCAGTTGCTGTCTTTCACGAATGGCAGGTTTGCGGCCGTCATTCGCGAGAGGTGCTCAAGGCAGTGGATACGGCGCATCGTCCGGTAGCCTGGCCACAAGGTCTCTGAAATAGTCCCACCCGGCGCCGGGGCCAAAGCTTCCGGGGTCCCGGGACGCGAGGTGACGTATCAGGTCAAGGTGATTGAGCTTGTGCGCAACCGGATCCATGTCCAGCCGAGCCGTTCCGCCGATATGGGACATGATCGTGCGCGCGCCGATCGAGTACGCGAAGGAAGTGGCCCCGACGCCCTCCAGCCCTACGCAGGGAAAGTACAGGTCTGGCGCCTCCAGGCTACGGAACACGCAGCCACAGCGCGTGGCCAACTGCGCGATGCTGCGGATGCCGGCGATACGCGGGTCTTCGAAATAGGACAGGTCAGTGGCATAGCCAGTGCCCCAAAGTACGGTACTTGCGTGCAGCCGGGTGCCACTGGCAAGTACGACCTGGTCGCCCTCCAATGCCTGCACAGTGCCGGGGTGGCGCTCGATGCGCGCCAGGTTGGCGAGCATGCGCGCACGTCCAGGGATGAGTTGGTCGCGGCGCATGTCGATGGATTGGGCTGGCTGCAAATCCTGAATGCCGAATTTGGCGTAACGGGCGCGCAGGTCCGCGTCAATCAGTGCGTTTTGCTGTTCCACCGGCAAGCCGTTGGCCTGCATCTTTGCATACGGCCGAAAGCTGCCGGCAATTGCCTTGGGCTTGGCAGTTGGGGTGAACCATCGCAGCCCCCGGTAGACCCAGTGGATGCGCCCGGCCTGGTGCTCAAGACATTGGTCCAGCAGGTCAAAGGCCGAAGCGCCGCCGCCCACCACCACCACATCTTGCCCAGCCAATTCGGCAGGATGCGTGAGTGCGCTGGAGTGCAGTTCGCGCACCCGGCTGTTGCTGCGATCGGCATCGGGAATGATGGGCTTGTTGTGTCCACCGGTGGCGGCCACCAGGTGGCGGGCACGCTGTGTGCCCTGCGGCGTGTCCAGTTCCCAGCAGGTGCCGGTGTGGCGAGCGAGACGTACCGGGCAGTTGAGTCGTATGGCGTCCGACAGATCGAAGTGCTCTACCCAGGACTCGATGTTGGACAGAATCTGAGGCTGCGCGGGGCCATCAATGGGAAGGCCTCCAACCGTCCAGTCCACGGGGCAGATCTGAATGTCTTGCCAGGTCGGCAACTGGCGCCACAGCCCGCCCACGTCGCCTTGCCGCTCAAGCACCAAGGCGTCCAGGCCCGCTTGCCTGGCATAGTGAAGATGGACAAGACCCGCCAGCCCGCCGCCGATGATGGCCACATCCAGCACACGATCGGTGTCAGTCATGGAAAGCCTTGCTTGAAGGGTTGAGCCGGCTTGCTCAGACAAGCATCACGGCCAATCCCAAATGGGGTTCGCTATTGTAAAAGTGCCAAGCCGAAAGCCAAGCGATGGCGCTTGGGAACTATGTGTGTCGGCTTTCAGGCTCTGACTTTGACGAGCACTATGTCAGCAACGGGTCGGGACCCGGTCTAG
>JANOZF010000029.1:0-9431 GCA_031429255.1 Rubrivivax sp.
CAGGAACAGCGGATTGCGTGTGCCCACCTTGGACAGGCTCTGCAGCACCTTGCCGGGCATGCTGCCGATGTAGGTGCGGCGATGGCCGCGGATTTCGGCTTCGTCACGCATGCCACCCAGCGCCATGCGCACGAACTTGCGGCCCGTGGCGCGCGCCACGCTCTGACCCAGGCTGGTCTTGCCCACGCCAGGGGGGCCCACCAGACACAGGATGGGTGCCTTGACCTTGTCCACGCGCTGCTGCACCGCAAGGTACTCGAGGATGCGGTCCTTCACCTTTTCCAGGCCGAAGTGGTCTTCGTTCAACACCGCTTCAGCGTTGGCCAGATCGTGTTTGATCTTGGTCTTCTTGGCCCAAGGCAGGTTGATCAGCGTGTCGATGAAGTTGCGCACCACGGTGGCTTCGGCCGACATGGGTGACATCAGCTTGAGCTTTTTCAGCTCCGACTCGGCCTTCTTCTGAGCTTCCTTGCTCATTCGCGCGGCCTTGATCTTCTTTTCCAGCTCTTCCAGGTCGGCACCTTCTTCGCCGTCGCCCAGTTCCTTCTGGATGGCCTTCACCTGCTCGTTCAAGTAGTACTCGCGCTGGCTCTTCTCCATCTGCCGCTTGACGCGGCCGCGGATGCGCTTTTCCACCTGCAGGATGTCGACTTCGTGCTCCAGCAACTCCAGCAGCTTTTCCAGCCGCTTGGGCACCGAGAACAGGTCCAGCACCGACTGCTTGGCTTCAAGCTTCAGCGGCAGATGCGCAGCGATGGTGTCGGCCAGGCGGCCCGGGTCATCGATGCCGCCGATGCTGGTCAGGATCTCGGGCGGGATCTTCTTGTTGAGCTTGACGTACTGGTCAAACTGCTGCGTCACGGCGCGGCGAAGAGCCTCGATCTCAGGCGTGGCTTCGTTGCCCGCCTGCACCGGCACCACCTCGCCAACGAAGTAATCGTCGGTCTCGGTGATGGTCTTGGTGTTGGCGCGCTGCACACCTTCAACCAGCACCTTCACGGTGCCGTCAGGCAGCTTCAGCATCTGCAGGATGCTGCTGACACAACCCACCTCGAACATGTCGTCGGACTTGGGCTCGTCCTTGCCAGCAGCCTTCTGTGCCACCAGCATGATCTGGCGGTCTTGCTCCATGGCGGCCTCGAGGGCCTTGATGGATTTCGGCCGACCCACGAAGAGCGGGATGACCATGTGGGGAAACACGACCACATCTCGCAGCGGCAACAGCGGCAGCGTGATGGGATCGGAGGGGAGGATGGGATGTCCGGACATTGAGAGACCTTTCTATCTCGAACCCACGTGGGGTTCGAGCGCAAGATTGCAAGGGTGCACCAGTTCAGGGCGCGCCTGCGCCCGATATCCGGCTAGGCGCTGGCCTTTTTCTCGCGATACACGAGCAGGGGTTTGCCGCCCTCCTCGACGATGTGTTCATCCACCACCACCTTGGACACTCCGTCGAGCGTGGGCAACTCGAACATGGTGTCGATGAGCGAGTGCTCAAGGATCGAACGCAGACCACGCGCGCCGGTCTTGCGCGCCAGGGCTTTGCGCGCGATGGCCGTCAGCGCCGAGGTGCGCACTTCCAGTTCCACGCCATCCATTGCAAACAGCTTCTGGTACTGCTTGATGAGTGCATTGCGCGGCTCGGTGAGGATCTGCACCATCGCGTCGATGGTCAGTTCACCCAGCGTGGCCATCACCGGCAGGCGGCCCACCAGTTCGGGGATGAGCCCGAACTTGATCAGGTCTTCGGGCTCGGCTTCGCGGAACAGGTCGGCCGCACGCTTGTCGTTCTTGCTGTGAACGCTGGCGGCAAAGCCAATGCCCGACTTCTCGGTACGGCTCTGGATCACCTTCTCCAGGCCGTCAAACGCGCCACCACAGATGAACAGAATGTTCGTGGTGTCGATCTGCAGGAAGTCCTGGTTCGGATGCTTGCGCCCGCCCTGTGGCGGCACGCTGGCCATCGTGCCTTCCACCAACTTGAGCAGCGCCTGCTGCACGCCTTCACCCGACACGTCGCGCGTGATGCTGGGGTTGTCGGACTTGCGGCTGATCTTGTCGATCTCGTCGATGTAGACAATGCCGCGCTGCGCACGCTCGACGTCGTAGTTGCAGTTCTGCAGCAACTTTTGGATGATGTTCTCGACGTCTTCACCCACGTAGCCGGCTTCGGTCAGCGTGGTGGCATCGGCAATCACGAAAGGCACGTTGAGCAACCGCGCCAGCGTTTGGGCCAGCAGCGTCTTGCCCGAGCCGGTAGGGCCGATGAGCAGGATGTTGCTCTTGGACAGCTCAACCTCGTCTTTCGACGGATTGGCGCCGATGTGCTTGAGGCGCTTGTAGTGGTTGTAGACCGCCACCGACAGGGTGCGCTTTGCGGTGTCCTGCCCAATCACATACTGGTCGAGGCTGGCCTTGATCTCGCTGGGCACGGGCAGGTCGGACTTGCCGGGCTTGCCACCCGCAGTTTCCGCCGGCACTTCGTCGCGGATGATGTCGTTGCACAACTCGATGCACTCGTCGCAGATGAAGACCGATGGGCCCGCGATGAGTTTCTTGACCTCGTGCTGGCTCTTGCCGCAGAAGGAGCAGTACAGGACTTTTTCGCCAGAGGCGCCCTTCTTGTCAGCCATGGATGATGTTTCGTGCGGAGTTGAAGGCAGTGATGGACACAGATGTCAAGCCATGATAGACCAACTGGACGTGGGCCCACCGGCAGGAAAAGGGCCGCAATTGCGGCCCTGGGATACAGCGCGCAGCGGTCGAGACCGGCGCTTCGTCAGGGACGGCGTCAGCCTCTTTTGTCCAGCACCTGGTCGATGAGTCCGTATTCCTTGGCCTCGGTCGGCGACATCCACATGTCGCGCTCCATGTCGGCGGCGATGCGCTCGATGGTCTGACCGGTGCGGTCGGCGTAAATGCGGTTGAGTTGCTCGCGCGTCTTGATGATCTCGCGCGCCTGGATCTCGATATCGGAGGCCTGACCCTGGGCGCCGCCACTGGGCTGGTGGATCATGACGCGCGAATTGGGCAGCGCCGAGCGCTTGCCCTTGGCGCCGGCCATCAGCAGGAACGAGCCCATGCTGGCAGCCATGCCCATGCACAGCGTGGCCACGTCGGGCTTGATGAACTGCATGGTGTCGAAGATCGACAGCCCGGCACTCACGCTGCCACCCGGCGAATTGATGTACAGGAAGATGTCCTTGTCCGGGTTTTCGCTTTCCAGGAACAGCATCTGCGCCACCACCAAGTTGGCCGTGCCATCGTTCACCGGGCCGACGAGGAAGATGATGCGCTCGCGCAGCAGCCGGCTGTAGATGTCATAGGCGCGCTCACCGCGGCCAGACTGCTCGATCACGATGGGCACCATGCCCAGGCCTACGGTGTCGTGCACGCTCATGTGTCGGTCCTTTGCCCTGCTCAATTGGAAGTGGTCATCAGTTCGTCGAACGGTAGCACCTTGTCCAAAACCTTGGCGCGGGAAAGAACGAAGTCAGTAACGTTGTTCTCTATCACCACGGCCTCGACTTCGGCCATGCGCTGGCGGTCGCCGAGATACCAGCGCATCACGTCGGTGGGCTTTTCATAGCTCTGGCTGAGTTCCTGGATGTGAGCCTGCAATTGTTCGGGCTTGGCTTGCAAGTTGTGCGTGCGCACCAGTTCAGCCACCACCAGCCCCAGGCGCACCCGGCGCTCGGCCTGGGGCTTGAAGATCTCGGCCGGCAACTCCACCGTTTCGGCGTCTTTCACGCCCCGTTGCTTCAGGTCGGCACGTGCGCTTTCCATGAGACGGTCGGTCTCGCCGGCGATCAATGCATTCGGCAGGTCCAGCTCGGCGGCCTTGGCCAGCGCCTCCATCACGGCGCCCTTGTTGCGCGCCAGCACGCGGAACTTCACCTCACGGTCGAGGTTTTTCTTCACGTCGGCACGCAAGCCTTCAACGGTGCCTTCCTTGATGCCCAGCTGCTTGGCAAATGCCTCATCGACCTCGGGCAGGTTCTGGGCTTCGATCTTCTTCAGCGTGACCAGGAAGTCGGCCTCCTTGCCCGCTACTTCGGCGCCTTGGTAATCGGCGGGGAACTGCAGCGGGAAGGTCTTGCTCTCGCCCATTTTCATGCCGCGCACGGCCTGGTCGAACTGCTCCAGCATCTGGCCTTCGCCGATGATGAACTGGAACGCCTCGGCGCTGCCGCCTGCAAAGGGCTCGCCGTCGATCTTGCCTTCGAAGTCGATCGTGACGCGGTCGGTCACTTGTGCGCCCTCGCCCGCGGCACGCAAGCCGAAGGTGCGGCGCTGCTTGCGCAGGATGTCGACGGTGCGGTCGATCGCGGCTTCGGTAACTTCAGTGCTGACGCGTTCCACCTCGGCAGTGCCCAGGTCGCCCAGTTTGACTTCAGGGTAGACCTCGAACGTGGCTTCGAAGGCCATCTCACCGTCGGGAGCGCCTTCTTTCTGGGTGATGCGGGGAGCACCGGCCACGCGCAGCTTGGCTTCGTTGGTGGCCTCGGAAAACGCCTGCCCGACACGGTCATTGACCACCTCGTACTGCACCGAGTAGCCGTAGCGCTGTGCCACCACCGACATCGGCACTTTGCCCGGCCGGAAGCCGTCGGCCTTCACCGTGCGGGACAGCCGCTTCAAACGGGTTTCGACTTCACCGTTGATGGTGGCAGCAGGCACCGTGAGGATGATGCGGCGCTCGAGCTTTTCTAGGGTTTCGACTTGGACGGCCATGATGTATGTGTGCTGGACTGTTGAGGCTGTGAAGCAAGGGTCAGGACAGGAACTCGGCGAGCCGAACTCCCGATTCTGGTGCGCGGGGCCGGACTCGAACCGGCACGCCCGTGAAGGCGTCAGGACCTAAACCTGGTGCGTCTACCAATTTCGCCACCCGCGCAAATTGGGTGTACCGCGCTCACCGACAAAGCGGCAAACCCGCGATTTTAGCCCGCAGCGGGCGCGCTGTGGCCGTGGGGGCCGTTTTCTCGCTTCACCCTGAACCAGGCGGCATACATGGCCGGCAGCGCCAGCAGGGTCAGCACGGTGGCTACCACCAGCCCGCCCATGATGGCCACCGCCATCGGACCCCAAAAAACGCTGCGCGACAGCGGGATCATCGCCAGCACCGCGGCCGCAGCGGTCAGCACGATGGGCCTGAAGCGCCGCACCGCAGCTTCCACGATGGCGTCCCAGGTCGGCACCCCGCGGCGGCGGTCCTGCTCGATCTGGTCGATCAAGATCACGGAATTGCGCATGATCATGCCCATCAGCGCGATCACGCCCAACAGCGCCACGAAGCCAAACGGGCGGTCCAGCAGCAACAGCGCTGCAGCGACACCGGCGATGCCCAGCGGCCCGGTCAGGAACACCAGCACCGCGCGGCTGAAGCTCTGCAGTTGCAACATCAGCAGCGTGAAGATCAGAAACAGCATCACGGGCACGCCCGCTGCAATCGAACCCTGCCCCTTGCTGCTTTCTTCCACCGCCCCGGCCAGCTGGATGGCATACCCCGCCGGCATGCGCGCGGCCAGGGCCTGCATCTGCGGCCACACGGTTGCAGACACCGTGGCGCCCTGCATGCCTTCAATGACATCGCCTTGCACCGTCACGGCGTAGCTGCGGCCTTCGCGCCACATCACCCCGGGCTCCCAGGACAAATGCACCTTGGCCACCTGGCTCAGGGGTATGGATCGACCACTCGCGGTGGGCAGGTAGGCGCTGGCCAGGTCGGTGAGCGTCTGCCTCTCCTGCAGCGGTTGGCGCAGCACGATGTCGACCAGTTTGTCGCCCTCTCGGTACTGGCCGATGTTTGTGCCAGAAAGAATGGTGCGCGAGGCCTGTGCAATGACCTGGCTGCTGACCCCCAAGGCGCGCGCCTTGTCCTGATCGACGTCCAGGCGCATCACCTTGACGGCTTCGTTCCAGTTGTCGTTGACGCCCCGCATGCGGGTGTCGGCGCGCAGGATGTCCTTGGCTTGGTCGGCCCAGATGCGCACCTGCGTGGCGTCCGTTCCAACCACCCGGAACTGCACCGGATAAGGCACCGGCGGCCCGTTGGGCAGCAGCTTGATGCGCGTGCGCACCTCTGGAAACTCGGTAGCCAACAAGGCGGGCAGACGAAGGCGCAATTCCTCACGCTCTGCCAGACCCTTGGGCAGCACGATGGCCTGGCTCACGTTCGTCTGCGGAAAGACCTGGTCCAGCGGCAGGTAGAAGCGCGGCACGCCGCTGCCGACCCAGGTCGTGACGCTGGACAGGCCCTTTTCCTGCAGCATGCGCTGTTCGAAACGCCGGGCCACTTCTTCACTTTGCTGGATCGTGGCCCCTTCGGGCAGCCAAAGGTCTACCAACAATTCGGGGCGGCTGGAGTCCGGGAAGAACTGCTGCTGCACGCGGCCCATGCCCACAATGCCCAGCGCAAAGGTCAGAACCGTCACGGCGATCGTGATCCAGCGGTGACGAACGCACCAGTGCACCGTGGCGCGAAAACGGCTGTAAAAGGGACTGTCGAACAGCTCGTGCGGGCCACTCGCCCCATCAGCACCAGCCGGCGCCTGGTGGGTTTTTGTTCTGAGCAACCGGGCCCCTAGATACGGCACGAAGTACACCGACACCAGCCAGGAGATGACGAGCGCAGCCGAGGTGACGGCGAAGATGGCAAAGGTGTACTCGCCGACGCCTGACTTGGCCAGCCCGATGGGCAGGAAACCAGCAGCCGTAATCAAGGTGCCGGTCAGCATCGGCATCGCCGTCACGTCGTAGGCGTAGGTGGCGGCGTGTGTCTTGTCGTAGCCCTCTTCCAGCTTGCGCACCATCATCTCCACCGCGATGATGGCGTCGTCGACCAGCAAACCCAGCGCAATGATCAAGCTGCCCAGCGATATCTTGTGCAGTCCCACGCCCCAGTAGAACATGGTCACGAAAGTGATGGCCAGCACCAGGGGAATGGTGATGCCCACGACCAGTCCGGGCCAGATGTCGATGCGCAACGGTTTGGTGTGCAACCCCAGGCTGATGAAGCTGACCGCCAGCACGATGAGCACGGCCTCGATCAGCACACCGACGAATTCGTTCACCGACTTGCTCACCGCCTTGGGCTGGTCCTGCACCTGCACCATCGAGATACCGGCCGGCAACTCGGCCCGCAACTGCGACGCGGCTTCGCGCAGCCGCTCGCCCAGCTGGATGATGTCGCCGCCCTTGGCCATGGACACGCCCAGCGCGATCACTTCCTGCCCCTGATGCCGGACCTTGACGGTGGGCGGATCGGCGTAGCCGCGCTTGATGTCCGCAATGTCGGACAGCCTCATCTGGGTGGCTGAACCGGTGGTCGGGTTGACGCCGCGGATGGGCAGCCTACTGATGTCTTCCACCGAGTTGAAGGCCCCGGCCACGCGCACCTGCAGGTTCTCGGTGCCCGCGTTGAGCACGCCCGCACCTTCGATCGCATTCTGCGCCGCCAGTTGGACAATCACCTGGTTGAAGTCCAGACCCAACTGGGCCAGACGCTTCTGAGAGATCTCGACGAAGATCTTCTCGGCCTGGGCGCCAAAGGTTTCGACCTTGGCCACGTCGGGAACGCTCAGCAGGCGCTGACGCACCTGCTCGGCAAACACGCGCAGCTCTTCGCGCGTAAATCCGTCGGCCGACAACGCAAAGATCGAGCCGTAGACATCACCGAAGTCATCGTTGAAGACGGGGCCGATCACGCCTGCCGGCAGCGTGGCACGCATGTCGGCCACCACCTTGCGTGCCTGGTACCAGCTGTTGGAAACCTCTTTCGGCGGCGCCGAGTCGACCAGCTGAAGAATGGTCAACGACTCGCCGGGCTTGGTGTAGGAGCGGATCTTGTCGGCGTGCGGCACCTGCTGCAGTGCCTTTTCTATCTTGTCGGTGACCTGTTCAGCCACCTGCTGGGCACTGGCACCGGGCCAGAATGCCTGCACCACCATGGCCCTGAAAGTGAACGGCGGGTCCTCGTCCTGCCCAAGCTGGAAGTACGCCGCCAGGCCCAGCACCATCAGCACCACCATCAGGTAGCGGGTCAGCGCGGGATGCTCCAGCGCCCAGCGGGAAATGTTGAAACGCGAGCCTTCGGCGGGCGTGGAGGTGTAGTTCATCGCGGTGGTCTGCTGCGCTGCGGCTGCTGGGTTGGGCTGAACCGAGCTTCAGCGGCTGGCGGCTGCAGCTGGCGCTGCGGCGGTCGCCGGTGCAGCAGCAGACGCGGCCGCCGCGCCTGGGGCGGAAGCCGCCTGGTACAGACGCACCTTCTGTCCGGACGTCAAGGTATGCACCCCCGCCGTCACCACCTCCTGCCCGGGGACCAGACCCTGGGCGATCACCACCTGGTTGCCGTCGGCACCCGCCAGAACCACGGCTTGAGAACGCACCGTCAAGGTGTTGCGGTCCAGCAGCCAGACAGCTGAACTGCCCTGCAACTGCATCACCGCGGACAGGGGCAGAAGCACCACGCCGCCGCGGGCCGGCTGCTCGATGCGCACCGTCAACGTCTGGCCCAGCTGCACGTCGGCCGGGCCCAGTTCAGCCTTCACGAGAAACGTTCGGGTGACGGGGTCGGCTGCTGCCGCCACCTCGCGCACGGTGGCCGTGAAAAGCTCCGGTTTTGCCCACGTCTTGACCCGCAGCGCACCCGGCACCGCGATCAGCTGGCGCACACCGGCCACCGCGTCTTCGGGAACCGCAAACACGGCATCGCGGGCGCCGTCGTGGGCCAGGCGGATCACCGGCGCGCCGGCTGCCAACACGGTGCCGACCTCGGCTTCAACTGCGGTGACCACGCCAGACGCAGTTGCCAGAAGATTGGCGTAACCCGCCTGGTTGCCCTGCACCGACAGTTGAGCCTGCGCCTGCGTCAGTTGAGAGCGCTGGGCCTGCAGCGCCGTTTCACGGCGCTCCAGCTCCAGAGCACTGATGAATCCTTGCAGACGCAACTCCTGGTAGCGCTTGAGTTCGGCGCTGGCGAGTTCGACATTGGCCTGCGCCGCCTGCACACCTGAGCGCGCAGACTCCTGCGAGAGCTTCAGGTCGGTGGCGTCGATCTGGGCCAGCAACTGCCCCGCACGGACACGCTGGCCCACTTCCACAGGCCGCTGCGTCAGGCGGCCACCGACGCGAAAGCCCAGGCGCGTTTCGGTTCGGGCCCGTACCTCGGCAGCAAAGTCCTGGCTCGCTGCAACGGAAGCGGCGCCCACCATCACCGTCCGCACGGCGCGAACAGGATCGGGCGCTGGCTCTTTCTTGGCGCAAGCCGTCAGCGCGAGTACGACAGCCACCAGGGCGATTCCGCGTACGCTACGCGACGTTCTCACAGGCTTGCCGGTGGACAACGGGAGGCTCTGAGGGGCATGCACGGGAAATCCTTGCTGGCGAAAATTTACTGACTGACTGGTCAGTAATGTATTTGGCAGCCT
>JANOZF010000030.1:0-3960 GCA_031429255.1 Rubrivivax sp.
AGGCGCACCGGCCAGGCCTTGGGCGGCAGCACTTTCATGATCACCAGCTGGTCGGGGTTCAGGTCCATCACCCAGAACTTCACCGGCACGCCGCGCAGCAAGCTGACCACCGCGCCGCCTATGCCGCAGGCCGGGGGCGACGTGGACACCAGCAGGCCCGCCAGGCGTGGCGTGAAGAAGCTGTGCCACATGGCCTGCAGTAAAAAGATGATTTGCGCCAGCAGGCGCTGCACGGCAGCGGGGTCGGGCACATACACCTGCGTTATGAACACGAACGCTGGCTGCTTGTGCTGGCTGCCGTGGCCTGGCCGCGGGGGCGGGGCGTCGCGGCTGTCTGCTTGCATGCTTTCCTTGGGTTGGTTGACGCCGGCAAGCCTTGGCACCAAGGCTTACAGGGTGGACGAGGCGCGCAAGTTGTTCAACAGGCTCTCGAATTCCGCGTTATCTTATACAATTGGACGAAAATATCGTCCAATTGTATAAATTCCGTGATTGACCGACACCTCACCACCACGCTCTTGCGCGTGGCCCAGGGCTTTCCGGTGGTCACCGTGACGGGCCCACGGCAGTCGGGCAAAACCACGCTCGTGCGCCAGGTTTTCGGCGACAAGCCGTATGTGTCGCTGGAAGACCCTTCCGAGTTGGCTTTCGCGCAGGAAGATCCGCGGGGCTTCTTGAACCGTTTTCGCTCGGGTGCTGTGTTCGATGAGGCGCAGCGCTGGCCGGCATTGTTCTCGTATCTGCAAGGCATGGTGGACGCTGAACGCATGCCGGGGCGCTTTGTGTTGACAGGCTCTCAGCAGTTCGGCCTGCTGGCGGGCGTCAGCCAGTCGCTGGCGGGGCGGGCGGCGGTGCTGGCTTTGCTGCCGCTGTCCTTGGGCGAGTTGCCCCAGGCTGGCGCAGCCGGGCTGGACGCATTGATGACGGTGGGCGGCTACCCGGCTTTGCATGCGCAACCCGGCTTGCTGCCCCAGGACTGGTTTGCCAGCTACGTGGCCACCTACCTGGAGCGTGACGTGCGGCAGGTGCTGAAGGTGCAAGACCTGGGCAGCTTTCAGCGCTTCGTTCGCCTGTGCGCCGGCCGTGTGGGGCAGTTGCTGAACTTGACGGCCCTGGCCAATGAGGCTGGCGTGGCCCACAGCACGGCACGCACCTGGATGACGGTGTTGGAGTCCAGCCATCTGGTGCATCTGTTGCCACCGTACCACCGCAACTTTGGCAAACGGCTGGTGAAGATGCCCAAGCTGTACTTCATCGACACGGGTTTGGCCTGTTGGCTGCTGGGGGTGCGCGGCCCCGAGTTGCTGGCGCTGCATCCGCAGCGGGGAGCGCTTTTTGAGAACTGGGTGGTCAGTGAGTTCTTGAAGGCGCGTCTGAACCAGGGGCAGCCAGCTGATCTGTTTTTCTGGCGCGACAACAACGGCGTAGAAGCCGACCTTCTGTTCGAGGTGGCCACACCACAGGGGACGCGGCTGCAGACGGTGGAAATCAAGTCGGGCCAAACGGTCACGCCAGACACCATCCGCGCCGGTCAGCGCAGCGCAGCCTTCGCACGTGAAGAAGCGCTAGAGCCTTGGCTCGTGCACGGTGGCGAAGAGCAGTACCAACGCAGCGGGGTGAACGTCATTTCCTGGCAAGGTGTGCCAGCTGTGGCGCGCGGCCGGAAGGGCTGACGGCCTGCATGCTGTACGCGGGCACTTCGGTGCCTGCATGCCGCGCTGTGGTTGGGGCATGTGGTCTGGGCGAAAGTCGCCACGAGACCCATCTTGGCTTGGACTGTGACGCTTGACGAGGCACGCTTTCCGAACACGATGGAGGAGTCCGACTTCCTGTGCAAGGGCACCTGGCATGCCTTGAACAGCAGCTCATCCCGTGCAATGATTGCAAGTGATTAGGAGTGATTAATATGGCTTCGCCCAATACCCGTGTGATGACTGCTCACCTCCCCGCTGTTCTGGCCACCAAGGTGGACAGCATCGCTGAGCGGCTCGACCGTTCGCGGGGGTGGGTGGTCAAACAGGCCCTTGCTGCATGGGTAGAGCAAGAGGAAGAGCGCCAAAGGCTGACGCTGGAGGCACTTGCTGACGTGGATGTCGGCCACGCGGTTGAGCAGAGCGAGGTTGAGGCGTGGGCCCAAAGCCTATCGACTGCGAACCCGAAGCCAGTTCCAACATGACCGTAAAGTGGACGAGCAAGGCTCTTGGCGACCTTGCGCGCCTGCATGCCTTCCTGGTTGAGAGCAACGCAAACGCAGCGGCGGCAGTCGTCCAGTCGATCACCAAAGGGGCAGGAGGCCTCGATGACAACTCGCGGATCGGGTTTCGGCTAACCGAATTCAACCCCCGGGAAGTACGGCGCGTGATTGTTGGGCAATACGAGCTGCGTTATGAACTGGTCGAGGATGTCATCTACGTCCTGCGCTTGTGGCATACCCGAGAGGACAGATAAACGACACCTTCAAGTCTCCAGCGCGCGCTCGTTCCAGCTCCGCAACGATGAAACAAGTCCTCCGTGCCGCAAGCGCGGGCGCATCGTGCTGGTGGGCGTCATCGGGCTCGAGCTGTCGCGCGCTGACTTCTTCGAGAAGGAGCTGACCTTCCAGGTGTCTTGCTCTTACGGCCCGGGGCGGTACGACACGAACTACGAAGAGAAGGGGCAGGACTACCCGGTGGGCTTTGTGCGCTGGACCGAACAGCGCAACTTCGAAGCTCCTAGCCCTGTGCAGTGCGCCGCCTGCGCGTTTGACGGGGCTTGCCTGCTCCTTCCGAGCCAAAGGTTTTTTAGGAATTTAACATTGCAATTCTGCCTGGACAAGTCAGAATTGCAATGATGTTCAAGCGTCAGCTCGAGTCCCAGGTTCTTCAAGCCCTGAAAAGGTCGCCTGCCGTTGCCTTGCTCGGTCCGCGCCAAGTGGGCAAGACCACGTTGGCACTGGCCGTTGGTGAAGCCATGCGTGGCTCGCGGGCTCCGCTGTACCTTGACTTGGAGTCGGAGGCAGACCGCGCGAAGCTGAGCCAGCCTGAGCTGTACCTGTCTGACCACGCGGACGAGTTGGTGATCCTGGATGAAATCCACCGCGTGCCGGGGCTGTTTCCCGTGCTGCGGGGTTTGATCGACAAGCGGCGGCGCGCGGGGCAGCGTGCGGGCATGTTCCTGCTTCTGGGCTCTGCTGCTGTGGACTTGCTGGCGCAGGCGGGTGAGTCAC
This sequence comes from Rubrivivax sp., assembly GCA_031429255.1. Lineage (GTDB taxonomy): Bacteria > Pseudomonadota > Gammaproteobacteria > Burkholderiales > Burkholderiaceae_C > Rubrivivax. Next base: position 3,206 of record JANOZF010000030.1, read on the forward strand.
TGGCCGGGCGCATTGCATACCTGGAACTGGCGCCACTGACGCTGACCGAAACCACGGACGGGCTGGCCGACGACCTCTGGCTGCGCGGCGGCTTCCCGGAGAGCCTGTTGGCCGCGAGTGACGCCGACAGCCTGGCATGGCGGCGAGACTTCATCCGAACCTACGTCGAGCGCGAAGCACTGCAGTTTCAGCTGCGGCTCAGCCCGGAGTTGTTGCGCCGGCTGTGGACCATGCTGGCCTACCAGCAGGGTGGTTTGCTGAACAGCGCAGCGCTCAGCCGCAGCCTGGGCGTGGATGTGAAGGCGGTGAATGGACTGATTGACCTGTTAGAGCATCTGATGCTGCTGCGCCGCCTGCAGCCCTGGCACGTCAACAGCGGCAAGCGGCTGGTGCGTTCACCCAAACTGTATGTGCGTGACAGCGGCGTCTTGCACGCCTTGCTGGGCATTGCCGACAAGGAAACGCTGCTGTCTCACCCGGCGCTGGGTGCCAGCTGGGAGACCTGGGTCATTGACAACTTGCTCGCTGCCGCCGGGCCCGAGGTGCAGGCGCACTTCTACAGAACCGCTGCAGGCGCTGAAGTGGACCTTTTGCTCACCCACCCCGATGGCACCCAGTGGGCAGTGGAAATCAAACGCAGCCTGAGCCCCAAACTGGAGCGCGGTTTTCACGATGCCTGCGCCGACCTTCTGCCACAGCGCCGCTGGCTGGTCTACCCTGGCCAAACCGCCTGGCGCATGGGCGATGATGTGCAG
>JANOZF010000031.1:0-11661 GCA_031429255.1 Rubrivivax sp.
GAAGTTCATCGCGCAGGTGATGAGCGGCGACAAGGGCCTGCGTTCCATCGAGGACGTGGAACTCGCGACGCTGAGCTATGCGGAGGTCAAGGCGCTTGCCTCGGGCAATCCGAAGGTGATCGAGAAGGCCGGCGTGGATGCCGACATCGCGCGCTACTCGTCGCTGTTCATGGTGTGGCGCAACCAGCGCTATGCCAACGAGTCGGAAGTGGCACACCTGCCGATGCGCATCGAAAGCAGCAAGAAGCTGCTCAGCGCGCTGACGAGCGATGCCGAAGCGGCGGCCAGCCTGCTCAACGCGGGAGATCTGGTGGCCACGGTCCATGGTCGGACACACCGGGGTCCGGAAAGCCTGGGCGATGCCCTGCGGACGGTGATCAGGATGGCGCGCGCGAGCGTGTCGGCACGCTCGACCGAGGAATTGCTGGGCGCGGTCGGCACGTTCGATCTCTACGTATTCATCGGCCGCGAGTTCGACGATGTGCATCTGTACCTGAAGGGCGAAGCCATCCATGACTGTCGGTCCTGCCAAACGGGGCCAGCGTTGCACCAGGCGCTGCGCGACACGATCCTGGCCATGTCGGACCGGCGGGTTGAGACCGAGCGCAAGCTCGCGTCGACACGTCGCCGGCTGGACGAACTGCGCGAAGAACTGGGCAAGCCGTTCGAATACGAGGAACGGTTGACCGCCCTCCTGGGCAGGCAGCGCGCACTGGCTGCGGAGCTCGACCTCGACAAAGACGAGGCCGGAACCCAGGGCCTGGAAGCAACTGAAGAATCCCTGGCAGCCTGAGCCTGCCCTTTCGGCCCCATCGCATCCGCGGTGGGGCCGATTTTCTTGTAAGAAGCGCTCCCACCCATGTCAAAAATCCCCGCCTTCCGGTCTGGCGAAAAGTGTACGTCGGCTGGCAAGGTCGGGAAGGCGAACCGTCGCAGGATCATCTTGCCGAAAGCTTCAAATGGCGCTTGTGACGATCACGCACGAGGCTTGACGACGAATCGCAGGTTGGTTCAAATGTTCCGACCCACCTGCAGCGGTTTGACTTCGTCGAATAGCGGTTTGTGGGGCGGTGCTACGTCCTTCAAGTACGAGGAGCAAGCACCCGTTTGCGGTCGTGACCCGCACATGAATGCGTCCCCTGATCGACGCCGCGGTGGAGTTGATTCGAGCCCCTGAGCTCGCTGCAGGCCCCACCCCACTCAGCAGCCCTAGATGCCTCCTGGCGCAACAGGCACTGCTGACTTCTGCATCCCGGATTGCCCTGCACCGGGCAATCACCTCTGCAGTCGCGCGTTGGCACGGCGTGACTTGCGCTTCCTGCTCTTCGATAGACGCTTGGCCAAGGACACCGGCAGGTCTTCGTTGAGATCAACCGTGCCCGCCGTACAGATCCCGTGCCAAGTTCGGAGGTGATTCATGCAAACACGTCCCTGTCGCCACCTGGCCTCCCGTCGCATACTCAACTCAGCGAGGCAGGCAGCTTTTTCAAGACCGGTTCTCTCTTCCGGGGAAGCTGCCCCATCCTCTCGTTATGCCTCTGCGTCGGGCCCTTTCGAGCAAACTCGGCGACGCCAAACAGCGGCCACACCATGATGTACCTGTCCGACACCGAGGTTGCGGACTTGTGCGCTCCGCTCACACAACCCGCCGCACAGGTGCGATACCTGCGCGCTCTCGGCCTCACCGTCACTTTGAAACCCAACGGTCGCCCGGTGGTGATACGCTGCCACGCGGAAGCTGTGCTTTCTGGCCGACGGGTGGCGAGTCCTTTGGCAACGACGGACCAACCATCAGGTGCAAAGCAGCAGCCTAGCCGGTCCTCCTTGGTCACCCTGCTGCAACGTGGACGGGCACATGGGACGTCGAAGACTTCACAACCCGCTGAACCTGCCGCAGCGCGTCTACGCTAAGCACGGCGCGTTCTACTACCACCACCCAAAAGGGCGGTGGGAGCATCTAGGGCGTGACCTCGAAGCCGTGAAGCGGCGCGCTGCGGAGATCGCGAACGGACTGGGCGCCGAATACGGCACCACATCCTTCTACCTCGACGAATTTCTGAACGCTTGTCGGCGTCGTGTCACTGCCGCTGACCTTGCGCCACGGACGCTCGAGGACTACACGAGAGACTCCGAACCACTGAAGGCATTCTTCGGCGCCATGTATCCGATCGGCGTCGAGCCTTCGCATGTCGCCGAGTACCTCGACACGAATCTCGAGCTCGGCCGAGGCGTACGCGCAAACCGAGAGAAGGCCTGTCTGTCCTCGATGTTCACCTGGCTCATCCGGACAGGCCAGGCTGGCGTGAAGACGAATCCCTGCAAGGGCGTCAAGCGCAACAAGGAAACCAAGCGCGAGCGCTACGTCGAGGACGAAGAGATGCACGCCACACTGGAGAAGGCACCGGCCCAGGTGTGGGCGATGGCCGAGTTGGTCTACAGGACACTCCAGCGGCCTGAGGACATCATCGGCTGGACACCACGAAACCTCACCGAGCGGCGAGACCCCTCGGGCCGCGTCGTGCGCATCATCCGGACGCGGCAGGGAAAGACAGGCGCCGCAGTGGACATTGAGATCACGCCCGAAATCGATGCCGTGCTGACCCGGCTGAAGGCACCAGTGGCCAAGGTTGACGCCGAGGCGCCCACACCCAAGGTCGTCACGGGTCTAACCATCATCCACCGACGGGATGGCAAGCCATACAGCTACGACGGTCTCTGCGCGATGCTCAAGCGCCGCCAGTCCGCGGTCCGGGTACGGCACACGACGGAGAAGGGGCCGCTAGCGACGATGCCGAGTTGGGGCTTCTACGACATGAAGGGCAAGGGTGCCACTGACATGTGGCTTTCCGGCGTTCCTCTGGAACAGATTCAGGTGCTGTGCGGTCATGACTCCGTGACCACCACCGAGCGCTACGTGAAGTCGCGCTGGAGGGGCATCGTGGCACCCAACAAGGTGGCGCGAGCTGTCTGATATTCGGCCTATGAACTCGGCGGAACCTGGGCAAACATCTCATGAACTTGGCAGAAATATCAGACAGCAAAACCCCGGAAAGCAAGCATTGGCGCGGGTTTGCGGCCCGTTCGGTGGTGGGGCTGTTAATCCGTAGGTCCCTGGTTCGAGCCCAGGTCGAGGAGCCATAAAAATCAAGGGGTTACGTGCGAACGTAACCCCTTTTTCTATGCTCCGATACCAGACGCCTGTCTGACATTCACGGAAACAGGACCTTCGTCGAGAGGCCATGGGCCGAGGGAAAACGAGGTCGCGAACCGCAAAGCGAGAGTCGGACCCCGGAAGGGAAACCGACAATTTTTCTTGCACCGACACCGGTTGGATGATGCGCCCCAGTGGCGTCGACTCTTCGAGTCGACGAGCAACCGGCGAGCCGAAAGCCTCCTGACGACCCTGAGCTGCCGGCTACCCGCCTGAAACTGCCGGCGGCAATGCCGACATTGGCGATCGATTCATGGCCGCCAACCGGACGAAACGTGATGCCAGTTGGCTGGGACCGTTCGCCAACGCACAGAGCAACTGCCTGACAAGGCCTAGATTGGTCGCGTGGGGCAATGTCGATGCGCTGGACTACCTCGCTTTCACGCACGCCGCCCCATTAAAGGACAACCTTCATGAACCGAATCGTCTGACTTGTCGGTGCCGTCGTCATCGTGCTTTTCGTGCTCGGCTTTTTCGGGCTGCGCTGAGGGAACGACCCACGCAGCGCGCAATGCAGTGCGGGAACAGCCGCGTTGAAGATGTCTTCCGACCCCGTGATCTAAGCCTGACGGAGCCACGCTTCCACCGCATGAGGGCCACGCTCGAAAATCTCGTCAAACCACGCCAAAGGAATCACCATGACACCCGAAAAACCCTCCCACATCGAGCCTTCCCGGCATTCGACCGATGAGGTCGACGAGTTCTTGCGTCATGTCGAGGAACGTGTCGATGTGTCCCCGGGCGCGGGTTCACCGGCGATCAAGCCGAACACGGACCTGCTCGAAGACGGTAAGCCGAATACGGATACACCGAACAAGTCCGGCACCTGATCGTCGCGACCAGGGTCTGCGTGAGGCGCCAGGCAGCTGCCGCCCGCAACCGTCGGCTCCTGGCCGTCCATTGCCGCTGGCCAGCGGCAAGTTCAGAGCGGTCCAGCGTGAACCTCACTTCTGGGCATCGAGGCGATGCATGCCCCCTTGGCTGTCAACATGATAAACTAGTCATTGCACTAGTCATCATGAGGTCAAGATGCAAACATGGCCTGTTCAAGACGCGAAGGCGCGATTCAGCGAGTTCCTTGATGCTTGCATGGTCGAGGGCCCCCAGATGGTCACCAAGCGGGGTGCCGAAGCCGCAGTCCTGGTGCCGGTCGACGAGTGGCGCCGGTTGCAGGCCGCTGCCCGCCCATCGCTGAAGCAACTGCTGCTGTCGGATGAGGCCCGCGCCGATCTCTTGGTTCCTGCACGAGGCTCCGCCCGCAGGCGCAGGGTCACCGCGGTGGGCTGACGCGCATGTACCTGCTCGACACCAACATCGTCTCCGAACTCCGCAGGCCACGCCCGCATGGTGGCGTTGTCGCCTGGCTTCAGTCAGCCGAAGATGCAGATCTTCATCTGTCCGCAGTCACGCTCGGCGAAATCCAAGCCGGCATCGAACTGACCAGACATCAGGATGCCTCCAAAGCTGCCGAGCTCGAGGCGTGGCTCGATCTCGTCGCCCAGTCCTATAACGTGCTGCCCATGGACGGTGCGACGTTTCGGAAGTGGGCCTGCCTGATGCATCGCCGTTCGGACACGCTTTACGAGGACGCGATGATCGCGGCCGCCGCCACTGTTCACAAGCTCACGGTGGTGACGCGCAACGTTGCCGACTTTGCCACCTTCGACGTGCAGGTCCTGAACCCGTTCAAGATGCCGAAGGCTTGATGGCGAGCGGCCGGATCACACTCTGCACAGCGGTTGAAAACCGGAGGGATTTGCAGTTCGCGGCACTCCGCCCTACCCTTCTCGCACGCTCAGCCGAGACCACCGACTTCGAGCACATGAACGGTCTGATATTCGCCTACCGAACACGCCGGAACCCGGGCGAAGCAGCGCGGAACTTGGCGGAAATATCAGACAGCGAAACCCCGGAAAGCGAGCATTGGCGCGGGTTTCCGGCCTGTTTGGTGGCGGGGCTTTTAATGGGTGCGTCAACTAAGTCCACCGCCACCCTCGCAAGTCACCCGTAGGAAGCCCGCAGCGCATGCCCTGCCGCGGCGAAGGACACACATGGGCGGGCAGTACTAAAGCCGATTGAGGCGTGGCACGCGGCTTGAGACTGCGCGTGGTCGGCGCACTGGCCGCGCACGGCAGCGTAATCACCGCACAGGTGCTGTCGCACTCGCTGCACCGGCCGCCGCCGGTGTAGCGCTGAGCTCAGCGGCGGTCGAGCATCGGGAACCAGGCCTCGCCGCGCACGCAGTTCCACAGCAAGCAGGCCACCCCCAGGTCGCCAGTCCACAGGCTGTGGCGGCCCTGGCCGTGGCGGACGCGCGCCTGTTCGACCTGTGCGGCCGCATGCATCGCAAGCCGGCGTGCGCGCTCCAGCCACAGCGGCTCGGCGAAGCGCTGCCACAGCTTGAGGCAGGCCATTGCATTGCCCGCGGTGCCGTGGCACAGCGACGGGCCTTTGGCCAGCGGGCCAGCGGTCCAGGTCATCTCGCCGGCGGCGCGCAGCAGCGTATCCCAGGCGGCGGGAGCGGTGGCCAGGCGGCAGACGACGCCCGGTGCGCCGTGGCAATCCTGCACCAGCGGGCGCTGGCCGGTGGCCAGCGCAGCGGCGATGCGCTCGCGTTCGGTGACCGGGTGCCAGTTGGCGACCGGCATGCCGCCGTCGGGCCCCGTCGTCACCGCCTGCAGTGCGGTGGCCGACAACGTGTCGAAGCAGCGCTGCAGCATCGTGTCGGCGACGGCCTCGTCCACCAGCCCGGCCGCGCGCAGCGCGGGGTAGGCGTTGCCGGCCAGCCCGTGGCCCGCGCCAAGGTGGTGCCGGATGCGGCCGTACAGGTCCTGCCGCCACAGCCAGTGGCCGGCGTCTGGATCGGGCACCATGTCGTCGAGCAGGGCCTGCACGCCGTCACGCACCAGCGCCTGCCAGCGCGTGCGCTCGGCGGCCGGAGGGTCGGCTTCTGCCATCGCGATGGCCGCCAGCAGCGTGCCGGCGTTGCCCCACAGCGGCTCGTGCGCGGGGTTGTGCAGGTTGCCGCGAACCAGGTCGTGCAGGCGGTCGGCGAAGTCGGCGCGGCGCGTGGTCCTCCAGGCCAGCAGCAGCGGTGCGCTTTCGCCGAACAGGTAGGAGGCCGTGCCGTGCTGCTCGTCGGCGGCTTCGAGCCGCGCGCGATCGGGAAAGCGCTCGATCCAGCGCGTGTAGTCGCGCGCCAGCGTGACCGCGCCATGCGAGGCCAGGTCGCGCAGCGCCCAGACGACGCCGGTGGCGCCCCAGTAGGCGTTGACCGATCGCGCGCCGGGCGCAGGCGGGTCGTCCTGCGGATGCAGCAGCCAGCTGCCTTCGGCCTCGTCGAACTCCCGTTCGGCTGCCGCGCAGATGTGCCCGATGGCGGCGCGCGCCGCGTCCTCGGACCAGGCCTCGTCCGTCAATGCCTCATGGCGCTTCGGGTCGTAGAGGTCGGAAAGGTCGAACATCGGCGCATGCATGCACGGCATCATGCCGCACAAGCGCTAAGCGCAACCGCGCCCTCAAGCGGATGCCTCGGGCGGGCTGCGCCCGGCCCCCAGCGTCGTCACCTTTGACGGCCGTACCAGCTGGTTCCACATCTCGGAGATTTCTCCAGAGTCGAAATGCACCCAGCGCCATTTCGAAGAATGCGTTGAGCGACTCATGCATGGCTTCGGGGCCGAGGCGACGCGCCAGCTCGGTGGAATTGGCCAAGTCGTAGCTGTCACAGGCTGGCGACGGGCCGCCAGCATCGTAAAAAGCACCACTGGTGGGCTGCGCAGAGACGCGTCAGAATGAGGTTGCACAAGCAATCCTGTTGGCCGCATTGTCTGCGCAGCTCCGGCCAGCAATCCGGACGAACAGCCAGCGTGTGGCTGTTGGTAAGTGCAGATAGCCCCTGAACCCCGCAAGGAGAACCCCATGACCAAGCAAAATTTTCGACGCCTGATGGCTGCCCTGTCCCTCGGCGTGGCTGCCGTGGCCGTGACCACGGTTGTGCATGCCACCCACTCCTGGGGCGGGTATCACTGGGCCCGGACGACACCTCAGTTCACGTTGAAACTGGGTAACAACATGACCACAGCCGACTGGCGGGCCCATTTGACGCAGACGTCGTCGGACTGGAACAGCGGCAACAGCGCCGTCCTGACCGCGATCGTCAGCGGAACATCCAACAAGCGCTGTTCGATGGTCGCCGGCACGACGCAGGTTTGCAATGGCACCTACGGCAACAACGGCTGGCTCGGGCTGGCGTCGATCAACATCACCGGCGGCACCCACATCACGCAGGGGTCGGCGAAGATGAACGACACCTACTTCAACACTGCCACGTACAACAACCCCAACGAGAGGTTGCATGTGGTGTGCCAGGAAGTGGCCCACACTTTTGGCCTTGACCACCAGTCCACCAACGGCAGCTCGCAAAATAGCTGCATGGACTACTTCTCGAATACCGGCGTGAATGCGACCAGCACGCTCAGCACGAAGCCGAACCAACATGACTTCGACCAGCTGACTCTCATCTACGCGCACCTCGACAGCACGACGACGGTCGCGATGATCGCCGCCCAGGTCGCCGCCTTCAGTCAGGGCCCGGCTGCCGCCGGCCGCGACATCACCGACGATCCGCAGAGCTGGGGCCAGCTGGTGCGCCAGTCGCCCAACGGTCGCAGTTCGCACTACGAGCGCGAGAACGGCGACGGCTCGCGCAACGTGACCCATGTCTTCTGGACCCTCGAGGTCGCCGCGCGCTGCGTGAGCTGCGACCATCGCTTCCAGCGCTGATCTCACTTGACGGCCGCCCCTGATCGAGGGGGCACGAGAGACAAGGGCGACGCCACGCGGTGTCGCCCTTGGTCATTGTGGTGCGGAAAAAGCAGCCCGCTGCGCTTGGTGTCCGGCGCGGGCTCGCTGTGCCGCACGGCTGCCCAGAACAGGCCCGTCTTTGCCCAGTTCCTTCGGCCCAAGTGTGTTGGCCCGGCGCGTGATGATGGCGCCAGCGCGAATGCGCATGACGGGTTGAAGGCGCCCTGCCTGCTTCGCGCCTTCGAAAGATGACGGAACATGTGGCAATGGCTTGAACGCAGACGACTCCACGGCCAGACGCTGCCAGCGCTGATAGGCGTGCTGGGGTCGCTGCTGGCGATAACCGCAGGTGCTTGGCGTCATCACGAGACGGAAGCACAGGCTCGCTCAGCCTTCGAGCGCAGCGTCGACCGGGTAGCCGACGACGTGCTGCGCCGCTTTCGCCAGCCCATATACCCCTTGAAAGGCGCGAGCGGCCTGTATGCCGCCAGCCCGCGGGTCGGCCGGGCCGAATTTCGCGCCTATGTCGAGGCGCGCGGCATGGCGCTGGACTTTCCGGGCGTGCGCGGCCTCGGTTTCATCCAGCGCGTCGAGCGGGCCGGTCTGGACGCTTTCATCGCTGCCGAGCGGTTGGACGAAGCACCCCGCTTCGCGCTGCGCCAGCTGGCCGACAAGGGTCACGACGACCTGTACGTCATCAAGTTCATCGAGCCTCTGGCCCCCAACTTGAGCGCTGTCGGGCTGGACGTGGGCTCCGAACCCGTACGCCGAGAAGCCGCCGAGCGCGCGATGACCGAAGGCGAGCCCACGCTGAGCGCGTCCATCACCTTGGTGCAGGATGAAAAGCGCAGTCCCGGCTTCCTGCTGTTCGTGCCGGTATATCGCCAGGGTTCCGACCCGGTCACACCTCAGCAGCGGCGCAAGGCGCTGGTCGGCTTGCTGTACGCACCCATCGTGGCGCGCGAACTGCTCGGCAACATCCACGACGTCGCCGCAGGCGATCTGGAGTTCGAACTCAGCGCCGATGCCGAAGGCCACTCTACCGGCGGTCTTGTCTTCACGTCGAACGCCAGCGCCAACGGCGCGGCAGCCCCCGCCGTGCCCGCCAGCGCGGTGACGGCGGGCCGCACGGCAGGGCGCTTTGAGGCAACCCGCACGCTGGCGCTGCCGGGCCGTTCGCTGGTGATGCAGGCGCGCAGTACGCGGCAGTTCGACGCCGAGCTGGGCTCTTGGTCGGCCTGGCTGTTGGCCGGCGGTGGCGTGCTGGTCAGCAGCCTGCTGGCGGCCCTGGTGCGCCAGCAAACCTCAGGACGGCGCCGCGCCGAGGCGCTGGCGCACGCGATGACAGCCGACCTGGCCCGGCTGGCTCAGGTGGCACGCCACACCTCCAACGCGGTGTCGATCACCGACCGCGAGCTGCGCATCGTATGGGTCAACGAAGGCTTCACGCGGATCACCGGCTACACGCCCGAGGCGGCTTTGGGCAAGACGCCGGGGCAGCTGCTGGGCAGCGGCAACGCCGATCCGGCGGCGCTGCAAGTGCTGGCCGACTCGGCCGCCGCTGGCACCGGCTGCAGAGTCGAGATCCTCAACCGCGCCCGCGACGGCCGCGAGTTCTGGTTCGACACCGAGATCCAACCGCTGCATGACCCGAACGGCCTGCTCACCGGCTTCATGGAAGTGGGCAGCGACGTCACCGTGCGGCATGTGGCGCAGACCCAGCTGCAGGCCGCGCTGCGCGACAACGACGCGCTGCTGCGCACCATCGACCTGCACGCCATCGTCTCGGTGGCCGACCGCGGCGGGCGCATCATCCAGGCCAACGATGCCTTCTGCCACATCAGCGGCTATGCGCGCGAAGAGCTGCTAGGTCAGGACCACCGCCTGATCAATTCCGACCAGCAGCCGCCCGGCTTCTGGGCCGGGATGTGGCGCACGGTGGGCGCTGGCAAGCCCTGGCGCGGCGAAGTCTGCAATCGGGCTAAGGATGGCTCGCTGTACTGGGTCGACAGCGTCATCGCCCCCTTCATCGGCGCTGACGGCGAGATTTCAAAATTCATCTCGATCCGCACCGACATCACCGCCAGCAAGACCGCCGCGCGGGCGCTGGCCCGCGAACGCCTGGCGCTGGCCAACATCATCGAGGGCACCAACGTCGGCACCTGGGAGTGGAATCTGGAGACCGACGCGCTGCTTTTCAACGAGCGCTGGGCGCAGATCATCGGCCACACGCTGGCCGAGCTGGGCGAGACCCGCATGGGCACCTGGCGCGATCGCTCGCACCCGGAAGACATCGCCCGCACCGAGGCCTTGCTGAAGCAGCACTTCCGCGGCGAGCTGCCGGCGCTGGAGAGCGAAAACCGGGTGCGCCACCGCGAAGGCCACTGGGTCTGGGTGCTGACACGCGGCAAGGTCTTCAGCCGCGCTGCCGATGGCCGCCCGCGCTGGATGGCCGGCACCCACATGGACATCAGCCAGCGCAAGCAGGCCGAGGCTGCGCTGCGCGCCAGCCAGGACTTCCTGGACCGCACCGGTCGCATCGGCGGCGTGGGCGGCTGGGAGTTCGATGTCGCGACGCAGACCATCCAGTGGAGCGACCAGACCTGCCGCATCCACGATCTGCCGCCGGGCCACCAGCCCAGCGTCGAAGAAGCCATTGGCTACTACGCACCCGAGGCGCGGCCGCTCGTCGCCCAGGCCATGCAGCGCGCCATCGACAGCGGCCAGGGCTACGACCTGGAGCTGCCCTTCATCACTGCCACCAGCCGGGCGATCTGGGTCCGCGCCGTGGGCGAGGTCGACTGGGTCGACGGCCGCGCGCAGCGTCTGATGGGGGCCTTCCAGGACGTCACGGCACGCCGTGCCATGGAACTGGCAGTGCGCCGCAATGCCGAACTCGTGAGCAGCGTGATCGAGAACCTGCCCTGCGGCCTGAGCGTGTTCGACGCCGAGCTGAACCTGGTAGCGGCCAACAACGAATTCCGCCGCCTGCTGGACTTTCCGGATACCCTGTTTGCGACCCCGCCGACGCGCTTCGAGGACATCATCCGCTTCAATGCCGCGCGCGGCGAATACGGCAGCCAGAACGTCGAGGCCACGGTGCAGGCCATCGTCGAGCGCGCACGCTCGACCACGCTGGCGCACCAGTTCGAACGCGAGCGCCCCGATGGCACGCCGCTGGAAATCCGCGGCGGGCCGATGCCCGGTGGTGGCTTCGTCACCACCTACACCGACGTCAGCGCGCGCAAGCGCGCCGAGACCGACGTGCTGCGCAGCAGCCAGCTGATGCGCGGCGCCATCGACGCCATCGACGAGGCCTTTGTCTTGTTCGACCCCGACGACCGGCTGGTGTTCTGCAACGACAAGTACCGGCAGATGTTTCCCGACACCGCCGAGCTCTTCGTGCCCGGTGCAGCGTACGAAGACCTGATACGCCAAAGCGCGCTGCGCGGCCAGCGGCCGGCGGCGGTGGGAAGGGTCGAAGAATGGGTGGCCGAGCGCCTGGCGCAACGCAAGGCGGGTGACGGCGCCGTGGTTCAAAAGCTGGGCAACGGCCGCACGATCCGCATCGTCGACCGGCGCATGCCCGACGGCCACCTCGTCGGCTTCCGCATCGACATCACCGAGTTGACGCAGACCACCGAGGC
>JANOZF010000032.1:0-10909 GCA_031429255.1 Rubrivivax sp.
TTGGCTTCGAGGATGTAGACCTCGCCGGTCTCCATCTCCATCGCGATGACGCCGACCACGTCGCCATCGGCATCGCGCACCAGGTCGAGCGCCATCCACTCGACGAAGAACTGGGTGCGGGCCTTGACGTTCTGCTGATACAGCGTGTGCAGCATCGCGTGGCCGGTGCGGTCGGCCGCAGCGCAGGCGCGCTGCACCGGCTTTTCGCCGTAGTTGGCGGTGTGGCCGCCAAAGGGGCGCTGATAGATGGTGCCGTCGGCGTTGCGGTCGAAGGGCATGCCGAAATGCTCCAACTCGTAGACCACCTTGCCGGCCTCGCGGCACATGAACTCGATCGCGTCCTGGTCACCCAGCCAGTCCGACCCCTTGATGGTGTCGTAGAAGTGGTAGTGCCAGTTGTCCTCGGACATGTTGCCCAGCGATGCACCAATGCCGCCTTGCGCCGCCACGGTGTGCGAGCGGGTCGGGAAGACCTTGGACAGCACCGCCACGTTCAGGCCGGCACGGGCCAGTTGCAGGGATGCGCGCATGCCCGAGCCGCCGGCCCCGACGATCACCACGTCGAAACGGCGACGCGCCACTGAAGACTTGATTGCGGTCATGTTGTTCTCACAGCCTCCAGAGCACTTGCACGGCCCAGCCGGCGCAAGCCACCAGCCAGACCATCGTGAAAACCTGGGCCAGCAGGCGGATGCCCACCGGCTTGATGTAGTCCATCCAGACATCGCGCATGCCCACCCAGGCATGCCAGGCCAGCGAGAGGATGACCACGAAGGTCAGCAGCTTCATCCACTGGCGCGAAAAGATGCCAGCCCAGCTGTCATAGCCGATCGGCCCGCCGAAGATCACCTGCGCCACCAGCGCGAGGGTGAACAGCGCCATCAGCAGCGCAGTGATGCGCTGGCTGAGCCAGTCACGAAACCCGTAATGCGCGCCGACGACCAAGCGCTTGCTACCGTAATTGACGGCCATGGGGTGTTTGCCTCTTGTGGGGGGATAACAGGGTCAAAACAAGCCGAACAGCCTGGCGCCCAGAGCCACCGTCAGCACGATGCTGATCGCGAAGGTGGCCACCGCCGACGAGTGCCCCTGCTGCTTGGTCACGCTGTGGGTGGCGTCCATCCACAAATGGCGCACACCGGCCACGGCATGGTGCAGGTAGGCCCAGATCAGGGCCAGTGCCACCAGCTTGACGAACAAGCCCGGCAAGGGGCCGATACCCGCAACAAAGGCGCTGGTGAAGCCGTCATACGACACCTCGGACGTGACGCTGGCGTCGAACATCCAGACGATGAAGGGCAGCAGGAAGAACATCAGCATGCCGCTGACGCGGTGCAGGATGGACACCACCCCTGCCAGCGGCAAACGGTATTGCAGCGCCTCGATCAGCCGCATGTTGGCGCCCGGTCGCACGCTGGGTCTGGTCTTGGAGCGGTCTGCCATGGATGGTTCTCTTTGTTATTCGCATGAAACCGATGGAGTTTATTGCAACGCAGCAGACTTACCCGGAGCTTGTGCCATCCCCCGGCCAGCCGCGGCGGCAATGCGATGCAGCATCAGTTCAACTCGTTGCGGTAGAAGTGCTGATCGGTGTTGTAGAGGCCGCGGCGCAGTTCCACCGGCTGGTCGCCATAGGTGAAAGACAACCTCTCCACGCTGAGCAGCGGCGTACCGGCGGGCAACGCCAGCAGCGCGGCGCTGCCGGCATCGGCCGCCACAGCCCTGATTTTCTCTTCGGCGCGGATCATGCGCACGCCGAACTCGGCCTCGAACATGCCGTACATCGGGCCTTTGTAGTCGGCCAGGCGTTCGGCGGTCAGGCCCTTGAACAAAGCGCCGGGCAGCCAGATCTCATCCAGCACCACCGGCTGGTCATGCGCCAGCAACAAGCGCCGCAGTTGCACCACCGCATCGCCGCTCTTGCCGCCCAGCATGCGCGCCACGTCGGCCGGCGCGCGGGTGCGGCGGCAATCCAGCAGGCGGCGCGCCATGTCGCGGGGGCCGCCGTCGTCGGGCATCAGGCGCAGGAAGCGGTACTGGATCTGCTGCTCGGCATGGGTGGCCACGAAGGTGCCCTTGCCCTGGCGCCGCACCAGCAGGTTGTCGGCGGCCAGTTCGTCAATGGCCTTGCGCACCGTGCCCTGGCTGACCTTGAAGCGTGCGGCCAGGTCCTGCTCGCTGGGGATGGACTCGCCGGGCTTCCAGGCGCCGGCCTGCAGCTCGCGCGTGATCAGTCCCTTGATCTGCCGGTACAGCGGGCTGAAGGCGGGGCTGGCGGCTGCAAGCTCGCCGCTGTCGGCGTTGGCAAGGGGCTGCGAGGCAGCAGGCAAGGCAGCGGGCATGGGCCGGCATTGCAGCACAAAGCCGCGCCCCCGCCAAACCCGTCACCCAAAAGCTGACAGATGTCTTATAGAAGACATAAGACCGTTGACAACCCCGTAACAACCCCTAGCTTGGCCTACACTGCGCACCGGCTCGGGTGATGCCTTGCTGCCCTGCAACGCCTTTGCGATTGCACGGCAGCCGGGCAGTGCTGGCGGGCCGGAACCCACCCCCCCCGTCACCATCCTCCTGGAGCCTCCCATGAGCAAGAAACCCGTTCGCGTGGCCGTTACCGGCGCCGCCGGCCAGATCGGTTATGCCCTGCTGTTCCGCATCGCTTCGGGCGAAATGCTGGGCAAGGACCAGCCCGTGATCCTGCAACTGCTGGAAGTGCCGGTGGAAGGCCCGCAGAAGGCGCTGAAGGGCGTGATGATGGAGTTGGAGGATTGCGCCTTCCCGCTGCTGGCCGGCATGGAGGCGCACAGCGACCCGATGACCGCCTTCAAGGACACCGACTACGCGCTGCTGGTGGGCTCGATGCCACGCAAGGCCGGCATGGAGCGTGCCGAGCTGCTGGCCATCAACGGCGCCATCTTCACCGCCCAGGGGCGTGCCCTGAACGCCGTGGCCAGCCGCAATGTCAAGGTGTTGGTGGTCGGCAACCCGGCCAACACCAATGCCTACATCGCGATGAAGTCAGCGCCCGATCTGCCGCGCAAGAACTTCACCGCGATGCTGCTCCTGGACCACAACCGCGCGCTCAGCCAGATCGCCGCCAAGACGGGCAAGCCCGTGTCTTCGATCAAGAAATTGGCCGTTTGGGGCAACCACAGCCCCACGATGTATGCCGACTACCGCTTCGCCACCATCGACGGCGCCAGCGTGAAGGACATGATCAACGACCAGGTCTGGAACGCCGACACCTTCCTGCCCACGGTGGGCAAGCGCGGCGCAGCGATCATCGCGGCGCGGGGCGTGTCATCAGCCGCATCGGCCGCCAACGCCGCCATCGACCACATGCGCGACTGGGCGCTGGGCACCGGCAGCGAATGGGTCACCATGGGCGTGCCCAGCAACGGCGAATACGGCATCCCGAAGGACGTGATGTTCGGCTACCCCGTCACCTGCGCCGGCGGCAAGTACGAAATCGTCAAGGGCCTGCCCATCGACCCCTTCAGCCAGAGCTGCATCGACAAGACGCTGGCCGAACTGACGGGTGAACAAGACGGCGTCAAGCACCTGCTGTAAGCGGGTGCACGACCGGCCCGGCCCAGCCGAGGTCGGGGCCCACCTTCCGCGTTTCATCAAGCCCCGCCAGCCGGGGCTTTATTCTTTCACTGCCATGAACCCAGCCCGCGCCCAGCACCCTGATCAAGCCCTGTTCGACCCCGACGAGGTGGCCGTGGCCACCCTGCCCGTCTGCGACCACTACGCAGGTGTGGAACTGCGTATGCGCAAGAGCCTGCAGCTGCAGGCTGAACTGGGACCGGTGTTCGACGTCACTCTGGACAACGAAGACGGCGCGCCGGTCGGAGGCGAACTCGAGCAGGCACAGCTGATCGGTGAACTGCTGGCCAGCGCCGACAACCGCCACGGGCGCGTCGGCGTGCGCCTGCTGCCGGTGGTGCACCCGAGGTTCGAAGACGTGCTGCACACCGTGCTGCGCGGCGCCCGCGCCGGTTTGCATGCACCGGCCTACCTGATGTGCCCCAAGCCGCGCGGCGTGGTCGACATGCAGCGCGCCATCACCTCCATCGACGCCGCACTGGCCGCCACCGGCACGGCCCCCGTGCCGGTGCACGCGCTGATAGAAACCCACGGCGCGCTGCGCGACGTCTGGGCCATTGCCGCGCAGCCGCGCATCGAGTCGCTGTCGTTTGGCCTGATGGACTTCGTGTCGGCCCACCGCGGCGCCATCCCGGCCAGCGCGATGGGCGCCGCCGGGCAGTTCGATCACCCGCTGGTGGTGCGCGCGAAGCTGGAGATTGCGGCCGCCTGCCATGCCCACGGCAAGGTGCCGTCTCATTGCGTCGTGACCGAGTTCAAGGACACCGAAGCGCTGCGGGCCGCGGTGGGCATGGCCAGCGGGCTGCTGGGCTACACCCGCATGTGGAGCATCCACCCGGCGCAGGTGCGCATCATCGTGGACGCGTTTGCGCCGGCCGCTGCCGACGTGGCGCAAGCCGTGCAGATCATCGGCGCCGCGCAGGCCGCCGGCTGGGCGCCCATACGCGATGGCGACACGCTGCACGACCGCGCCAGCTACCGCTACTACTGGCAGCTGCTGCAGCGCGCTCACGGCACCTCATTCACGGGGGGGCCGCAGATGCCGGACGCGGCGCGCGCGGCCTGGTTTGCCCCTGCGTAAGAGGGGCGCACAGGGGCGTTGTGCCGCCAGGGCGCGACCGCCCTGCATGCCACAGCCTGAAAGCGCGCCGGGCCGGGGGCCGGGTAGCATTCGCCCCATGCTGAAAACCCTGACCACCGCGCTCGCGCTTGCCTTGCTGGCGACCTCCGTCGGCGCGCAACAACTGCGCCTGCGGGTGCTGGGCACCACCGACATCCACGTCAACCTGCTCAGCCACGACTACTACCAGGACAAGCCCATCGAGGAGTTCGGCCTCGTGCGCACCGCCACGCTGGTGCAGGCCGCCCGCGCCGAAGCGCAAAACCACCTGCTGTTCGACAACGGCGACCTGCTGCAGGGCAGCCCGCTGGGCGACTACGTGGCACGCATCAAGCCGCTGCAGCCCGGCCAGCTGCACCCGGCCTACAAGCTGATGAATGCGCTGCGCTACGACGCCGCCAACATCGGCAACCATGAATTCAACTACGGGCTGCCCTTCCTGAGACAGGCGCTGACGGGCGCCAACTTTCCCTACGTCAACGCCAACATCGTGATCGACGACGGCAAGACCGACCCTGCGGCGGCCGGCAGCGCTGACCAGCGCAACAACGTCTTCACGCCTTTCGTGGTGCTGCAGCGCACGTTCAAGGACGACCGTGGCGCCGAGCAGCTGCTGCGCGTTGGTGTCATCGGCTTCGTGCCGCCGCAGGTGATGCAGTGGGACCGTCAGCACCTGCGTGGCCAGGTGCTGGCGCGCGACATCGTGCAGACGGCGCGCGAATGGGTGCCCCGCATCAAGGCCGCTGGCGCCGACATCGTGGTGGCCATTCCGCATTCGGGTTTCGAGCGCGGCGAAACGGTGCTGTTTGCTGAAAACACCGTGGCCCGGCTGGCCGAGGTGCCCGGCATCGATGCCATCCTGTTCGGCCATTCGCACGGTGAATTCCCGGGCCGCTTCTTCAACAGCCACCCCAAGGTGGACCTGCAGCGCGGCACCATCAATGGTGTGCCGGCCGCCATGCCCGGCGCCTGGGGCAGCCATCTCGCGGTGCTGGACCTGGTGCTGAACAAGGCCGATGGCCGCTGGACGGTGAGCGAGGGCCGCTCCGAGCTGCGCCCGGTGTATGACCGTGCCGCGCGCAAGGCCCTGGTGCAGCCCGACGCCGCGCTCGCGGCGCTGGTGCAGGCAGAGCACGAGGGCACGCGCGACTACCTGCGCTCACAGGTGGCCATCAGCAACACTCCCATCCACAGCTATTTTGCGCAGGTCGCCGACGACCCATCGGTGCAACTGGTGTCGCAGGCCCAGCTGGCATACGCCCGGCGTGCACTGGCGGGCACTGCACATGAAAAGCTCCCGCTGCTGTCAGCGGCAGCGCCCTTCAAGACCGGCGGCCGCCAGGGCCACACCTACTACACCGACATTCCGGCCGGCCCGCTGGTGGTGCGCCACGTGGCCGACCTCTATGTCTACCCCAACACCGTGCAGGTGGTGCGCCTCACGGGCGCGCAGGTGCGTGAATGGCTGGAGATGTCGGCCGGCGCCTTCAACCGAATCGACCCGGCCGGCCCGGCCGAACAGAACCTGATCAACAGTGCCTTCCCCAGCTTCAACTTCGACACCCTCGACGGCGTGAGCTACAACATCGATGTCACCCAGCCCGCGCGCTACGACCGCAACGGCAAGCTGGTGACGGCCGAAGCTCGGCGCATCACCAACCTGCGCCACAACGGGCAGCCGGTGGCCGATGACGCGGTGTTTGCCGTGGTCACCAACAACTACCGGGCATCGGGTGGCGGCAGCTTTCCGGCGCTGGACGGCAGCAACACCGTGCTGCAAGCGCCTGACGAAAACCGCGAGGCCCTGCTGCAGTACCTGAAAGACGCACAGCGGGTGGACGCAGCCGCCGACGGCAACTGGGCGGTGTTGCGGGTGCCGGGCGTGAAACTGCGCTTCACTTCTGGCGCGGGTGGCATGGCCCACCTCGCGCGCTACCCGCAGATCTTGCTCGTCAAGGACAACGGCGACGGCTCAGCCCTGTACGAATTGGCACCGCGATGAATTCATCTGCAAAACAACCGGCCCAGCGCGGGCTGGTGCTGCTCACCACGTTGCTGATGGGCCTGGGCGCGCTGATGGCCGCGGCCTTCGTGCTCATCGGTGGCGCGATGCTCTGGTACGGCTGGGATCTGCCGTCCACCGACAAGGCCACCGACTACAAGCCGCGGCAGCACATGCAGGTGTTCACATCCGACGGCGTGGAGATCGCGCAGTTCGGCACCGAAAGGCGCATGTACGTGCCGGTGGAGAAGATACCCAAGCGGCTGCGCGATGCCGTGCTGGCGGTGGAAGACGCAGAGTTCTACGACCACAACGGCATCAGCTGGCGCGGCGTGATTCGCGCTGCCATTGCCAACATGTCCGGCGGTGTGCCGCAGGGTGCTTCCACGCTCACGCAGCAGGTGGCACGCACCTTCTTCCTGTCCACGCGGCGCACACCCGAGCGCAAGATCAAGGAAGCGCTGCTGGCCATGAAACTGGAGCGGCAGCTCACCAAGGACCAGATCCTCGACCTCTACCTGAACCAGATCTTCCTCGGCCAGCGCGCCTACGGTGTGGGTGCCGCCGCACTGGTGTACTTCGGCAAGTCGCTGGACGAACTGAGTGTGGCCGAGATCGCCATGGTGGCCGGCCTGCCGCAAAACCCCATCCACGCCAACCCGGTGTCGAGCCCGCCGCGGGCCCGCAAGCGCCAGCTCTGGGTGCTGGGGCGCATGCGCGCCACCGGCGTCATCACCGAAGTCGAGTTCAAGCAGGCCGAAGCCGAGAAGCTGGAGCTGCGCAGCTTTGCGCTGCAGGACCTGGCGGCGCAGCATGTTGCCGAGATGGCGCGCAAGGCGGTGGTGGAGCGGCTGGGCGAGAAGGCCTACACCGAAGGTGTTCGTGTCTTCACCACCGTGTTGGCCGACGACCAGCGCGCAGCGCACACGGCGCTGCGCCGCGCCGTCATCGTGCATGAACGCAAGCAGGACTGGCGCGGCCCCGAAGCACAGGAAAGCCTGCCCAACGACGCTGCCGAAGCCGACCGTGCCGCGGCGCTGATCCTGAAGGATGGCCGCGACGACGAAGACCTGCGCCTGGCCATCGTGCTGGCCGCCACGGCCAATGAAGTGACGGCCCAACTGGCCAGCGGCGAGACAGTGAAGGTGCAGGCCGCCACGATCCGCTGGCTGCGCAATTACCTGCTGCCCGAAGCGGCGTCGTCCAGGCTGGCCATCAAGCGCGGTTCGGTGGTGCGGCTGCTGCAGCAGCAGATCAAAGGCAAGCCACAGGAATGGGTGATCACGCAGTGGCCGCAAGCCGAAGCCGCCTTCGTGGCCATGGACCCGGCGACCGGCCGCATCCGCGCGCTGGTGGGCGGATTCGACTTCAACCGCAACCAGTTCAACCGCGCCACCAGCGCGGCGCGCCAGCCGGGTTCGGCCTTCAAGCCCTTCCTGTATTCGGCCGTGCTCGAACACGGCCTGATGCCCGAGACGACGGTGGACGACCTGCCCCTGGTCAACCCCGACGGCACGCTGCCGAACTGGAACCCGCAAAACAGCGACAACAAGTTCGCCGGCGAGATCACCCTGCGTGAGGGCCTGGTGCGCTCGAAGAACCTGGTCAGCGTACGCCTGCTTCAGCACCTGGGTCTGCGCCAGGCGCGCAACTGGATGGAACGCTTCGGCTTCAACCCGGAGCAGTTGCCCAACGACCTGACGCTGGCCCTGGGCACCGGCAGCGTCACGCCGGCGCAACTGGCCAGCGGCTACGCGGTGTTTGCCAATGGGGGCTACCGCGTCACGCCGGTGCTGATCGAACGCATCGTCGACGGCCAGGGCAAGGTGCTGTTCCAGGCACCGCCACCCGCGCCGCTGAAGGAAGAGGCGCGTGCCATCCCGGCACGCAATGCCTTCATCGTGAACACCCTGCTGCGCGACGTCACGGCGCGCGGCACCGCCGAGCTGGCGCAGCGCACCTTGAAGCGGCGCGACCTCTACGGCAAGACGGGCACCACCAACGATGCCGTCGACGCCTGGTTTGCGGGTTTCGCGCCGGGTGTGGTGGCGGTGGCCTGGATCGGCTACGACGAGCCCCGCAGCCTGGGCGAAAGAGAAACCGGTGGCGGACTGGCGCTGCCGATCTGGATCGAGGCCGTGGGCTCGATGATCGCAGACGTGCCGGTGCAGGCCCTGACACCGCCGCCGGGCATTGCCTCGGTGGGCAACGACTGGCGCTACGGTGAGTACGCCAACGGCGGCTTCAGGTCGCGCATCGGCCCGCCAAAAACCGAAGCTCCGGCGCCAGTGCCGCCCACCACTGACGAATCAGCAACCGCACCACTGGCGCCAGCGGCTCCGCCGCGTTGAGAGGCTGCAGCCTGGCCGCCAGGCTGTGTGAGCCCACGCACAGTTGGCCCACTGACCATCAGCAGCAGGCGGTGCGCCGGCTGCGATGCTCAATCAACCGCGGGCGCGATGGCCTCGGCATAGTCCACCAGCGCGCCCAGCAAGTCTTGTGCACGGTCGTCGCCCTGCTCGGCGGCAGTCTCGGCCAGCTCATCGATGCGTTGCAGGTACTGTTCCAGCGTCAGGCCGCCGCCTTCGCCCCGGTGCAGCCGTGCGCTGCAGTGCTGCAACCAGGCGGCCTGCTCTTCGGCGTTCAGGGTATAGGCGAAGTTGCGCGCCCGGTAGCGAAACAGCAGCTCCTGCAGGCGGGGGTCTGAAAAGGCCGGTCGCTTGGCGGCCAGCATCTCGGGCGCCAGTTCGCGCAGACGCTGCAACTGGCGGCGGTCGTCGGGGCCGATGAAGCCGCCGTACAGGTCTTCGTCCACGTCGACCGGGCTGTCGGCCTTGGGGCGTGCAAACACCTGCGGCCACAGCGCGTCGAGACTGCGGCCCAGGGCGGCGGCCTTGTGTGCATTCACCAGGGCCTGCTGCGCGTCGATGGGCCAACGCCCGGCGGCACCTTCCAGCACCTTGAGCTGGCCCATCACCACCGGCGACTTGTTGATGTGGATGGTCTTGATGGGCAGGCGTTGTTCGCCTTCGGGCAAGGCGTCCTGGCGCGTGAACATGCGGCGGCGCACGGTCTCGGCATCCAGCGCGGCCAGCTCGCTGGGGTCGTGTGCCAGGTCCCACACGATCAGTTCGTTGCGGTTGGTGGGGTGTGCGGCCAGCGGCCACACCACGGCCAGGCAGCCGCGCTCCACCGGGTACATGCCCGACAGGTGCACAAAGGGCTTGTCGATGCCAATCTCGGCCTGCACCGCGTCCTTGCGGCGCAGCTTCAGACAGAAGTCCCACAGGCGGGGCTGGCGCGCCTTGACCAGGCGCGCCAGGTCCAGCGTGGCGCGCACGTCGGACAGTGCATCGTGCGCCGCGGCATGCGCCAGACCGTTGGCCGTGGTCAGGTGTTCCAGCTTGAAAGACGGCCGGCCTCGCATGTCGCCTGATTCGTGCATCGGCCACTGGATGCCTTCGGGCCGCAGGGCCCAGGTGCAGCGCACCACGTCCAGCAGATCCCAGCGGCCGCAGCCGTTTTGCCATTCGCGTGCGTAAGGGTCGATGAGATTGCGCCAGAACAGGAAGCGCGTCACCTCGTCGTCGAAGCGGATGCTGTTGTAGCCCACGCCGATGGTGCCGTCGCGCGCCAGTTCGCGTTCGATGGCAGCGGCAAAGGCGTGTTCGGGCACACCGTGCGCCAGGGCCGTCTGCGGCAGGATGCCGGTGAGCAGCACCGCCTCGGGGTCGGGCAGCGTGTCGGGCGCCGGCTGGCAGTGCATCATCACTGGCGCGCCGATCTCCTGCAGATCGGTGTTGGTGCGCACGCCCGCAAACTGCGACGGGCGGTCGCGCCGCGGCACGCGGCCGAAGGTTTCGTAGTCGTGCCAGAAAAAAGTGGTTTCAACCATGCCGGCACGATAGCGCAGCGGCGGCGGTCCGCCGCAACGGCCTGCCGCCGCGCCTGGCGCTGCTGGAGACGCCTGCCACTTTCGTGCTCGGCCAGCCCGCGCTGGCCTTGCAGCTGCAAGACGCACCGCTGGAGGCCTGGCTCCACTACCTGCGCGTGCGCTTGCTCGACAGCGTCGCCGACCAGTTGCCGCCCGCCCTGGCGCAGGCTCACTTCGACTACCGCAGCGGCGTGCTGCGCGGCCTGCAGGCGCCGCCGCCGCACGTGGAACGGGTGATCGCCAC
>JANOZF010000033.1:0-37046 GCA_031429255.1 Rubrivivax sp.
TCCTTCTGCACGAACTGAGCGAACTGCTCTGGCGTGCCGCCGGCCGGGTCTGCGCCTTCCTTGATCAACTGCGCCTCGAAGGCCGGCACGTCGATGATCTGGTTCACCGCCTTGTTCAGCGTGGCCACCACGTCGGCCGGCGTGCCCTTGGGCGCGAAGAAGCCGAACCACGAACCGGCCTCGAAGCCCGGAAAGCCGCGCTCGGCCACGGTGGGCACGTCGGGCAGCGAGCGGCTGCGCCTGGCGCTGCTGACCGCAATGGCGCGCAGCGTGCCGGCGTCGATGTGCTGCTTGACCGACGGGATGGTGGCGAACATGAACTGCACTCGGCCGGCCATCAGGTCGCGCAACGCGTCGGCGCCCTTGTAGGGCACGTGCACGGCTTCAAAACTGGCGCGCTTGGCCAGCAGGAAACAGCTCAGGTGGCTGCTGGTGCCAATGCCGGTGGACGCGCAATTCAGCTTGCCGGGGTTGGCCTTGGCGTAGACCAGGAATTCGTCGAAGCTCTTGGCCGGCACGCTGGGGTGCACCACCAGCACGTTGGGCACGTCGGCAATCAGCACGATGGGCACCAGGTCGGTCAACGGGTTGTAGGGCAGCCTGGGGTAGAGCGTCGGGTTCACGGCAATCGGGCCCACGCTGTTGACGATCAGCGTGTAGCCGTCGGGCGCCGAGCGCACCACGCCTTCGGTGCCGGTGTTGCCCCCCGCGCCAGCCTTGTTCTCGATGATGAAAGGCTGCTTGAGCTTTTCCTGCAGCTGCTGGCCCACGGCACGGGCCAGGATGTCGGTGGTGCCGCCGGCGGTGAAGGCCACCACCACTTTCACGGGCTTCGCGGGCCAGGCCTGGGCATGCGCAGGGCCGACGCTGCCGGCGGCAGCCAGCAACAGGGCAAGCGTGCAGATCGCTCGGTGCATCGTGTGGTCTCCGTTGATTTCTTGTTGTTCAGCCCGCGGCAGCGGGCAGGTCACAGCTTGTAGCCCGGGTCCAGACGGTCCAGCTTGCGCAGCAGCGCCGGCCATTCCATCAGGCCATAGGGGCGACGCGTGCCACGCTGGTAGTTGTTCCAGGTGGCTTCCAGCACCGGCTGTGGCGGCTGCACCAGCGGCGTGTTGCAGGCCATCGCGGCCAATTGCGAATGGCAGGCCAGTTCGATGCGGTGCATCCAGTTGAAGGCCTCGCCGATGGTGCGGCCCACCACCAGCGCGCCGTGGTTGCGCAGCATCAGCGCCTCGCTGCTGCCCAGGTCGGTGATGAGGCTGGCCTTCTCGGCGTCGTCCAGCACCACGCCCATGTAGTCGTGGTAGCCGATCTTCAGGAAGCGCATCGCCGTCTGCGTGATGGGCAGCAGGCCGCATGCCAGTGCGCTGACGGCCATCGAGGCCCAGCTGTGCGTGTGGACGACACAGGCCACATCGGGCCGCGCTTCGTGGATGGCGCTGTGGATGACGTAACCCGCTCGGTTGATGCCGTAGTCGATGCCAGGCCCCAAACCGCTGAAGTCGGGCTTGGCCAGGATGTCGCCAGCCAGGTTCACCTTGATCAGGCTGCTGGCGGTGATCTCTTCGTACATCAAGCCGTAGGCGTTGATGAGGAAGGCCCCCGGTTCATCCGGCACATGGGCGCTGATGTGGTTGGCCATCATGTCGCTCATGCCATAGTGGTCCACCAGGCGGTAGCAGGCGGCAAGGTCGACGCGGGCCTGCCATTCCTGCGGCGTGCAGCGGGGTTGCATCGAGGGAATGTTCATCGGTCCTTGTCCTGGTCAGTCATTCGGAACCCAGGCGCAGCCGGGTGGGCTGCCGCCTTTCGATGGACCACTTCAGCAGCGCCGCACTGCGGTAGACGCCATGCGCGAATTTGCCATAGGGCATGGTGGCAAAGAAACCCATCACCGCACCCAGGTGCAGGCACAGCAGCAGCGGCAGCGCAGGTGTGGTCTTCAGTGCAGCCAGGGCCAGGCCACTGGCGCCCACCAGGAACAGCAGCGCGATGAAGCCCAGGTCCATGGGCTTCTGTGCCGCGTCGCCATGCTGCGGGTGGCGGCGCTGCTTCAACACCCACAGGCCCGCCGTGCCCACCACCAGGCCGATGCCGCCGGCCACACCCAGCAACTTCGGCAGGCTGAACAGTTTCAAGGCCAGCGGGTACGGCGCCTGCCAGCCCAGCACGTAGTGGTACACGGTGGCCAGGCTGGTGGCGGCCAGGCACAGCATGAAGCCGTAGAAAGTGAGGTGGTGGAAGCGCCGCCGCGCGTGCGTGAAGGCGTCGTCTTCGTTGTTGCAGCCTTGGCCGTGGCCACCGTCCAGGTACTTCAGCTTCAGTGCGTTGTGCGCGGCTTCGGCCGCGGCGGGCGCAGAAGACAGCGCTGCGTCTGCCGGCGACACCTGGTGCCAGAAACGCGCCACGCCGATGCCCAAGGCCAGCACCACAAAAGCGAAGATCGGCGCAAACAGGCTGACCATCAGGCCGTGCGGAAAAACGGCGTAGAAGTTGCCGCCCGGTGGCACCGACCACAGGGGGTGCGCGGGGCCCGCCAAGGCGCTGCCGCCCTGCCCCAGCACGGCCAGCATCAGAAACAGCGCCAACCCTGCCGTCAAGGCCAGCGCCAGCGTGAGGCCGTTGCGCTGGTACAGGCGCCCCAGCGCCGGCGGCCAGGCGAAGTCGGCATAGGTCTGCCCACGCACCGTGGCCATGGCCTGCGGCAGGTTGACAGCGAATTCATGCGGCGGCGCGTACTGGCAGGCGTGCAGGCAGGCGCCGCAGTTGTGACACAGGTTGGCCAGGTAGTGGATGTCGGCGGTGTTGAAGTCCAGCCGCCGCGTCATCGCCGGGAACACGGCGCAGAAGCCTTCGCAGTAACGGCAGGCATTGCAGATCTGCAGCTGCCGTGCCACCTCGGCTTCGCCGGCGCTGGGTGCCACGGGCTGGCCGTTGCCCAGGGCCTGCGCGTCGCGCACCAGATGCAGCAGGCTGGTCGGTTCAAGCGGCTGCATGTTCCACCTCCTTCATGCGCAGCGCCTTCAGCGCCGACGCGCCCGCCAGCCGGCCGAACACGGTGCCGATGGTCATGCCCACGCCAGCGGTGTAGCCCTGCCCCAGCACGTTGCCGGCCATCACTTCACCGGCGGCAAAGAGGTTCGGGCTGGCCCTGCCCCCGAAGTGCACCGCGGTGCCCTCGTCGGTCCGCAAGCCCAGGTAGGTGAAGGTGACGCCGGGCTTCAGGGTGTAGCCGTAGAACGGTGCGGTGTCGATGGGGCGCGCCCAATGGGTCTTGGGTGGGGTCAGGTCTTGTGTCTTGCAGTCGTCGAGCACGGCATGGTCGAACGTGCCCACGCGGCAGGCGGCGTTGAAGGCGTTGACGGTGGCCATGAAGGCCTGCTCGGGCAGGCCCAGTTGCCGCGCCAGTTGCGGCAGCGTGTCGGCCTGCTCGCCCTTGAAGACCGGCGGCATGAAGCGGCCCACGGCCTTGGCGTCGATGATGCAGTGGCCCAGCTGGCCCGGCTGCTGCGCCACCAGCCGGCCCCAGATGGCGTAGCGCTTGGGCCAGAAGTCTTCACCTTCGTCGTAGAAGCGCCGGCCTTCGTTGTTCACCATGATGCCCAGGCTGACCGCGTCCACGCGCGTGCAGATGCCGCCGTCGTACAGCGGCGCGCGCGCGTCGATGGCCACCATGTGCGCCTGCGTGGCGTCGCCCACCGCATCAGCGCCCTGCGCCAGCAGGTCCTTCAGCAGCACGCCCTGATTGAAGCGCGTGCCGCGAATGGCGAACTGGTCGGCCGGCCATTCGCCGCGCGCGTTCTGGCCCCAGGCTTCGCGCAGCCAGTCGCGGTTGCTCTCGAAGCCGCCGCTGGCCACCACGCAGGCGCGGGCCTCGATGCGTTCGCCAGCCGCCGTGTGTGCGGCCACGAATCGCCCGCGCTGCAGTTCAAGCCGCTGCACCGGGGTTTCGTAGCGCACCTGCACGCCCAGCGCCTGCGCGCTGCGGTAGTAGGCGTTGACCAGCGCCTTGCCGCCGCCCATGAAAAAAGCGTTGGTGCGGCTGAGGTGCAAGGTGCCGCTGAGCGACGGCTGGAAGTGCACACCCTGCCGACGCATCCAGCCGCGCACGTGGTGCGACTCGCGGATGACGCGGCGCGCCATCGCCTCGGACGTCTTGCCGGCCGTCACCTTCAGCAGGTCCTGCCAGAATTCTTCTTCGGGGTAGGCCTCGGTCAGCACATCTTGCGGCGCGTCGTGCATGCAGCGGATGTTGCGCGTGTGCATGCTGTTGCCGCCGCGCCATTCAAAGGGCGCGGCTTCCAGCAACAGCACCGAAGCGCCGGCCTCTCGCGCCGTGAGCGCGGCGCACAGTGCGGCGTTGCCGCCGCCAATGACGAGGAGGTCCAGCATCACGGCGCCTCGGCCGCCAGCCCGCGCAGGCCGGCCCGTTGCGCGGCTTGCCGCATCAGGGCCTGCAAGGCGGGGTCGGCCACAAAAGCCTGCAAATAGGCCGCGGCGGCTTCGCGGCCCTGGGGCACACCCACCGCCAGTTGCTCCAGGCCCCAGCGGCCTTCGAGAACACGGCTGCCGGGCACGCGGTCGGCCATGTCGAAAAGAATGCCCTTGTTGCTGGCAAAGGCGTCCAGTTCTCCCTTGCGCAACGCCTCCGCGGCCACCACCACCGAGGCCAGCGGTACCACCTGCGCCGCCCTCAAGTCGCGCGACAGCGCGGCCTGTGAACTGCTGCCTTGCGCCACGCCCACGCGCACGCCTGCCGAGTCCACCTGCGCCATCGACAACAGCCGCGAACCGGGGGCCACCAGGTAGCCCGACTCCAGCCTGATGACGGGCGGCGTGAAGTCGATGTCTCTCGCGCGCGCCGGGCTGGCGTTGGTGATGGTGAAGTCGGCGCGGCCGGCCTTCAGGCCGTCGACGATCTCTGCCGGGCGCTCGAACACCACGATCTGCGCCGGCACACCCAGGCGCCGGGCCAGTTCACGGCCCACCTCGACAGCAACACCGCGCTCGTCACCCACCGCAGCACCGCGCACCAGCGACGTGGGGCTGCCGGGGTAGGCGGCAATGCGCAGCGTGCCCGTGGGGGCCAGTGCCTGGCGAATGGCGGGCGCTGCGCTTGGCGCTGTTGCAGGCGTGGCAGCGGGCGCGGCGCCGTGCGGTGAACCGGCGCAAGCAGCCAGCAGCGCGGACGCGGCCAGCGAAACCGCCAGCAGCGCCGCATGGGGATTGAAGAAACGGGGTGCAGCCATGGGTTCAGTCGGGCTTGATGGCGGCTTCGCGGATGAGCCTGGCGTATCGCCCCTGCTCACTGGCGATCAGTTGCGTCAGCCGCTCCACCGGGCCGGGCTGCACCTCGCCGCCGGCGTTGACCAGCCGGTCGCGCACCTCAGGTACTGCCAGCGCTTTCTGGATGGCGCCGTGCAACTGCGCCACCACCGGTGCGGGCAGGCCCGCAGGGCCGATGAAGCCGTACCAGACACTGGCTTCGAAGCCGGGGTAGCCCGCTTCGGCCACACTGGGCACGTCAGGGAAGATGGCGGTGCGGGTGGGCGTCAGCACCGTCAGCACGCGCAGCTTGCCGGCCTTCACATGCGGCTGCACCTCCAGCGCATTCACCGCCACCGCTTGCACATGGCCGGCCAGCACGTCGTTGATGGCGGGTGAGCCGCCCTTGTAGGGCACGTGCAGCAGGTCGATGCCGGCCGCGCGTGCAAACAATTCCACCGCCAGGTGCGGCGTGCTGCCGTTGCCCGGGCTGCCGTAGCTGACGGAATGGGGCTTGCCCTTGCTGGCGGCGATAAGCTTGCCGATGCTGTCGGGCCCGCTGACGGCGTTGGCCGCAATGACCACCGGCACGCGGCCCACCAGGCTGATGGGCGTCACGTCCCTGACCGGGTCGAAGGGCGGCGGCTGGTACAGCGTGGGGTTGGCGGCGATGCTGTTGGCAGTGAGCATCAGCGTGTAGCCGTCGGGCGCGCTTTCGATCAGCGCGCGCATCGCGATGTTGGTGCCGGCACCGGGGCGGTTTTCCACCACCACCGGTTGGCCGAGTTGCGCCGTGATCTGCTGGCCCACGGCGCGGGCGATGACGTCCACCGCACCGCCGGGTGCAAAGCCCACGATCAGCTTGATGGGCTTGCCGGGGAAGGCCTGGGCCTGCGCCCAAACGCCAGGCGCCATTGCCAGGCCCGCGCTGGCAGCACCGGCCCACAGCAGGTGGCGACGCGTGATGGTGCGGTGTTGATGCATGGCAGGCCCCGTGGTGCACAAGAAGCCCCGACTCTATAGACCCGCGCAGCGCTGGGGCACACCGGCCGCAGAAGCCCTGTTCACGATTCGTGAAGGGTGGCGCCGGGCCACAAACCCTGGCCGACCAGGCCGCGCGCCACGTCGGCCAGCACCACGCGGGTGGCCAGCGCGGCGGGCGAGAGTTCACCGTCGCTGACGCTCACCAGCAGGCTGTGGCGCACGGCATGCGCGTCGGACACTTCGCGCACGCGCAGCTGCGCGCTGTCCACGCGGGCGATGGCGGCGCCGGGCTGCACGGTGGCGCCCAGGCCGGCGCGCACGGCGTCCATCAGCAAGGCCAAAGAGTCGATTTCAGCCGCCACCCGGGGGGCCGTGCGCGCAGCCGCAAAGGCGCCGTCCAGCGTGGCGCGCAGGCCATGGGTGCCGGTGGGCAGGATCAACGGCAAGGCCGCCAACGACGACAAACGCACACGCACGCTGCCCTTCAGCGCCGCCAGCCCGGGCAGTGAAGGCGCGGCGATGAGAAACAGCCGCTCGCTCAGCAGCGGCATCACGCTCCAGTGCCGGGCGTCGTCGGCGCGAAACAGCACCGCCAGGTCCAGCCGTCGGGCGTTGAGCATGTCGCTCAGGTAGCCCGACAGACTTTCCACCAGGTGCAGGCGCACCCGCCCCTGCTCAATCCGGCTTGATGCTGGCCCGCTTGACGATGTCGGACCAGATTTTCTGCTGCTGCTTGATGAAGGCGGCAAACTCTTCCGGCGGGCCGCCGCCGCCCACCGCGCTGTCGCTGGCAAAACGTTCGGTGACGGCGTTGCTCTTCAGCGCCTTCAACGACTCTTCCTGCAGCCGCTTGACGATGTCGCGCGGCGTGCCGGCCGGCGCCAGGATGCCGTACCACTGCGAGGTCTCGAAGTCCTTGTAGCCCATCTCGGCCACCGTGGGCACATCAGGCAATTGCGCCAGGCGCTGCGCCGTGCCCACCGCAATGGCGCGCAGCTTGCCGCTCTTGATGTGCGGAATGAGCGCGGGCAAGCCTGCACTGCTGGCCTGCGTGCGACCGGCCAGCAGATCGGTCAGCTGCGGACCGGTGCCGCGGTAGGGAATGTGCGTGATGAACATGCCGGTCACCAGCTTCAGGTACTCCATCGCCAGATGGCCGGCGCTGGCGTTGCCGGCGCTGCCGTAGTTCAGTCTGCCCGGGTTCTTCTTCACGTAGGCGACGAACTCCTTGAAGTCCTTGGCCGGCACGTCGGGGTGGATGACAAACAGGTTGGGCACCTTGGCCAGCAGCGTGACAGGGATGAAGTCCTTGTTCACGTCGAAGGGCTGGTTCGGGAAGATGTAGGGGTTCACCGCCAGGCTGCCCACATGGCCCAGGATGATGGTGTGGCCGTCGGGCGTGGCCTTGGCCACGTCCTGCATCGCCGGCAGGCCGGCGCCGCCGCCCTTGTTTTCAACGTAGACGGTCTGCCCCAGCTGCTTGGTCAGCTCGTTGGCCACCGTGCGGGCCACGATTTCGCTGGTGCCGCCGGGCGCAAACGGCACCACGAAGCGCACCGACTGGCGCGGCCAGTTGGTCTGCGAAAGCGACAGCGTGGGCAGTGCCAGGCCGGCGGTGGCCAGGGCGGTGCGGCGGGTGATGGTCATCGGGTCTCCTGGGGTGTTCAGACTGCGTGCTGCTGCAGCGCCAGCGGCCGGGAGCTTATGTCATCACAGGCCCGCTTCAGCTACGCAGTCACCCTAGAAAACCGCGTGGTCGCCACGCCTACAGCCGCGTCGGCGACATGGCGCTGAACCCATCGACCTGTGGTTTCACGCAGAGCACGGCGCTGTGCATCAGCAACAACAACGTGGGCGACAACTGCGCCAACAACCTGAACGTGGCTGCCGGCTGCGTCAACGGGGACGCCGCGCACAAGACGACGCGCGTGCACCAGCTGATGGCGGCGCAGTTGCTCACCCAGGTGCCTGAGCCTTCGGCGGTTTCGTTGCTGGCAGTGGCCATGGTGGCGCTGGTGTTGACGAGCCGGCACGCGCGCGCTGCGCGCTGAAGTCATGGCAGCGGACGTCGCCCGCTGCTGCCCGCCCTGCCGCACGGGCAGAGAGCTCAAGGCTTGTCAAGCCGCCAGCAAACCGGGCAGGCCCACCAATTCATAACCCGCCGTCAGCAACGCCTGGCGCACCACCTGCGCCGTGGCCACCGCCTCGGCGTTGTCGCCGTGCACGCAGATGCTGCCGGCCCGGCAGGGCAACCGCTTGCCGTTGATGGACACCAGCGCGCCGCCTTCCAGAATGTCCAGGATGTGGCGCACGCTGGCCTCGGGGCCGTGCACCATGGCCTGCGGGTGCGAACGCGGCACCAGGTCGCCGTCGTCGGTGTAGTTGCGGTCGGCAAAGATCTCTTCCACCACCGGCAGGCCGCTTTCATGGCCAGCCTGCACCAGGTCCGACAGGGCCGGTGCCAGCAGGATGAGGTCGGCACTGACGGCGCGCACCGCGCGGGCCACACAGCGCGCCACCGCCAGATCTTCACTGGCGATGTTGCTCAGCGCACCGTGCACCTTCACGTGCGTGACCGCATGGCCTTCGGCAGCCGCGATACCCTGCAGGGCGCCGATCTGATAGACCACCATGGCTTCCAGCTCAGCCGGTTTCAGGTCCATGCGGCGCCGGCCGAACCCTTGCAGATCGGGGTAGCTGGGGTGGGCGCCGATGCTGACGCCGTGACGCTTCGCGGTGGCCACGGTCTGGCGCATCACCAGCGGGTCGCCCGCATGAAAACCGCAGGCCACGTTGGCCGAGTTGACGAGTTGCAGCAGGTCGCTGTCGCGGCCCATGGTCCAGACGCCGAAGGATTCACCGAGGTCGGAGTTGAGGTTGATGCGGCGTGATGTCATGGCTGCGGGCGCGTGTTCGGTTCGTTGTTCGGTTCGATGTTCGTCAGGGCACCCTGTGCCGTAGCGGTCAGGGCGTGTCGTGGGCGTCGATCATGCCGCTGATCAGGTTGCCGGCATACAGCGCGGCCTCGTCGGGTTCGCCGCCGGCGCGCAGCGGGCCCAGGCGGCGCAGCCAATCGGCCCATGCCGCGGCTTGCGCCACGCGGGCTGCCAGCGCCTGCTGGCGCGTGACCACGGCAAATCGCAGCACGTTGCCGGGCCGCGCGTGCGCCAGGCGCGGCAGGTCGGCAGTGATGACGGTGGCGATCTTGGCGTAGCCGCCGATGGTCTGCGCGTCAACGCCCAGCACGATGGGCTGCCCGGCGCCCGGCACCTGCACGGCGCCTGGCGCCACGGCCTCGGACACGATGTCGGCACCCTTGCCGGCCACGTGGTGCAGGGTCGGGCCCTGCAGGCGCACGCCCATGCGGTCGGCGTCGCGCGTGACGCGGTAGTCGCCGCCCAGAAACCGCGCCCAGGCCTCGCCGTCGAAGTGGTCGTGCTGCGGGCCGGGCAGCACGCGCATCGGCCCCTCGGCGTGCATCCAGGGCCTGGCTGCCTGCAACTCGGCACCGGCGCCCGCCCTGCACGCCAAGCGGTCACCCGCAACGGGGGCCCGCCCGTCGATGCCACCCAGCCCGGCGCGGGCATAGGTCGAGCGGCTGCCCAGCACCGTCGGCACCTGCACGCCCCCGGCCAGCGCGATGCAGCCGATGCCCGACCGGCAGGGGCCGACGCTGAGCGTGTCACCCGGCTGCAGCGTGACACTGCGCCAGGACGCCAGTGCCACCGGGTTGCTGCCCTGCCGCGTGAAGCGCGGCGCAAAGTCACCCGCCACGGCCACGCGCACCGGCGCGTGCAGCGCGCGCAGCACCGGCCCGAGCAGCGCCACCTCCAGCACCGCCAGATCGGCGTCCTGCGCCAGCAGTGCATTGGCGCACGCCATCAGCAGCGGGTCGGCAGCACCCGACAGCGGCACCCCCATGCCGCGGTGGCCGCGGCGGCCGCAGTCTTGTATCGACACCGCGGCGCCGGCTTCGACGAACTCGACCGTGCCGCTCATCGCGGTGACTCGGCGGCCGCCAGCCAGTCGCTGCGCACGGTGCCGGAGCCAGCAGCCTGTGCTTCGAGGCCATTGAAGCGCGCGCGATCGATGGCCCACCACTGCACCTCGTCACCCGCCTGCAGCCAGGCCGGTGCCTGCGCGTCTTGCGCGTCGAAAAGACGCAGTGGCGTGCGGCCCACCAGATGCCAGCCGCCGGGGCTGCGCCACGGGTATACGGCACACATGCGCCCGGCCACCGCCACCGAGCGTTCGGGCACGGCCGTGCGCGGTGATGTGCGGCGCGGCATCTCCAGCGCGGCCGGCAGCCCGCCCATGTAGGGAAAGCCGGGCTGGAAGCCGAGCATGTAGACGCGAAAGGCGGTGTGGGTAAGCAGCGCCACCACCGCGTGCACCGACAGGCCACGCGCCTGCGCCAGCGCGGGCAGGTCCGGCGCGCACTCGGTGTCGAAACACACCGGCAGGCGCCAGCGCCGCCCTGGCTGCGCGCGCGGTGCGGCAGCGCGTGCCAGCGCCAGCAGCGCATCGGCCGCGACCTGGGCGTGGTCTGCCACGCCGCTGGTGTTGAAGTGCACGGTCAGCGTGGTGTAGGCCGGCACGCATTCCAGCACCGCGGGCCAGCCGCCCTGCGCGCGCGCCTGCGCCATCGCATGCGCCAACCCCATCACACGGGTGTGAGTGGCTTCGTCGATGACGGTGCCGAACTCGACGATCCAGGCTGCGTCACCCAGCGCACGCAGCCTTGGAAAGAGAGGGGTCGGTGTGGTCATGGCCTGATCGACGCGTTGCCGCGGCAGTGTACGGGGGCGTTCTGCGGCAACAAGGCAACCGAAGGCGGGTCGCTACAGCGTCGCCATGGGCAACGGCTTGTCGTACAACGCAACGACGAAGTTCCGCTCGGGTAAATATGCCTTCGACCCGACGATCAGCAACACCTCGCTGCGCAAGGGCTTGCAGGGCGCAGCCGGCACGGCGCGCACGCGCAGGCCTGGCCCCTTGCGTCGCAGACGCGAGAAGGCCCCAGGTGCCATCCGTCAGGCGGCCAGTGCCCACACCCGGCCGATAGACCAATAGGCCGCCACACCACCCAGCGCGTACAGTGCCGGGGCACGCGCGCCCGCCACGGGCGGAAAGCGCGCCAGCAGCCTCCAGGCCACAAAGGCCAGGCCCAGCACCAGCAGCTGGCCCGCTTCCACGCCCAGATTGAAGCTCAGCAACGCCACCGCCAGGTGGTTCTCCGGCAACCCGATTTCTTTCAGCGCCCCAGCAAAGCCCAGCCCGTGCACCAGGCCAAACAGGAAGGCCACCGCGGCCGGCCAGCGCCGCGACCAGGTCTGCCGCCGGTGCAATGCTTCGCCGGCCACCAGCATGATCGACAGCGCGATGGTGGCTTCCACCGGCGGCGGGCGCAGCACCAGCCAACCCAGCGCGCTGAGCGCCAACGTCAGGCTGTGCGCGGCCGTGAAGGCGGTGATGGTCCACAGCAGCCGGCGCTTGAAGCCCACCAGAAACAGCAGCGCGACGACAAAGGCCAGGTGGTCGAAGCCGCTCAGGATGTGCTCGACGCCCAGCACGCCATAGGCACGCGCGATCTCGCCGATGCCACGGCCGTCGTCAGCGGCGCCGTACAGCTGCACCGTGGGCTGGCCGCTGGTGAGCGTGTAGACGCGGCTCTGGCCGTCCAGCCAGGTGATCTTCACCATCGCTGCCGAATAGCGCTGGCCCACGCCGTCGATGGACAGGGTCCCCGTCAAACCGGCCGCATCGCAGCTCAGCGTGTTTTCAGCGGCGCGGCAGCCGTCGGGCCAGCGCGGCGTGAGTTCCTGGGCGGCGGGTTGCTTGCCACCCGCCGTCCAGTGCCAGACAAACCGGTCTGCGCTGAGCTGCCGCACGTCCATCTCGGCCATGCTCAGTTCGTGCGCACTGGCGCTGCCCACGCCCACGCCCATGCCCATGCCCAGAACAACCAGCGCCAGCAGGCCGACGCGCTTCAGCGCTTGCAACCAGGCCCTCATGGCTTCGCAGACCCGTCGCGCACGGTGTACTTCTGCGCCAGCGTGCGCACCGCCTGCGTGCGCTGCTGGGCCATCGCAAAGTCGGTCCAGTCCTGCAGCACCACGTTGCGCAGCGAGTCGAAGCTGGCCGGCCTGGGCGCCGTCAGGTTATCCAGCCGCATCGCACGCCACCCTTCACGGGTGTTGAAGGCGCGCCACTCGCCGGGCGCTGCCGATTCCAGCGCCTTCGCAAACTCGGCGCCGTAGCTTTGCACCACGTTGCCCTGCGGCCGCCCCTTGAAGACGCGCAGGCCGGCATTCAAGTCGCCGCCGGCTCCTTTGTTCAACTGCTCGACAAAAGCGCGCACAGCGCTTTCGCTGCCGTCGCCGGCCAGCACCGCCTCCTGAAAATCGAAACGCGCTGGCTCGTCGTACTTGCTGCGGTTCTTCTCGAACCAGTCGCGCAGCGTCTGTTCAGTGGCCGGCGGACGCTTGACGTTGGAGTCCACCACGCTCAGCGCCTTGAAGATCACGCGCTCGCGAATCGCGGTGTCGCCACGGTCCACCTGCAGCGCCAGGCCTTCGCGGTACAGCACCTCGTTGTCGAGCCAGGTGCGGCGCAGCGCGGCCAGCTCGTCGGCGTTGGGCTCACGGCCGCGCGAAGCCTTGAACAGCTGGCGCGCTTCCTGGTCCACCGCCGGGCTCATGACGATGACGTGCGGGTCGTCGGCGCGGCCCGAGACCACGTGGTCCAGCGCAAACAGCGCGGCACCGAGCAGCAAGAAATGCAGCAGCGGTTCACGCAACCAGGGTGCACGCAGCAGCAGCAGGCTGCGCGGTGCGGGGACGGCCTGGTCTGGCGCCTGGGTGGTGGTCAGTGCTTGGGTGTGATCGGACATGGGAGCCTGTCAGTGAAAACTGAAAAAGCGCCGCGCGGGTGTGCGGCGCCAGAGTGGCATGGGAGTAGGCAAGGGCACCGGCATCGGCATCGGCAGCTGCCGATGCCGGTGCCGTTGCCGTTGCCGCTGAGCAAGCGGTCAGCGCACGCCAGCCACGGCGCTCGAACCACCCACCTGGATGTAGATCGGGTTGGCGTAGAACCACAAGTCGGCCCAGGCTGCCACGTCGTAGGCCACGTACTTCACGCCGTTGATGCTGGGCAGGTGGTTGGGGCAGCCATCGATGGCGGTGCCGCTGTAGTTCACACCGTTGGCCGGCACGTTGGTACCCACCGTGGTGCAAGGCATCTTCAAGGTGCCCACGCTGTTGGCCGTGGTGGTGGTGGCGTTGGTGTGGATGTCGGCCAGCGGGTTGCCACTGGCGTCGGTCTCGAACGGCACGCTGGCCGGCAGGTTGGTACCGCGCAGGCGCACGTACTGCGAGGCAGTGACGGCGGAGATGCGAAAGGTCATCTTCTTGTACTCGGTGTTGCCGGCCACCACCGTCCAGGTGCTGTTGTTGAACGTGCGCAGCAGCGCAGCCGTGGTGTTCTTTGCGGCCGCCGGCACGGTGGCCATGTCGGGGTTGGCCAGCCAGGTGCGCGGCCATTCGCCGGCGTAGTCGGCAGCACCGGGCTGCTTGAAGCCGGTGACGAAGCCGCGAATCACGTCCACGTGGTCCAACACGGGGGCGTTCATCGGTTGGTAGATCTTCACCTGCAGCAACGACGGGTTGGGGAAGGTGTAAGGCGAGTAGTTGGTGCCGCTGGGGTCGCGGACCACGATGGACACCACCACGTCGGAGCCCGGGCGCACAACCAGCTTTTCGCCCATGGTGGCGCAGCCGGCCACGTCCACGTCGGTGTTGTTCAGCGCGGCGCTGACAGCCAGCGCTTCCACAGCGGCGTTGGTGCGGCCGGCTGGGCCCTTGTACGACTCGCAGGCCACGAACGACAGCCGGTCGATCAGCTGACCCGAGGCCGCGAAGTTGTTGCCGGTGCGCAGACCGTCCACGATGGCCTGCGGGCGCAGCTTGGGGTCGGCGCCGTTGCGCACCATGGTGTAGTTGCGCTGGTACTCGCCAGGGTAGAAGTCTTGTGTGGAGCGGCGGTCATCGGGGCCGAAGTTGCCGCGGTTGTGCCAGTCTGAAGAAGCGAAGAACCAGAAGTTGCGGCCCTCGCCCAGCAGCGCGTCCCACACGCCACCGATCTGCGCGCCATAGACACCGGTGCCGCCCCAGGTGGTGCCGCCCACCGAGTCCACGAGCACGCCGCCGATGTTGTTACGCGCCGGAAAGTATTCGCCGCGCTCTGAAGAAGCTCCGTGGCCAGGCTGGGTTTCCATGCCGAATGCAATCTTCGGGCCGGCGTTGTTGAAGTTGCGCAGGTGCTCGATGTTGAAGCCGTTGTTGCCGTTCGGGTTGAACGGGCCGGCGCGTTCCAGGTGGGCCGGCACGTAGTAGCTGGTGTCGGGGTGGAAGGCTTTCATCCACTTGATGGCTTCCACCGTCTTGTTGTGGCCCCGGTCGCCGGTGCCGGCGCCACCCGCTGGGTTCAGCTTGGCGGCACCCAGGTTCCAGCTCGGGTCGCCGCTGTTCAGGCTGCCGGGCACAGCGCAGTCCCAGTTGTTGCCGACACCGCTGTTGGCGGTGGTGTTGCCGCGGCTCAGGTCGGCCACGCCACGGTCAAAACAGTAGGCCCACTGCGACAGCGCGTTGGCGTTGCCCAGCGGCGTGTAGCCGGGCGTGACGGGCAGCACGGCGTTGTCCAGCGACAGCGGAATCTGGCCGGTGATGACCGACATTGAGGTGTGTTCGTGGCCCGCCACCACCGATTCGATGCCCAGGAAAACCGGCTTGTTCAGGTAGGCATTCAGGTACTCGGTGATCGGGTACTGAAACTCCTGCAAAGCCTGCCAACGCCACATGTTCTGGCTGGGGGCGTTGCCCGACACGGTGCCCTTGGGCTGCACGGCGGGAAGGCTGTTCTGCCAGGTGGTGTTGGGCCCCAGGATGGCGCCGGCGCCGGTGGTCACCACCGGGTAGGCTGGCGTGGCCAGGCTGGCATCTTCGGCCAGCGTGCAGTTGCGGTTGCCGCTGCCGCCGTGGCCAGCTTGCACAAACCAGTCCAGGCCCCAGGGCGTGTCGACCTTGTCGGTGGACTTCTTCACCAGCTTCTGCATCGAGATCGAGCCGTCGGAGCAGGTGCTGTGGTTGTGGAAGTCGCCGGCGGCGTACTTGCCGGCGGTCTTCGCGGCCACCGCCACGTCGGGCGTGTTGCTGACCGCCAACGCGCTGAGCGCTGCGATCGACGCCAGCGCTAGCGGGCTCTTGTTGAAAAAGGACTTCATCGGTTCGGCTCCTGGGGGTTGTGTCGTGCAGGCGAATCGGCCTTGCACGGGTGAAAACGGGCGACTTGAGTGAGGTGGATCGTGGCTCTGGCGGATGGATCTCAGAAACGAATCCGCCTGCTGCGGCGGATGCTAAAAATCGCGAGTAAAGCTGCTGTGAGCGCGACGGCTTGCGCCCGGGCCTCAGGTGAAGCGGGCGTAGTCGACATTCATCTGCGCCTTCACGGTGCCGCCTTTCTTGAACACCAGCCGCAACGGGTAGCTGCGCCCGATCTCCAGCGCTTGCGTCAGGCGCAGCAGGCGCAGGTGGGGGCCGAGCGCGCCGAGGTCGGCGCTGCCCAGTACCGTTTCGCGGCCACTGGGTATGTCGAGAGGCAGACTGACGGCAGATCCGGCGGCAAGGTCCAGGCCCGTGAGGCCGCGTGCATGCGCAGCTGAATGACCACCTGCATGACCACCTGCATCACCACCCGGCACGTACATCACGGCTTCGGCCACCGGCGTCTGCACGTCCAGCAGTTGTTCGTCTTCAGCCACGTCGTTGAAGCGCATGCCCAGCACGGCAAAGGCGGCGTCGGCCGGCGTAGCCCGGGTCCAGGGGTGGGTGACGCGCAACGTGGGTGAAAAATACTCGCAGGCCCGCGCTCGTGGCACCGAGATCGTGGCACTCGCGGCCAGTGCTGCGTGCAGCCAAACTCTGCGCTTGATGGGGATCGTCATGGCCCTGAAGGTTGGCCGCCCACCGTGACAGACCTGTGACGCCGAGGCACCCACCCCGCGTTCAAGGGGGTCGAATCCGCGCTGTCACGGCGCTGTCGCAATCCGACCAGAGACTTCGGTGGCTGCCTGGTTTGGCCCGCACCGGCCACTTGGCCCACGCCGGCTACCGGCGCACGACCACACCCCATATTTCACACCCCACACCCCCGGAGATCTCCATGAAACTGTTTGCCCTGGCCGCTGCGGCCTTGTTGGCTGCTCCGGCGTTTGCCGGCGTCACCACGATCGACTTCGAAGGCGTCACGGGATTCACGTCCATCGGTGACAGCTACGCCGCCGCTGGCATCAACTTCGGACCCGATGCCCAGGGCCTCGTCAACGACGCACTCGGCCCATATTTCAGCAACGCGCCGACGCCCGTGGGCGTGATGTTCGTCAGCGGCGTGAACCTGCCCGACGCGGCGATGAACGTGGCGCCAGGCTTCAATGCGCTGAGCTTTTACTACTCATCAGCCGACGCCGTGACCGACGCCGTGAAGGTGTGGACCGGCGCCAATGGCACGGGCAGCCTGGTGGCTTCGTACAACCTGGCCGCCAACGCCACGCAGGGCTGCAACGACACGCCCTACTGCCACTGGGATCTGCTGGGGGGCAAGCTGAACCAGGCGGCGCTGTCGGTCACGTTCGGCGCCGGCACGCAAGCGGCGGCCTTCGACAACATCACCGTGGTGCCCGAGCCTGCCAGCGCCGCGTTGGTCGGCCTGGCGCTGACCACCCTGGTGCTGAGCCGCCGCCGCAGTTGAAGACAGTCGGCGGCTTTCGGCCCGCCAGCGGCATCCATGTCTGAAGTCTTCGGCCTCTTCCCGACGCCGTTCATGCGCGCACCCGGCGCGCTGGACCGTGCACTCATGGCCGGCCTGGTGGCGCACTTCAGCACCCAGAGCGGGCACGAAAACAACGCGTCGGCCCACCTGTCGCACACGCGCATGCTGCGCCCCAGCGACAGCCCGCTGCTGGTGCAGCTGGCCACCCTGTTGACGCCCAGGCTGGTGGAGTTCGGCACGCTGCTGTTTGGTGAAGCACTGGGCTGGTCGGTGAAAGAGATGTGGGTCAACCTGCTCGACACCGGCGGCCGCCAGGCGATGCACAACCACGCCAACAGCTTCATCTCGGGCGTGATCTACCTGACGCCCACGCACGCCGACTCGCGCACCGTGTTCATGAAGTCACCTGGCGGCACTGACTTCGCCTTTCGCAACGACCACGCGGGCAGCGCGACCGGGCCCTACAACGCCGACAAGTGGATCAGCCCGCAACCCGAGCCCGGTGACCTGGTGCTGTTCCCCAGCTATCTGATGCACGCGGTGCCGCCCAACCCGGGCGAGCGGCGTATCACGCTGGCTTTCAATGCCATACCCACGCGGCTGGATTCCTGGGGCTATACGGTCGGCTTCAGTGGCTGAAGCGGTGCTGCGCGCGCGGCCTGCGGCCTGGCATGGCGGTGCCGCGTGGCCGCTGCTGGTGATGGCGGCGTCGGGGTGCGCCGCGCTGGGCTACCAGATCGTCTGGACGCAACAGGTGGCGCTGTGGCTGGGCCACGAAGGTGCAGCGGCGCTGGCCGTGGTGGCGGCCTTCTTTGGTGGCCTGGCACTGGGCGCCGCGGGTCTGGGCGCGGTGATCGAGCGCAGTGCCCACCCGGGCCGTTGGTACGCCGCCTGCGAGGTGGCTGTGGCCGCGTGGGGCCTGGTGCTGGCACTGGCGCTGCAACCCGCCAGCCTGCTTGTCAACGGCATGCTGGGGCCGGCACCGTCACCGCTGTGGCATGCGGCGGTGGCTTTTGGCGGCACCTTCTGCCTGCTGTTGCCAGCCACGCTGGCAATGGGCGCCACGCTGCCCGCGATGGAACGCCTGCTGGCGCAATTTCAAACCGATGGCGCCAACCTGGCGGCGCTGTATGCGGGCAACACGGTGGGCGGCGTGGTCGGCGTCTGCGGTGTGGCTTTCTGGTGCGTGCCGCAGTGGGGGCTGACCACCACCGCGCTGGCTTGCGCGCTGCTGAACGTGGCCTGCGCTGCGGCGGTGCTGCTGTGGACGCCCGCGGCGTCGCAGGCAGGTTCGCGGCCCGGTTCGCGGGCCGGTTCGCGGCCTGGTGCGCCGTCTGCACCGCGGCCCGTGGCTGCCACCACGGGCGACGCTGGTGCCCGGCATGGGCTGGAGCTGGCGTTGGTGATGACGGGCCTGCTCGGCATCGGCTACGAAGTGGTGGTGCTGCGGGTGCTGAGCCAGGTGGCTGAAAACACGGTCTATACCCTGGCCTTGCTGCTGGTGGTGTATCTGGTGGGCACGGCGCTGGGCGCCGCCGCCTGGGCGCGCTGGGGCTCGCGTGGGCGGGCCGATGCGCCCGAGCGTCGGGTGGATCTGCTGGTGGCGCTGGGCGCGGCATGTGCGCTGTCGGGCGGCGCCTTGTGGATGGCGCCCTGGTTCAAGGCGCTGTTGACGCTGCTGCTGGGCGGCGGCTTTGCGGCTGCGCTGTGGGCCGAAGCGCTGCTGGCCGCGTTGGCCTTCGGCCTGCCGACGCTGGTGATGGGAGCGCTGTTCAGCCACCTGTGCGAGGAAGCACGCGCGCAGGGCCTGCGCTTCGGCACCGCGCTGGCGCTGAACACTGCGGGTGCGGCGGTGGCGCCGGTGGTTCTTGGTGCCGGGCTGATCGTCAGCCTGGGCGCCAAGCCGGCGCTGATGGCCGTGGCCGGCGGTTACCTGGTGCTGGCGCTGCTGGCGGCGCGGTGGGGGGCAGGATGGGGGGCAGCAGCGGCGCAGCGCAAGCCGGGCCTGGCCTGGGTGGCCGTGGCTGCCGTGGTGGTGGCGATGACGGGCGCGCCAGCGCTGGTGTTTGTCGACAAGCCGCCGGGCGCCACCGTGATCAGCCACGTCGAAGGCGCGCTGGGCACGGTCAGCGTGGTGCAAGACCCGTCGGGTGAACGGGTGCTGCGCATCAACAACCGCCAGCAAGAAGGCAGCAACACCACCGCGCTGGCCGACGCGCGCCAGGCTTTGCTGCCGCTGCTGCTGCACCCGGCGCCGCAGCGCGCCTTGCTGCTCGGCCTGGGCACCGGCGTCACCGCGCAGGCCGCGGCGCTGGACCCCACGATCGAGGTGCTGGCGGTGGAACTGCTGCCCGAGGTGGTGCTGGCCGCACAGCACTTCGATGGCGTGCTGCTGGACCTTGGTCGCGCGCGCAACCTGCATACGCAGGTGGCCGACGCACGCCGCTTCGTGCGCACCACCGACCAGCATTGGGATGTCATCGTGTCCGACAATTTCCACCCGGCACGCGCCGGTTCTGGTGCGCTGTACACGGTGGAGCACTTCCAGGCGGTGCGCGCCCGGTTGGCGCCAGGCGGGGTGTTCTGCCAGTGGCTGCCGTTGCATCAAATGGACCTGGCCACGCTGCGCAGCATCGTGCGCAGCTTTCTGGCCGTCAACCCGCACGGCGCTGCCATGCTGGCCACGAACAGCCTGCAAACCCCGGTGGTCGGACTTTGGGCGCAACGGGACGCAGCACCACTCAGTGTGTCGGCCGTGACAGGGCGCCTGCAAAGCGCGGCCATCACGCCAGCGCCGGGGGACTTCGGCCTGGCCGATGAATGGGCGCTGCTGGGCAGTTTTGTCGCCGGCCCCACGGCTCTGGCGCGCTTTGCCGCGGGAGCACCACTGAACACCGACGACCACCCGGTGGTCAACTATCGGGCTCCACGCGCCACCTACGCGCCCGAAGCCACACCTGCCCGGCGGCTGCTGGCCGTGCTGCAGCAATGGACCGTGGATGCGAGCGAATTGCTGGCGCCCGGCGTCGACCAGCCGGCGGCGGCCCGCCTGAACGGCTACTTCAAGGCACGCCGGCAGTACCTGGCGGCCGGCGCAGGCATCGAGCCCGCGGCAGACCCCGCGCGCATGCTGACCCTGGTGCGCGAACCACTGCTCGCCGCACTGCACCTGAGCCCCGATTTCGCGCCGGCCTACGAGCCGCTGTTGCGCCTGGCGCTGGCCCTGCGGGCAAGCGACCCGCCCGCCGCCCAGGCGCTGCTGGAGGCGCTGGCGCGCGTGGCGCCGGCCCAGGCAGGCGCGCGCGAGGCCCTGCTGCAGTCTGTGCCTGCGCAGTGACCACCACGGAGGTCTTGGAGACGGCGAGCACCGAAGCCCGGCGGCTGTACGCTTGCGCCACCCCAGCATCAGGATCGGTCATGACACCCAGCATCCCAGCAGCCGGCCGAAAAGGCCCTTCCGTGACGACGCGCAAGCCGCGTGCCGTGGCCAGCGGTTCCCAGATCGTGGTTATCGACAAGAGCCTGGCCGTGCAGATTGGCGAAGACCTGAGCGTGCAGGTCGGCAAGCGCCTGCGGCTGCAGGTGGCGCAGCCGGTTTGCCGGCCACTGACGCCGGGCGCGTCAGCGCGACGCGCGCAGGGGCGCCGGGCTGGAGCCAAGAGCGCAGCCCATGTGTTCCAGCCCCGCGAACTGCACCCGAGCCTGAGCGGGTTCGATACCGCCAGTTTCTCGTTGCGAACCAACCGTGACGCGTTCACCCAGGGTCCGACGACGATGGGCGCCGCGACCGAAACGCAGGCACTCGACACCGTCGTGCTCAGAGGGTTTCCCCGTCCATGCGCCCGCAGGCGGCCACCTATAGTCGCCGACGTTTCGAGAAGTAAGCGGTTGTGCGATGCCATGCGCCTGCCGACGTCCGAAGCGAACACTGTGGAGATGCAATGAAGACAGCAGCAATTCGATCGTGGGCTGTGGCGGCGGTTGCCGCAGCCATCCTGGCGGCCTGTGGCGGTGGCGGTGGCGACACCACGCCTCGACAGACGGTGTCGGCCGTGAAGGTGTTCGGTGACAGCCTGGCGGACGTCGGCACCTTCGGCCTCAAGTTCACGGTGCAGGCGGCGGACACCCGCATCTATCCTGAGCGCATCGCGCTGGCATACGGCCTCAGCGCCGGCTG
The DNA here is from genome assembly GCA_031429255.1 of Rubrivivax sp. Lineage (GTDB taxonomy): Bacteria > Pseudomonadota > Gammaproteobacteria > Burkholderiales > Burkholderiaceae_C > Rubrivivax. The sequence goes on from JANOZF010000033.1 coordinate 21,251, forward strand.
TCCGTTCTTCAAGTTCAACGGTGCGACCTTTGTGCCCAACCCAACCGCGGGCTGCACGAACTACGCCATCGGCGGCGGCGTGATCAACGGCGCCAGCGGCGGGCTGACCGCGGCCGATCCGCGCATCGTCGGCGTGCAGATCGCGGCGGCCACCGCGGCCGGCAACTTCGCGGCCGGTGACCTGCTTGTCATCGACGGTGGCGGCAACGACGCGGCCTCTCTCGTGGGGGCTTACCTGAATGCAGCCAAGGACGGCGGCGCATCGTATGTGGCGCTGATCGGCACCCTGCTCACGCCCGCACAGGTGGGCGCGGCGGCCGCGGGCGGCCAGGCCGGGCTGGCCACCGCTGGCAGTCAGTACATGACCGCACTGGCGGGCAGTTTCTACACCTCGATCAAAGTCGGCGTACTCGACAAGGGCGCACAACGGGTGTTGCTCATCAACCTGCCCCCAGTCACCAGCACGCCGCGCTTCCAGACGGTGCTGGACGGCATTGCTGCCGCATCGGGCGGCGGTGCCGCGGGGGCCACCGCACGTGCGCAGTCCGAAGCGCTGTTCCGCGGCTGGGTGTCGGCCTTCAACACCGAGCTGGCCCGGCGCGCGGCTGGCGACGGGCGTGTGGCGATGTTCGATGCCGCGAAGTCCATCGACGACGTGGTCGGCGCACCATCCCAGTACGCGGTGAGCAATGCCAAGACACCCGCCTGCCCCATCAAGGGCCTGGGGTCCGACGGTCTGCCCACTTATGACTTCGCAACCTGCACCGACGCCGCGCTGGCGGCCGCACCCCCGGTGGGCGTGACGGGCTCCAGCTGGTGGCGCAGCTACTACTTCTCCGATGGTTTCCACCCGTCGCCCTACGGCCACCAATTGGCCTATCAAGGCATGGCCAAGGTGCTGGCCGACGCCGGCTGGCTCTGAGCACGCAACGCAGGAGAACATCGAATGAACAAGAACCTTCATGCCGCCTTCGTGCTCGCCGCCGGCCTCGTGGCGGCCGGTACGGCCACGGCGCAAAGCACCGGCGCGCTGTTGTTTCGCGTCGGCGCCACGCAGATCAAGCCCGATGTGAACAGCGGCAATCTCACGGCACCCAGCCTGCCCGGCACCCAGGCCGACATCAAGGCCAACACGCAGCCCACCGCGGGGCTGACCTACATGGTCTCCGACAACCTGTCGATCGACCTGCCGCTGGCCGTGGGCTTCAAGCACGACATCGTGGGTGCCGGAGCCATCGGCGGCGTGGGCAAGATCGGCGAGGTCAAGGCACTGCCGGTGACCCTTCTGGGCCAGTACCGGTTCTTCAGTGCCAATGACCGTTTCCGCCCATACGTCGGCCTCGGGCCCACCTACGCCAAGTTCTACAAGGCGCGCAGCACAGCCACGCTGACGGCGCTGACGGGCGGCACACCGTCCAACCCGACCACGATTGCGGTGGAATCGAAGTGGACCTACAGCGTGCAGCTGGGCCTGAGCATGGCCCTGGCGCCGCGCTGGTCGCTGGACGCGGCGGTGCTCAAGACACCGTTGTCGACACGAACCACGCTGTCGACCGGCCAGACGCTGGACGCCAAACTGGACCCGGTGTCGATGACCATTGGCGTGGGCTACAAGTTCTGAGGCTTTGAGCGGCCCTCGCCGGCCTTTCAGAACCGAGGCTCATGGAGCGGCGCCAACCCGACCCGAACCGGGTTGCGCGGCCGCGGCCGCCACTGCGCTTGCAGCGTCAAGTGGCCCCGGCCGGCTCGATAGCCACGCGCATCGGGTCGTAGGGATACAGCCACTGGTTGCGTGAGCGCGCGATGTCGCGCGCCACGAAGGCTTCGCGCATGGCCTGCGCATCGACGATGTGGTACAGCTCGCCCATCTCGGTGCTTTCGCGCACCACCCGCGCGGTGCGGGGTGCGCGGTGCGCCTCGAAGCGGCGCAGCCGGGCGTTCAGCGTGGTCTCGCTGCCCACCGTCAATGGTTCTTGCAGCGCACGCGCCAGCACGGCCGCATCTTCAATCGCCATCGCGGCACCCTGCGCCATGTAGGGCAGCGTGGCGTGCACCGCGTCGCCCAGCATCGTGATGCGCTCGCTGCTCCAGCGCAGGCTGGGCTCGCGGTTGTTCAAGGCCCAGCGAAAGCACTGGTCGCGGTCGACACGGTCGACCACGGCGCGCACCATCGGGTGCCAGCCGGCGTAGTCGGCGTCCAGCTCTTCCCAGGGCCGGCAGGCAGTCCAGCTTTCCTCTTCCCAGGCACGTTCCACACAACCCACGAAGTTCAGCACCGTGCCGGCGCGCAGGTAGTAGGTGACGGCGTGGTTGCTGGGGCCGCACCACACGGTGCTGACCAGGCCGGTGCGCAGGTCTGGCGGGATGCGCTCGGTGGGCAGCGTGCAGCGCCAGGCCAGCTGGCCGGTGTAGACGGGCTTGTCGTCGCCCAGCACATGCTTGCGCACCACCGACTTGATGCCGTCGGCGCCCACCAGCAGTTCGGCCTGCGCCTGGCGTCCGTCGGCAAAGTTCATGTGCACGCCATCGGCCCGTTCGTCGATCTGCGTGCAGCGTGCGTTCAGCACCAGCGCCTGCGGGTCGAGCCGGCGCACCGCCGCCTGCAAGGCCGCGTGCAGATCGGCACGGTGCAGCTGGAAATAGGGCGCTCCGTGTTGTGCTTCATGCGCCGCACCCAGTGGAATGCGGTGCAGCATCTCGCCGCTGTCGTAGCGGCGGAACTCGAAAGCCAGCGGCCGCACCGCCACCGGTTCCAGCGTGGCACGCAGGCCCAGGTGGTCCAGCACCTTCATCGCGTTGGCGCTCATCTGGATGCCGGCCCCCACCTCGCCCAGCTGCGCCGACTGCTCGTAAACGCGCACGCGGTGGCCGCTTTGCAGCAGCGCCGCTGCCGCAGCCAGCCCACCCAGGCCGGCGCCAATGACTGCGATGTCCATGCGCTGCGGCTCAGTCGGGCTGGATGCCCTGCGCCTTGACCACCTGCGCCCAGCGCTCGGCGTCCTTGGCAATCAGGCTGCGGAACTCGTCGGCGCTGCTGTGCGCCGGCGTCATGCCTTGTGTTTCGAAAGCGGTCTTCACCTCGGGCAGCGCCAGGATCGCCTTGAGCTCGGCATTCAGCCGGTCCACCAGCGGGCGCGGCATGCCGGCAGGAGCCAGCACCCCGAACCACATGTCCACGTCCAGCTGCCCAAGATTCAAGGTGCGCAGCGGCGGCACGTCGGGCAGCAGTGGGTGCGACTTGTCGCTGCTGATGCCCAGCGCGTTCAAGCGGCCGCTCTTCACATGCTGCAGGGCCACGTGGATGGGCAGGAACATCACCTCCACCTGGCCACCCAGGATGTCGGTCAGTGCCGGCCCGGTGCCGCGATAGGGAATGTGCGTGATGAAGACCTTGGCCTGGTTCTTCAGCAACTCCATCGCCAGGTGGTGCGGCGTGCCGTTGCCCGGCGACGCGTAGTTCAGTGCCCCGGGCCGCGACTTCGCGCGCGCCAGCAACTCCGCGGCGGTGGTGATGCCGCTGGCCTTGCTGGTCACCAGCAGCAGCTGGCCCCAGCTGGTGAGCGACACCGGCTGCAGGTCCTTCACCACGTCAAAGGCCAGCTTGGGGTACAGCGCGCGGTTCATGACCATCGTGTTGACGGTAACCAGCAGCGTGCTGCCATCGGCGGGCGCGCGCACCACGGCCTCGGTGCCCAGGTTGCCCGACGCACCAGCGCGGTTGTCCACCACCACCGGGCGGCCCAGGCGCTCCGACAGCTTGGGGCCGATCTGGCGCGCGATGAAGTCGATGCCGGTACCGGGAGTGAAGGGCACGATCAGGCGCAGCGGTGGCGCGGCCGCGGGTTGGGCCCACGCCAGGGGCGCGCCCAAGGCCGTTGCGGCTGCCGCCAGCAGGCGGCGCCGGCTGAAGGGGAGTGGTGTGTGATGCAGGGTCATGTGCTGATGTTAGCGGCGGCCCCGCAATGCCGCTGAACGGCCGACAACTGCACCAGCCACCATCACCACAGCGTCCGGCAACAGCAGCCACAACCCGCACCCACAACCAGCACGCGCAAACAGCAGCGCCGGCCCTGCTGCCAGCCGCGGGGCTATCCGCGCCGCAAACCCAGCCAGATCACGGTGGCCACCACCACCAGTCCGCCCACCACCTGCAACGCAGCAATGGTCTGCCCCAACACCGCCCAGCCCAGCACCAGCGCGAAGATGGGTTCGACATTCATGATGGCCGAGTTGCCCACCACGCCCAGGCGCGGCAACACCGTGAACATGATCGTGAAGGCGGTGCCGTACAGGAAGGTCAGCGCCGCCAGCGCGCCCCAGCCGATGGCCGCCTGCGGCCAATGGAAGCCGCCCTGCGCCAAGGCCCCGGCGCCCGCCAGCACGCTCACCAGCGCCATGGTGCTGAAGGTGCGCAGGCGGCCGTCCAGGTCACCGGCTTCGTGCTGCGTCAGCACCAGCGCCAGGCCGAAGGTGGCCGCTGCGGCCATTGCAAAGGCCACACCCACGCCGATGCGCCCCCACTGTCCGGCGGCGCCAAGGCCCGACGCTGCGCCCAGCACGTCCAGCGCCAGCGCCAGGCCGGCCAGCATCACCGGCATGGCCAGCAGCACGCGGCGTTGCGGCGGTTGTTTGTAGATCACTGCCGACCACCCGGCCGCGAACAGCGGGTAGGTGTTGAAGGCCAGCAGCGCCAGCGCCACCGGCAGCCGCGCCACCGACGAATACAGGCACACGCTCTGCACAGCCACCAGCACGCCAATGACCGGCAGCGCCCTGCGGTGCCGCGCCTGCAAATTCAGCGGCACCTTGTACAGCCACAGCAGCAGGCCCACCACCAATGCCGTGACGGCGCTGCGCGAGGTGACCGCGGTGGCCACGTCCACGCCATTGTTGAAGGCCAGCCGCGCCGCCACGTGGTTGGCGCCCATCATGAAGGCGATCAGCAGCAGCGTCGCAAAGGCGGTGGTGGACAGCGTGCGGACGGTGGAGTTTTCTGGGGCCATCGGGTCATTTTCAGCGCACGCCGCGCCAATGGCTGAACGTGGGCCGTTGCCGGCCATCAGCGACGATTTGCACGCAAGGTTTGCGGGAACAGGTCTTGTACAAAGACGTCAGGCGGGTGCCTTCGCCCAGGCCCGCACCACGTCGCTCAGCACGTCCAGCGGCACCGAGCCGGTCTTCAGCACCACGTCGTGAAAGTCTTTCAGCGAGAAACGCGCACCCATGGTTTTCTGGGCCTCGTCGCGCAGCGACAGGATGTGCAGCATGCCCACCATGTAGGCCGTGGCCTGGCCGGGGTTGGCGATGTAACGCTCCACTTCATGGGCTGGCAAACCGAAGGCGATGGCGCGCTCGCGCGTCCACCCTTTGGCATGCAGCCCGGTGTCCACCACCAGGCGGCGGGCGCGGAAGAGCTGGCCGTCCAGCCCGCCCAGCAGCGCGTGCGGGTCGCCTTCGTACCAGCCGTGGTCCAGTGCCAGCCGTTCGGCGTACAGCGCCCAACCTTCGGCATGCGCACTGCCGCCGCTGAAGATGCGGCGCTGGCGCCACAGCGGCAGGTCGGCCTGTTCCTGCTGCAGGGCCAGCTGAAAGTGATGGCCGGGCACGGCTTCGTGCACCACCAGGCTGCGGATGCGCAGCAGGTCGTAGCCGGGCCCGGGCAGCGGCGCCCAGAACACACCCGGTCGGCTGCCGTCTGGCGTGGGCGTGGTGTAGTAGGCGCTGGCCGTGCGCTCGGTCAGCGCCGGCACGCGGCGCACTTCCACCGGCGCGCGCGGCTGCAGGTTGAACAGGTCCTGGGCCCGCCGCTCGGCGTCTTTCACCGCAGACGAGTACAGCCCCAGGATCATCGGGCGCGGGTCGGGTTCGCGCGGCGGCTGCAGTTCCGCGCGCAAGGCGTCGATGCGCTGCTGCACGCTGCCGTCCCTGCGGCCCAAGCCCTGCAGCACGCGGTCCATCTGCGTTTCGATGCGCGCCACCTCGCGCAGGCCCAGCGCGTGGATCTCATCTGCGTTCAGCTTCGTGGTGGTGAATTCGGCCAGCGTCTGCGCGTAAGCCTGCTGGCCCTGCGGCAGGGCCCACAGACCGGCGTCGCTGCGCGCCCGCGGGGCCACCTCGTCCAGGAACGTCAGCACGCGCTCGTAAGCCGGGCGCACGCGGTCATGCACCAGTGCGGTGGCCTTGTCGATCGCGGCCTGGCGGTCTTCGGCCGGCAGGTTGGCGATGCGTGCGCTGCGCCGCGCCAGACCGGCGACGATGTCGTTGCCGGCCGCGCCCTGGGCCAGAAAGTCCTGCACCTGCTTGCGTGACCGTTCAAGCACCACGCGCGGTGGCAGCAGGCCCTTGGCCACCACGGCGCGGGCCTGCGCCAGGCCTTCGTCCAGGCGCGTGTCCACCTGCGCCAGCCGGGACAGAAAGGGCTGCAGATCGGCCGCCTGGCGCAGCGGCTGGTTCTCGGCCAGCAGGCTCACATAACGCAGGTGCGGCCCCCGCAAGTGGTTGAAGAGAAAGTTGTGGTCCTCGAAGGGGTGCCCGTCCAGGCTGCGTTGCAACGCCGAGCGCAGGATCGCCGCGCTCACACGGTCGGCACCTTGCAGTGAAGCCGCGGGGAAACCATTCAGACGCTCCAGCCCCTGGCGCGCCATCGCCGCGCGGCGCTCGCGCACATCAGCCGTCAATGGCGTGAGCTGGCTGTCCAGCGCGGCCTGCTCGTCGCCAGCGAAGTACTGGGTGAAGCTGGCCCACTCCGGAAACTGGCGCACCCAGTTGGCGGCAAAGCTTTGGCTCCATGGGGCAAAGGCTGCCGACGGCTGCACAGCGTGTGCGCCGCCGACGCAGAGTGCCCACGACGCCATCAGCACGCGGCAGGCCCGGCGAGCCCGGCCCGCGGTTGCAGCGCGGCTGCGCTGCGCCGCTCTGCACGCCAGCGGGATCAAGGCAGGGACAAGGACCATGGAATCGCACCTTCGCCGCCAGCATACGGGCAGCCAGCCGAAGAGCATAAACGCGACGGCCGCAGCGCCCCTGCCCTTGGCTGCGCCCGCTTCAGCTTGGCCTGCAATGCCGGGTCAGAACGCCGCCTTGAACTGCAGCCCCCAGGTGCGGGGCTCGTTGATGAAGCCAGTGAGGTTGTCGAAATCGATGCCGCCGACGATGCGGATCTGGTTGGTGATGTTGCGGCCGTACACCGCCAGGTCGTACTTGCCCTGGCCCCAGGTGTACCCCACGCGCACGCCGCCCTCAGTCAGCGCCTTGCCGGTGAATTCAGTTGATTCGTAGAGGAAGAAGTTGACCTTGCTGCGGTGCACCCAGTCGGTGAAGACGTACATCTCGCCGTTGGCCACCGGCTGCGTGTACTTCATCGTGAAGTTCAGCGTCGTCTTCGGCGCCTGCGGCAGCGGGTTGCCGTTGATGTTGGCCTTGCTGTTGTCGCCCGCGGGCTGGGGGTCTAGCACCGTGCAGTTGGGGCGTGTCACGTTCTGCCCGTTGCCGCACACCGAGACCACGAGGTTCGGATCCTTGATCTTGGTGTCGTTGTAGCCCACGCCGAATGAGGCCAGCAGGTTGTCGGTGACAAAGGCCTGCAGGTCGAGTTCGAAGCCCTGGCCGGCGGCCTTCTTGGCGTTGAGCAGGATGTTGGCGTTGTTGCTGCCGCCCACCGCCGTGAGCTGCAGGTCCTTCACGGTGTAGCTGAAGACGCCGAAGTTCAGCCGCGCGCGGCGGTCGAACAGGTCGGCCTTGATGCCGGCTTCCACCGACGTGTTGGTCTCGGGCTTGGCCACCGATTGGTCGTTGAAGGCGCTGGCGCCCTGCACGCTGGAGGCGCGGAAACCGGTGGCGGCGCGTGCATACAGGTTGACGGCCTTGTCCAGCGCGTAGCTGCCGCTGAGGTCCCAGCTCAGCTTCTTGTCCGAGGTCTTGGCCGACGTCGGCCCCAGCGCTGCCAGATTGGCCAGCGAGCAGCGCGGCGGCACGGGAATGGCGCCGATGGTGGGGCCGATGCAGGGCACGAAGGCCGCGCTGTTGTAGTCCTCGACCGCGAAGTCCTTCTTGTCCCAGGTGTAGCGCAGGCCACCACGCAGCTTGAGCTGATCGGTGACGGCATAGTTCAAGGCGCCGAAAACGGCGTAGGCATCGTTCTTCTGCTTGACGCGCTCGTAGCCCTGCTGCTTGTTGCCGCCGGTGGGGTCGTAGTCGAAGCTCTCGACCTTGTAGTCTTCCTTGAAGTAGAAGACGCCGGCCTGCCAGTTCAACGGGCCCGCGGCGTTGGACTCAAGCCGCAGTTCCTGCGTCCACTGGCTGTGCTTGGGCATGCCGTCGGCGGTCTCGGAATAGAACGGAATGGCCTTGGCGCCGCCACCGAAGTTGTACGGCGCAGGACCGCCGTCGATGTCGCCGCGGCTGTAGGTGTTCACCGATTCATAGCCGGTGATGGCATGCAACGTGGCGGCGCCCAGATTCCACTTCAGGCGCAGGTTGGCGCCCTGGTTCTGCAGCTCGGCACGGTTGATGCCGTCGAAGGCCACCTGGCGCTCGTCGAAACCCGCCACGAAGTTGTTGCTGCCGGGCTGGATGATGTTGGCGCGGAACAGGCGCGCCGAGCCGGTGTAGTCGCGGGCGTGCACGTTGAACAGCGCGCTGAAGTCCTTGCCGGGTTCGTACAGCCACTGCAGTCGCAGCGCGTTGTCGCGGTAGCCCTCGAGGTCGCGGGTCGGCCCGGTGGCCAGGGTGTTCTTCACCCAGTCGTCGCGCGTCTGGCTGAGCAGCGAGATGCGCAAGCCCGACTCGGCCGAGGTCGGCACGTTCAGCGCCCCTTCCAGGTTGACCGCATTGAAGCTGCCGTACGAGATGCTGCCGTAGCCTTCCATCTTCTTCAGGCCAGGCCGCACCGATTCGAACTTCACCACACCGGCAGGCGTGTTGCGGCCGAACAGCGTGCCTTGCGGGCCGCGCAGCACTTCCACGCTGGCCAGGTCGAAGGCCGGGAATCCCTTCAGGATGGGGTTCTCCTGCACGATGTCGTCGTACACCAGCGACACCGGCTGCGACGCGTTCAAGCGGAAGTCGGTGTTGCCGTAACCACGCAGGTAGAAGCGCGGAAAGGCGCGGCCGAACGACGACTCGATGTTCAGGCTGGGCACGCGACCCGACAGCATGCGGATGTCCTGGCCGCTGGTGTTCAGCGCCTCCATCAATTCGCTGCCGATCGTGGTCACCGAGGTCGGCACGTTCTGCAGGTTCTCGACTCGGCGCTCGGCCGTGACGGTGATGGTGGTCAGCTTGCCGGCTTCGGGCGCGGCCTGCGCCCAGGCGCCGGTGCCCAGCGTGGTCATCAGCGCGGCGGTGGCAACGGCGTTCAGTCTGTAGGTTGGAATCACGTGGGCTTCTCCTGTTGACGGGTGGGTGGCGGGATGAATGAATGGATGGATACGCAGTTGCTGGCGAGGTCGACGCCATCAAGCTGACATGCATTTACCGTGCCGGCCGGCCTGCCCACCGGCCCCGCGGCCGGGCCTGCGCGCAGGGCTGCAGCCGCTCTGCTGCTCAGGCAGGCAGGAAACCTTCGATCGACAGGTAGCGTTCGCCGGTGTCGTAGTTGAAACCCAGCACGCGGCTGCCTGCCCCCAGTTCGGGCAGCTTCTGCGCAATGGCCGCCAGCGTGGCGCCGCTGCTGATGCCCACCAGCATGCCTTCTTCGCGCGCACAGCGCCGCGCCATCTCGCGCGCGGCTTCGGCTTCGACCTGGATCACGCCGTCGAGCAAGGCGGTGTGCAGATTGGCCGGGATGAAACCAGCGCCGATGCCCTGGATGGGGTGCGGTGAAGGCGCGCCGCCGCTGATGACGGGGCTGGCGCTGGGCTCGACGGCAAACACTTTCAGCTGCGGCCAGCGCGCCTTCAGCACCTGCGCGCAACCGGTGATGTGGCCGCCAGTGCCCACGCCGGTGATCAGCGCGTCCAGGCCCTCCGGAAAATCGGTGGCAATCTCTTCGGCCGTGGTGCGCACGTGCGCTGTAATGTTGGCCGGGTTTTCGAACTGCTGCGGCATCCACGCGCCCGGTGTCGCGGCGACGATTTCCTGCGCCTTGGCAATGGAGCCCTTCATGCCCTTCTCACGCGGTGTCAGCTCGAAGCTGGCGCCATAGGCCAGCATCAGGCGGCGGCGCTCCACGCTCATGCTGTCGGGCATCACCAGGATGAGCTTGTAGCCCTTCACCGCCGCCACCATGGCCAGCCCGATGCCGGTGTTGCCCGAGGTGGGCTCGACGATGGTGCCGCCGGGCTTGAGCGCGCCGCTTTCTTCGGCGTCTTCCACCATCGCCAGCGCGATGCGGTCCTTGATGGATCCCCCGGGGTTGCTGCGCTCGGACTTCACCCACACCTGCGCGGTGGGGCCGAAGAGACGGTTGATGCGCACGTGCGGCGTGTGGCCGATGGTGGCCAGGATGCTGGAAGCTCTCATGGGTGGGGGCAGGCCTGTGGTGGTGTGGTGGTGTGAGGGTGTGGGCGGACTTATACACCGCTCGCAAAGGAAAGGCCCTGCGCATTGCCGCGCCGTCAAACCGCTTCAGCACTCAGCGGCAGCACGCCCAGTTGAAGTTCGGCCACGGTACCGACGCCGCCCTCGCCGAGGCGCGCCACCAGCATGCCACGGTGACGCGCCGCCACACGCTGCACGAACAGCAGCCCCAGGCCCACGCCACGGGCGTCACCTGCCGGCAGGCCCTGCGCTTCGTCGTGCAGCTTCTCGCGCTGCTCCGCCGTCAGGCCCGGGCCGGCGTCGCTGACGCGCAGGATCAAGCGCTCTTCACCAGCGGCGGTCTGCAGCTCGACCACCGAGCCCGGCGGGCTGTGCTTGATGGCGTTGGACACCAGGTTGCCCAGTGCACGCAGCAACAGTGCGCGGTCCATCACCCACACCAACTGCGCGTCGTACAACCGCACGCGCAAGCTCACGTTGGCGCTGCGCGCCTGCGGCCGGAAGTCGGCCATCACCTCGTCCACCAGGCCAGCCACGTCCACCGGCACCAGGTTCATCGGGCGCGACTCCGCGTGCGCCAGGCGCACCACGTCGTCGGACAGTTGCAGCGTGCGTGCCGCCAGACGCCGGATCTCGGCCATCAGCTCTTCATGGCCCATGTTCATGTGGCCCTGCAGATGCAGGTCGGCCAGCAGCATGATGGAGCTGGCCGGTGAGCGCAGGTCGTGCGACACGAAGGCCAGCGTCTCGTCGCGACGCCGCTGCGCCTGCTTGATGCCAGTGACGTCGTCGAAAGTCACCACCCAGCGCTGCTGGCCCAGCAGCTCCAGGCTGGCGAAATGCAGCAGCAGGTCACCCAGGCGCGCCAGTTGCGCTTCCACCGCCAGCCCCCCCGCTGGCACGCCCGACGCCGTGAACAGCTGCTGCCAATCCACCGGCTGTGGGGTTCTGAACTCGACCAGCAGACCCGGCAGGTCCAGGCCCTGCAGGTCGGCAGCGTCGTCGGTCTCGAACAACCGGGCGGCCAGCGTGTTGGCCAGCACCACGCGGCCACCTTCTTCGGCCACCACCATCGCGGTGGGCATGCCGGCCAGCGCGTCGGCCAGGAAGCGGCGTGCGCTGCGCACCGTGTCGGTGGCCGAGTGCAGCGTCTCCAGCCGCGACGCCAGCCGGTCGCGCGGGTCGGGGGGGCGCTTTGCATCGGGGCGCGGCGCCAGATGCACGCCCGCCTCGGGTTCGAGCCGACGAATCTCGGCGTCGAGGCTGTCGACGGCCCGCTCCAGCCGGCGCCAGCTCCACAACGGGTAGGCCAGTACCGCAGCGGCTGCGTAGGGCACGGGGCTCCACCACCAACCCAGGTGGATGGCCCACAGACTCAGGCCCACCGCCAGCGGCACCGAGCCCAGCGCCAGCACCAGGGCACGCCGTGTGCCCACCCGCTCCAGCGTGCCCACCAGCAGCAGCACCAGCAGGGCGGCCAACGCCGCCGCCGGCCAGCGCGACACGGCGCCCAACGTGTCACCGCTGCGCAGGGTGTACAGCGTGTTGCTCAGCACCTCCACGCCCGGCATCGCATGCTGCCGCCCGTTCACTGGCGTGGCCAGCGTGTCGCCCAGGCCCAGCGCGGTCATGCCCACCAGCACGTAGTTGCCGGCCAGCACTTGCGCCGGCACCGCGCCGCGCAGCACGTCCACATACGACACCCGCTTCACATGGCCCGGTGGCCCCGCGTAGCGGATCAGGAAACGGTTGTTGCGGAAACCGTCGGCATCGACAGCATGCAGACCCGGGTCCTGCCTGTCGGCGGGAAAGTCGTCGGGCAGCGTCTCGCCTCCCGCGCGCAGCAAGGCCAGCGCCATGTGCGGGAAGGCGCGGGGCAACATCTCCTGCATGCGGCCGGTTTGCAGGAAGGCATGCCGCAGCACACCATCGTCGTCCACCGCGGGCTCGGCGGCCCCCAGCAGCGCGGCCGACTCCATCGCGCCCGCGGGCGTCAGCAGGCGCGGCTGGACACCCGGTACACGCACCAGCCAGGCCACGGGCAACACCACGGGCGCCGCGCGGCGCAGCATCTGCGCCAGCAGACGGTCCTGCTCGGGGTTCGGGTCGGGTTCGCTGAGGATCAAATCCAGACCGATGGCACGCGGCCGCGCCTGCGACAACCGATCGAGCAGCGTGCTGTGCACCGCACGCGGCCAGGGCCAGCGGCCGATGGCATCGATGCTGGCTTCGTCGATGGCCACGATGACGATGCCCGGTGGCGGCGGGCGGCTGGACATCGAAAGCCCGAAGTCGTAGACCAGCCGGTCGGCGCGCCAGGTCCAGCCGCTGACGGCCAGCACCGCCGCCATTGCGGCCAGCAGCAGCGCCACGGTGCTCGCGTCGCGCCGGGCGTTCAGCCGAATCCAGGCGCGCCGCAGCGCACTCACGGTCCGATGATCACAGGCTGACCATCGGCCTTCACACAAACGCCGCCGGTGTCACGCAGGCAATTCGGAATGTCGAACTGCTGAGGCGTGGAATAGGGCCCGATATAGCCGTCCGCGTCGCGCGCACGCACCCGCACGAAGAAGCGGCCACTGCCCGGCAGCACCACTTCGAGCGCGGGCGAGTCGACGCTGCGCTGCAGGACGACGGCCGTGAAGGCCGCGTCACGCGCCAGTTGCAGCTCGAAGGTCTGGCCCGGCAGGCCTTCCCAGGCCAGACGCAGACCCTGGTCGCCCACGCCCACTTGCGGCGCACCGGGCGCTGGCGGCAGCAGCCGCAGTTCAAACTGGCTCACGGCCCCGAAAGGGCCTTGATCGGCCGCGCCGCGCTCGCTGGCCAGGCGCCAGTAATAGCTGCCCGGCGCCAGGCCCGCCAGCGCCAGCGAGCCCGCGGTCTGGCCGGGCAGGTCGCGCAGCGGGGCCTTGAAGTCATCGCTGCGCGACAACTGCAGCCGGTAGCTGCGCGCGTCGGGATTGGACGTCCAGGCCAGCTCGACACGGTCGCCCGTGATCACTGCGCGCGGCGCCGGCGATTGCGGCAACGGTGGCTCGGGCCGCGCCTTCAGGCGAAAGCGGTGGTGGGCGTTCAGGCCTTGCAGGCCGTTGGCGTCGACGCCCCGCACGCGCAGCACATAGTCGCCATCGGCCAGATCGGCTATGCGCAATTCGTTCGAGGCCGTGCGCACCTCGGTCAGCACCTGGTCAAAGCCAAGGTCTCGCGCCAGTTCTCCGCGAAAGCCCGTGGCACCAGCCACGGCCGGCAGCGTGAAGCGGACCAAGGGTCGTTCCTGCAGCGCGGGCAGTTGCGCCAGGTCGGGCGCTGGCAGCAGCCGCACCGGGGGCGCCACGCGGCCCGTGCTGTCCACCACCACCCCAAAACCAGCCTTCACCAACTGGCCCGGCTGCTCGGCGGCGCCCGTGGCGGCCACGGCGCCTTCCAGCACCTCGCCGCGGGTGGCACCCGCTGCGCCTTCGGCATTGACCCGGAATTCCGTGCCGCGCACCCCCAGCACGCCGGCGGGCGTGCCGACCCGGAAGCCGGGCTGCCCGGCTGCCGCGGGCTGGGCTTGCACCTCGATCTGACCTTGCTGCAACACCACGCCCGAGCGCACCACACCGGCACGCGGCACGCGGTTGGACTCTTCGATCTGCAGGCGGCTGGCCGAGCGCAGGCGCAGCACCGTGCCGTCCACCAGACGCACCGTGACGTTGCCCTCTCCGGTGCGCAGCTCGGTGCCTTCGGGCACCGACTGCCCGGCCACCAGCGGCGCTTCAGCGGTCTTGCCGGCGGCGCGTGCGTCACCGCTCACCGCGGTGATGACGGCGGGTGCCGGTTCGGTGGCCATCAGCCGCAGCGGTACGCGCAGCACGGTGCCCGACGGGATACGGTTCGGCTGGCGCACGCTGTTCAGGCGCGCCAGCTCAGGCCACTGTCCGGGATCGACCAGAAAGCGACGACCCAGCCCGATCAGTGTGTCGCCTTGCACGGTGGTGTACGAGAAGGCGGCTTCGCCCGTCGGCGCTGCGGCGGCGCGCTGCGGCCCGCCCAGCAGCAGCGCCCCCGCCAAGGCCCACACGGCCACCGGCACCCGCGGCGGTGCCAAGGCCAGCAGCGCCGATACACCGCACGGAAAGCGGTTGATGGCGCGCAGAGCCTGATGGCACCATGGACTGAGAGCGGTCATGACGTGCGGCCTTTCGGTGGCGGTTCGAAGTGCAAACCTTGCGGCGGTCGTCCGCACGCCGGCATTCGGACAGAAGGCCCCACACGCAGAAGCGTCAATTCTAGGCGGCCGCAAAGAACGCCCATCTGCGCAGCGGGCAGACAAAGCCGCCGTTGCCTTGTGACACACCGGGCCGTCGCCAACAGTGCCGGCCTGTCAGTGCAGGCAGGGCCTCGACAGGCCCAGCCGCGTGGCGGCCCGTTGCGCTACTTCTTCTTCGGCCGCGGCGGTGCCGTACCCACTGCCGCCAAGCTGGCCGGCAACCCAGGTGGGTTGGGGACATGCAGCTTCTTGGGCTTCTTGACTTCCTTGTTGCCGCTCTTGCCTTTGCTCATGCGTCGTGCTCCTGGGTGGATGGAACACCGATGATGCGCCCTGATGGGCGTGCTTCATGCGCAATGGGACAAAAACCTGGTCCGACGTGCACGGCACAAGGCGCCGCTGGCGAGCCTCCCAGGACACGAGGGCTGCGCCGACGGCGGCCGTGAACATCAGCTTCAGGCATGCCCACATCCCTGCTGCGGACACCCACACACAACAACAGCCCTGCGTTCCTCTGTTCGCTACCGAACGGACGATGAAGTGGCGGCCGTCTCACAATCCTCAAGCTCGAATCCCACTGAGCCTGCGCCGAGCCTGAAGTGGGGGACTTCGCCGTCAGGGCGGTGCCGGGCGAATGCCTAAAAAGTCAGTGGGCAGCGGCGTCGGGTGCCCGTGTCGACGCTGCGGCAGCCAGGCCGATCTGTCATCAAGTCCACCCCAGTCGCCCGGAGCGCCACAGCCATGCCCTGCCAGCCATTCCTTATCACCACACCCGCCCTCGCCACGGCCGCCGTCAACCGGTGCCGGCCTTGATTGCCGAGCTCGAGCCTGAAGCGCACGCCTATGAAGAGATTCAGCGACTCTCGCTGCTGGCCGAACTGGGTGTGCTCGACACCGACCCCGAACCAGGGTTCGAGGCGCTCACCCACGCCGCCGCGTCGTTGACGCAATGCCCGATCGCGCTGATCAGCCTGGTGGACGGTGACCGCCAATGGTTCAAGGCCCGTCTGGGTCTGAACGAAAGACAGACACCCCGCGATTGGTCGTTCTGCAACCACGCCATCC